>CAYZVY010000267.1:0-5956 GCA_964481675.1 uncultured Verrucomicrobiota bacterium
CGTGGAGGCCGCCGGAGACCTTGTAGCTGTTCTTGTCGAACTTGCCGCCCGCGTGGAGAACGGTCAGCACGACCTCCACGGCCGGCTTTCCCTCCTTGGGCATGATGTCCACGGGGATGCCGCGGCCGTTGTCGGTCACGGAGCAGGAGCCGTCGCTGTTGATGCGGACGGAAACCTGGTTGCAGTAACCGGCGAGCGCCTCGTCGACGCTGTTGTCCACCACTTCGTAGACGCAATGGTGCAAACCGCGGACGGCCGTGTCGCCGATATACATCGCCGGACGCTTCCTGACCGCGTCCATTCCCTCAAGCACCACGATGTTGCTGGCGTCGTAAGTCGGCCCCTTTTGCTCCTCTGTCATACGGCTGAAAATCCCCCTTGAAGTGGTTCCGCCCAACGTATCAAACCGGGGGGGGAGAAACAATAAAAAACGACCCTTCCGCGACATCTTTTTCGAGGGCTTTTGAGGCCACTCCGGGGGCCTTCCTCGGCGCTGGACAAGCCCGTTATTTTTGCCTATCCTTCTGACCATGCAACGTTTCATCATTCTTCTCGCGGTGGCGGTTCCGCTGGCCTTCGGGGCCGGCTGCCGCCAGCAGGATCTGCGGACCGTGAAAATCGATCTGGCCGGCGTCTCCGGCGAGTCCGATATCCGGTCCGTCTCGAACGCCGTCACCAAGTTGGAAGGCGTGTCCGACGAAACGCTCGTCTTTTCCGGCACCCACTCGGTGACGCTGAAATACGACAGCATGAAAACGGCCATCAAGAACATCGAATACGCCATCGCCGAAGCCGGCTTTGGCGCCAACGAAATCCCCGCGGTCCGTGACGCGGAAACCGTTCCCCGGCCCCGCCGGCTTCCCTGAACGGCCGAAGAGGACGGGCGCCGGATGCAGGCCCTGCTGGAGCAGTTTGTCGACACGCTCGCCCTTGAAGAGGGGCTGAGCGCCAATACCCGTCAGGCCTACGCCTCCGACATGCGCCGCTTCGGCGTCTTCATGGCGGCGCGGCGCGACGGGCCCAACGCCATCACCCGCCGCGACGTGCTGGACTTCCTGCATCACGAAAAGGAGCAGGGGGCCTCAACCGCCACGCTGTCCCGCCGCCTGGTCGCCATCAAGGTCCTGTTCCGCTTCATGCAGCGTGAAGGGGTGCTGGCCAAAAACGTGACGGAGGTGATGGAGTCGCCCCGCCTGTGGAAGGTGCTGCCCGAAGCACTTTCCATGAAGGAGGTCGACCGCCTGCTGCAGGCCGCGGACGGGGACACCCGGTTCGACCGGCGCGACCGCGCCGTGCTGGAGCTGTTCTACGCCACCGGCATGCGGGTGTCGGAACTGGCCGGCCTGACGCTGGAGGAGGTGCGGCCCGACGAGGGGTTTGTCCGCGCCATGGGCAAGGGCGGCAAGATGCGCGTCATTCCCTTCGGCCAGAAGGCGCGCGAATCCCTGCTGCGCTACCTGGCCGAGGCCCGCCCCGCGTTCCAGCCGAAGCCGGAGGTGCGCGAGGTGTTCCTGAACAGCCGCGGGGGACGCCTGAGCCGGATGGGCCTCTGGACGATCATCCGCGACCGGGCCCGGGCGGCCGGGCTCAGCCGCCCGCTCCACCCGCATGTGCTGCGCCACTCGTTCGCCACGCACCTGCTGGCGAACGGCGCCCCCCTGCGGGTGATTCAGGACATGCTGGGGCATGCCGACATTGCCACCACGCAGATTTACACGCACGTGGACCAGAACCGCCTCAAATCGGTCCATGCGCAGTTCCATCCCCGGGCGTGAGGCGCGGAGACATGATGATCGGCCTGTTTAAATCAAATCCCTACCGCGCCCTGGAGAAGGCGCTGGGCTACCGCTTCCGCGACCGGTCGCGGCTGGAGGCGGCCTTTGTCCACCGGTCCTTCCGGTTCGAGAACGGATCGGACTCGGGAAGCGACAACCAGCGGCTCGAATTCCTGGGGGACGCCGTGCTGGGGCTCGTGGCGGCGGCGTACCTCTATGAGCGGTTCCCCGGCGAGGACGAAGGCGTCCTGACCGCGGCGCGCAGCCGCCTCACCAGCGGGGCGGCGCTGGCCGGCATTGCCGCCGGCATCGGCCTGGGCGAGAAGCTCAAGCTGGGCAAGGGCGAGGAGCAGACGGGCGGCCGCGCGCGCCCCTCGAACCTGGCCGACCTGCTGGAGGCCGTCCTGGGCGCCGCGTTCCTGGACGGGGGGCTGAAGGCGAGCGACGCCATCTTCCGGCACCTGTTCGTGCCGCAACTGGTGCCGGGCGAGGCCGCCGAAACGGAGGCCAACCCGAAAGGCCGATTGCAGCAGCTTTGTCAACAACGCTGGAAGATCTCTCCCTTTTATGCCATTCTCTCCGAGGAGGGTCCCCGCCACGCGCGCGAATTCCATGTGGAAGTGCGGGCGGGCGAGCGGAAAATGGGGCAGGGCAGGGGCGCCAGCAAGCGGCAGGCCGAGACGGCCGCCGCGCAGGATGCGCTCTCCCGCCTGCCGCCGGACGGGGAACCGGACTCACGCTTGTAAAGGATGGCATGTCGTTACTGGGAACCATCGGAAGCACCACGCTGCGGCGCCTGAGGGTGATACCGCACGTGGCGGCTCTCATCTGCGCCAGCCTGGCGCTGGCCTGCCGGCCAGGCGTCTGGAACAAGC
Source organism: uncultured Verrucomicrobiota bacterium (assembly GCA_964481675.1). Lineage (GTDB taxonomy): Bacteria > Verrucomicrobiota > Kiritimatiellia > CAIKKV01 > CAIKKV01 > CAIKKV01. The sequence goes on from CAYZVY010000267.1 coordinate 2,651, forward strand.
CTCTTCTCCGTGTGCTCATCCGCCAGATCTACTTCACCGCCGTCCAGGGGATTCCCTTCATTTCCGTGGTCGCCGCGCTCGTCGGCGCCCTCGTCGTGATCCAGGCCCAGTTCCTGTCCGCCATGGCCGGCACGGCCTCCCTGAGCGGCGCCGTGCTGGTCCTGATCCTGACCCGCGAACTGACCCCGCTGCTGGTCAATTTCATCACCATCGGCCGCAGCGGCGCCGCCATCGCGGCCGAAATGGCGAGCATGCGGGTCAACGGCGACGTGACCGTGCTCGACGCGCAGGGGATCGACCCGATGATCTATCTCGTCATGCCCCGCGTGCTGGGCGCCGGCGTGTCCGTGTTCTGCCTGTCCGTCGTCTTTTCTGTGGTCTCCCTGACGGCCGGGTACCTGGTCGGCGCGATGCTGGGCCTGACCCCCGCGCCGGACATCTTCCTGGAAGGCGTGCTGATGGCGGTCGCCAAGCCCGATCCGACCGGGTTCCTGGTCAAGACCCTGGTGCCCGGCATGGCCACCGCCGCCATTGCCTGTTCGGAAGGGCTCGGGGTCCACGGCAACCTGACGGAAATCCCCCAGGCCGTCACCCGGTCGGTCGTGCGCAGCACGTTCGCCCTGGTCCTGATTTTCGCCTTCATGCTGGCGGTGACGTATGGATGAACAGCCGGCCATCCTGGAATTCCGCGCCGCATCGCTCAATCCGCCGGACCAGCCCGAAAACCGGCTTTGCGACGTGAGCCTGGTGCTTCCTCCCGGCGCGGCCGCGGTGGTGCGGATGGACGTGCCCGCGCATTTCCGGGAGACGCATTTCGACTATTTTCCGCTGGCCGACGCCGCCCAGGGACTGCTTCCCTGCGCGGACGGGCAGGTGTTTTTCAGGGGTCTTGACTGGGCCGCCCTCGGGCCGATGGAGCAGGCGCGCAACCGCGGCCGCATCGGGCGGCTGTTTGATTTTCACGGGTGGGTTTACAACCTGCCGGTGATGGAGAACCTGCTGCTGGCCTGCCGGACGCTCCGGTACCGGGGTGGGGCCCCGAAGCGGGAGGCCGAGGAGATGGCCCGCCGCTTCGGGCTGGAGGGCGTTCCGGAGGGCCGGCCCGTCCTGCTCCGCAAGCGCGAGCAGCGGCTGTTCGAATGGGTCCGGGCCTTTTTGTGCCAGCCGGACCTGGTCATCCTGGAGCGGCCGGAGATGGATATGCCGCGCCTGGCGCTGGATGTGTGTTTTGATCTGGCGCGGGAAGCGCGCGGCCGGGGCGCCGCGATCCTGTGGATCACGGAAGAAGACGATATGGTGGAGCGCATCCTGAAGACGGATGCGGCTCCGTTCACGGTGCGCGGCCGGACCTGGCGCGCGGGAAGGATATAAGCGTATGAGTGGACCCGTCCGTTTGCGATTTGTCAACGAGATGGTCGGCGCGCTGGTGCTGGTCAGCATTCTCGTGTTCCTGGCCTTTTTCATCCTGGCCGGCCGCGCTCAGGGCTGGTTCGAAAAGGACTTCGAGCTGCGCACGGTGTTCCCTCCCAAGGGCGCCCTCGACCTGCACCAGGGCGCGGAGGTGCGGATCCAGGGCGCGCTCGCGGGCCGCGTCGGCGACATCGTGCCGAACCAGAGCGGCACGCTGCAAACCACCTATATCCTGCGCGGCCGGTTCCGGGACCTGGTCCGCACCAACTCCGTGGCGATCATCAAGAAGAAATTCCAGGTATTCGGCGAGCCGTTTGTCGAAATCACCACGGGCGACCGGCGCTTTCCTCTGATGCCGAACGACGCCCTGATCCCCTCGATCGAGGACGTGCAGGTGATTGAAAAAATGTCACAGGCGCTCGAGGACGTCCGCGTCACCGTGGTGCCGATGCTGGAGGAGGTGCAGGGCATCCTGGCCAACGTGAACGGCATCCTGACCAGCATCCACGAAGGCAAGGGCATGGTCGGCACGCTGCTGAACGACGAGACGCTGGCCGGCCGGGTCCAGACCATTTCGGTCGACCTGGAAAGCACGGCCAGGAAGATCCCGCTCCTGATGGACCAGGTCAACCGCGTGGCCGAGCAGGTCAATTCGCTGGCGGAAAGCGCGACGCACAAGGTGGACGATGCCGACATCAAGGCGATCGTGGCCGACACGCGCAAGACCCTGGAGAAGACGCAGGACCTGCTGAAGACCGCCTCGACGAAAATCGACGACACGGACCTGCGCCCCGTCCTGCGGGAAACGGAGGCGATGCTGCGCGAGACGCGCCGGACCGTGGAGAACATGCAGCAGCACTGGCTGTTCCGCGCCAAGGAGGGGCAGGCGGGCGAGCCCGCTGCGGGTGGCGAGCTGATCGATCCGATGGCGCTGCCGACCCCGGAGGTGAAGCCGTGAGCCGGATAACCCTGACCCTGATGGTGGCCGCGGCCCTGGCCGCGGGGTGTTCGCGCGGGCCGGCGCCGAAGCCGATGGACGAGCCCATGCGGATCGCGCGGGACTCGGCGATGGCGGAGCTGGGCCACGGCAACTACGCGGGCGCGATGAAGGAGTTTGAGCGGGCCCTGGCGCGGGCGTATGTGCGGGACGACGGCCGCGCGGCCGCAGCCTACCGCTACCAGATCGGCGCCTGCCTGAGCGCGCTGGGCCGGTTGGACGATGCGCGTGCGGCGTTCGCGTCGTCCGCTCACGAAGCCCTTCGTCCGTCGGTCAATGATGGGGTCATGGCATCCCGGGCCACGGCCGCGGAGGCGCGCCTGTCGCTCGAACCCGGCAAAACGGAACAGGCCCGTCTCCTGGCGACCCTCGCATTGAACCTGAACCGTAGCGCGTCCTCAGGGAAAGGGGATTCTCGCCTGAGCGCGGATTTGCATCTGATCCTGGCGGAGGCGGAGGCGCTGAAGGGCGGCGGCCAACTCGATGAGGCGCGCAAGGAACTGGGCGAAGCCCGGAAGGCGTGGGGCAAGGTGACGGAAGATCCGGTTTTCGAGGCGGTGGCGGCGCGCGTGAAGGGGCGGATCCTGGCGCAGGAAGGAAAGGCGCAGGATGCGGCCGATGCGTACGGGCTTGAAAGCGACCAGTGGCAGAAGGCGCAGCGGTTCGGGGAACGGGCCGCAGCCCTGGAACGCGCGGCGGTCCAGACCGAAAAAGTGCCGGAGAAAGGCGACGTCCGGGCCGCGGACCTGTACCTGAAAGCCGCCCGCATCCGGTATGGTTTAGGTCAGCTTGAGCAGGCGAACATCCTGGCCGTCCAGGCGGAAAAGCTCGCCAAAAAGGCGGATCGACCTCAAATCGCCGCGCTTGCCAGATTGCTGCAACTGCCGTCCCCCTAACGT
>CAYZVY010000268.1:0-5931 GCA_964481675.1 uncultured Verrucomicrobiota bacterium
CCCGCCCGTCCGGCGCCACGAACAGCACCTCGCCGTACCACCAGTCCTGCGGCATCACGCCCCGGAACGGGAACACGTCGAAAAACTGCGCGTTGTGGAACGGCCAGCTCTCCAGCACCTGGAACCCGGCCTTCACCCGCATCGTCATGGCCGGGGCCTCGGCCGGGACCGCCACCTCGTAAACGGAGCGGACCCGCCCGTTGCCGTTCAGGCTGGAGTAGCGGAAGACGGCCTCGTCGGGCCCGTTGCGCAGGACCGTGAAATCCTCCAGCCGATCGGCGATCTGCAGCGGCGTATACCCGCAAAACGAGAACCAGGTCAGCAGGTTCTCGCCCAGCGCATACTCCCGCTCCCCGTATTTCCGCATGTACCGCGCCCGGCCGTCCACCAGCGAAAACCGGAAGCCCGGCCACCGCGGGCCCGTCTTCGTGCCGTACAGGCAATAGCTCCGCCACGCATCGCGGTTCTGGTACGCCAGCTGCACGCCCGCAGTCTCCCGGACCGTCACCACGCGCGGCGCCGCGCCCAGCCGGAGCGTGACCAGCGCCATGTCGGCTGGCCCCTCGGGCTGCTCGCGGATGGGAGCCAGCGGATCGTCGGCAATGCCCCCGTCGCCCGCCAGCTGCGGGATCACCGGCTGGCCGTCCACCTCCGCGACCACCGCACCGTGGCCCGACAGCCCCACCGCCTTCACGCGCACCGTGCGGCCCAGCGGATCCGCCGGGAACACCACGCGCAGCACATCGCCGGTTTTCCGGATTTCGTAGGCGCCTTCCTGATCGTTGTAGCCCGGCCCGCCGAAGCGCAGCGCCGCGTGGATGACGCCGCCGGAAACCTCGGGCGTCAGCGGCTGCCGGTCGATGGCCGCAAACGCCTTCGCATTTCCCTTTCCGGCAACCAGCCGGAACACGGCCCCGAAACAGGCGCCGGGCTTATCCGCGGTTTTCGCCGTATCCCAGTCCAGGCTCACCTGCCCCAGCTTGTCCACGCGCACGGTGCGGGGCGGGCCAAACCCGTAATAGGCCTGGCTCAGGTAGGCAGGCCACCGGTAGTAGGTGGGCGAACCGCCTTCCGGGCGGGCCACGAAATTATGGTGGTCCATGGTCCAGGAGGGCCGCCAGTACAAGGCGAACGGAGTCGCATCCTTGACGCCCTGGAACTCCAGCCAGCCGGCCGGCGGCGCGTTGGAGCCGGTGACAAAGACCGGCATCGCCGCCGCCTCCCCGCTTCGCTGGCCCCCGTCCCCGATCTCAAGGGACTGGACCGCCCCCTCGAGCTTCAGGCTGGCCTGCGAAACGCCCTGGTGTGCCGCCGGATCCTCAAACATGGCGCAGGCGGTCACAAACACCTGCCCGTCCGGATAGGCCCAGACTTCCGTCATGCCATGGCCGTGATAGAGGCCGGCGTCGTCGTAAAGCTTGAAATGAACCCGCACCCCGAGGCGCTGGTCGCCTTCCTCCAGGAAGCGGACCTCCGGCGAACGGTCGGCCGTCTGCCTCACCATCAGCGGCTGCCCGTCGGCCCGGGTCGGGGTGCACTCCCAGCCGAGCCGGGCCACCGCATTCCCGGCGGCATCGCGCAGTTCCAGCCGGCCGCCGTCCGTGGAGGCCACGGCAAAGCGGGCCTGGCCGATCCGCCCTTCCCAGCCGCCGTTGTAAGGGACGAAGAAACCGCCGGCGGACGCCGTGGCAGCGAGCCCGGCCGTCAGGATGATCGCCCCTGAAAATAAGAACTTCATCTTCCGCCCCGCTTTCGCTATATATACCGGCTCCATGGTCACAACAACTATAACACCGCCTCAGCCGGTTCCGCCAATCAAAACCCGGAGACAGCCATGAACCACCGCCAACGCACACTGGCCATCCTGCGCTACCAGCCCTATGACCGCATGCCGGTCGTCCATTTCGGCTTCTGGGGCCAGACCCTTCTCAAATGGGCGGCGGAAGGGCATCTCACCGAAGCCGAAGCCAAAGGCTGGGGCGACGGCAACCCCGTTGACGCCGTCATCAGCGAGAAGCTGGGCTTCGACTTCAATTATTACAGCGCCTTCCATCCCTCCTACGGCCTGAACCCGCATTTCGAACGCAAGGTCATCAAGACCCTTCCCGACGGCTCGCAGCATGTTCTAAGCGGCGAAGGAGTCGTGGTGGTCACGTCGCCCACGGCCGGCTCCATCCCCGCCGAAATCGAGCACCTGCTCAAGGATCGCCTCTCCTGGGAGACGCACTACGCCTGGCGCTACAAGTGGAATCCCGAGCGCGTCACGGCGACGATGGTGCGGGCGAACGACAAGATGGTGCCGTTCGAAAAAGGCGGGCTCGCGTTCCTGCAGGCCGACAAGCGGGACTACATCTACGGGTTGCATTGCGGCAGCCTGTACGGCCAGATCCGCAACGTGCTTGGCGTGGAAGGCTCCAGCTACCTGTATGCCGATGACGAGGAGCTGTTCACCGAGATCATCAACACGGTCGCCGAGCTCTGCTACCAGGACGTCAAGATGGCCCTGGAGTCGGGCGCCCAGTTCGACTTCGCCCACTTCTGGGAGGACATCTGCTTCAAGAACGGCCCGCTGATCTCGCCGGCCGTGTTCGAGGAAAAGGTGGGGCCCCACTACAAGCGCATCACGGACCTGTGCGCCCGCTACGGGCTGGACATCTGCTCGCTCGACTGCGACGGCAAGATCGACGCCCTGATCCCCACCTGGCTGCAGAACGGCGTCAACACCATGTTCCCGATCGAGGTCGGCACCTGGGAGGCCAGCATCCGCCCATGGCGCGAGCAGTACGGGAAGGCCATCCGCGGCGTCGGCGGCATGAACAAGACCGTGTTCGCGCGGGACCGCAAGGCCGTGGACCAGGAAGTGGCGCGGCTGAAGGAACTGGTCGCCCTGGGCGGCTTCATCCCCTGCCCCGACCACCGCATCGCGCCCGACGGCAAGTGGGACCTCGTCCGCTACTATTGCGAGAAGATGCGCGACACGTTCGGGTGAGGGAAGAGGAATAGCGGATAACTGATAGCGGATAGCGAATTAATCCGCTATTAGCTATCAGCTATTTTTGTCCCGCGTTTCTTCACGCGCTTTTTGACTCCGTACGGCACGGGTTCCTCGCGCAGCAAGTGGACACAATGCGTATTCAGACTTTCCCCGTGCCGCAGCGCGGCCACGGCCAAAGTCTTGTGAAGATCCGGCCCGACCCTGACGACGAACTGCCCCGAGTATGTCTTTCCCGCCGTGCCGGGCGGAAGCGGAACCCCATCCTTGTGACAGAGTGAAATCCATTCCTCGACGGCCTGGCAGAGTTCCGCATAAACCTTGGCTTCATGGTCGCCATGAACGCCGCCAAGCATAAGCCCGGGACAGGTGCCGACATAACAGCAGTCCTCCTCCGACCACTCCACGATTTTCAGATACCGATCACTTTCCTTCATGACTTGACTCCCGAAGTGCCTGTGCAACATCACGCTCCTGATAGGGCTTGGCATCGTGTGACGGATTGCCGCTGAGCGTGATCCGGATGCCGCAAAAATGCGTGAAGTTTCGATGGCTGCCCTTGCCGCCGCGATCGACAAAACCGGCTTTTTTCAAATCCCGGATTAGGTCTCGAATCTTTTTAGGCATTCCTGTGATAGTACTAATCTAGTACTATAAAGTCAAAAGCAATTACATCGAGTTTCAGGCAGGGCACTCAGTCTGCCCTGAGCTTGTCCGAAGGGTCTCCGGTGAGTCGCCCGCATCCCCTTTCATGAAACGGCAGGGCGAACCGTCCCCGGTGAGCCGCGACACCCATTCCCAGCGCGGCTCGGCCGGAGGCCTCGCCCTACCCGCTTCGCGAGGGAAACGCAACGCCTTCAGGATCACGCCCGCCCTACAGCACATTCTCCAGGACGAACACGTCCCAGGCGCTCCAGACGATCAGGTCCCGCCCCTGGACGAAGAAGTGGCCCAGGTGCTCGTTGTCGGCCAGCAGCTTGACCCGCTTCACCTTCCGCATGTCCCATAATTCGAAACGTGTGCCGATCTTCATCACCACGTGACCCGGCTTGCCCGCATACTGGATCTTGCCGCCCCACCCCTCCAGGGTCTGGAGCGACTCCGCATCGGGCGTCCCGAACGCCTTCGCATCGAACACGAGCCAGCGCGTGCCCCATTTCCCGTCGAACGTTCCGGTGCACATTCCCATCCACCGCCCGCGCCCCATGGGGCCGACGATCCGGACCGTCTGCGCCCCGGCGGGACCCGGCGTCTGCCGCCGGACCTCGAGCGTCCCGGCGTCCAGCTCCGCGATCACCGTCCGGTCCGTCGTCGCCTTCGCGCTCTGACAGTCCGCCTCGTATGTGGTGCCGGCCATCAGGCTGTCGGACGCCTTGTCATAACACAGGCTGACGATCTGCTGGTCCGGCAGCGGATTGTCCCTGTAGAAGGCCAGACCGGTTTTCGTGTCGTAGCGCGCGGCCACCGAGCCCAGGTGGCCGTAATGGTGGCTGCACGTGTAGAAGATCCGCCGCCCGTCGTCAGCCGCGCTCACGGGCCGCATGCCTGTCGGCGGCCTGGCCACCACGCGCGGATTCTCGGGAAAGTGCGGATGCGCGCCCGGATCGTATTCCATCAGCTCGGCGCCGGTGTAGGCCGCCATGTATACCTTGCCGCCCAGGTTCCAGACCTGCAGGATCTCCCCGCCGCCCGGCGCCGCCGCCCCGCAGTCGAAGCCCGCCTTCGTGCGCAGGTTGGCCTCCCAGAACCGCTGCGTGATGAACGGCGTGCCCAGCACGCGGTCCTGGTCGATGCGGATGACGCAATCCGCCGGCTGGACGGCATCCGTGGGCAGAAGGCGCGACATTTCCATCTCGCCAGAAGCGGCGTTGATCCGGGTGAACAGGCCGTCCTTGTTCACCCCGATGAAACGGCCTGAGCCGGTAAGGGCCAGATTCATGTAGCCGATCCCCGACCCGGGATAATCGCCCGCCTCCGACTCCTCGCCGGTTTTCGGATTCCAGCGCAGGATCGACGCTGTCCCTGCTTTATGACCATAGAAAAAGCGCTTGTCGCGGGCGAACCAGGCCACGTTGTCATCCGCCGGGCGGGGGCCTTTTTCGATCTTTCCTGACAGGGTGTTGTACCAGCCGAACCCCGGCAGGTAGCGCCGCCCGGCGTCATCGGCCACGGTCCGGTAAACCAGGGCACCCGCCCCGTGAGCTTCCAATTCGGGAACACTTTGCGGGGTGCGGATCCCGTCCGTCCGCGGATCCCAGCGGGCGAAGGTGAGGCCGGGGCACTGCAGCTCGATGGAATAGGTGCCGTCGCCATTGGGAAAGCTGCTCCGCTGGTAATGGTCGAAGGTGGGCAGCACCTCCACCTTGACCGTCTTGCAGGTCTTGGTGTCAAAAATCACGGCGGTGGTCCTGGGCGGCGGAAACGCGATGGCGCACAGCTTGCCGCTCGTCGCGTCGTAGGCCATGCCGGCAAACACGAGGGCCGCAGGCGCGCCCGTCGGGAAAAACTCGAAGCGGCCGGTCTTGAGGTTCAAGCGGGCCATCGTGTTGAGGTTGCCGCACAGCCAGAGCGTGTCGGGTCCGGTTTGCACGGCGCTGTAAAAGCCCGGATGCCGCCAGTGCCCGGCGGGATAGGTGCGCGCCTCGCCCATTTCGTTCACGCACACGCCCAGGCTGCCGAAGGCGCCGTTGAAGGACGAGATCCAGAACCGGTCCAGCCCGGCGGCGTCCGGCGTCAGCCGCAGCAGTTCCACGTTGACGAACGGGTCGCGGCAGAACGGAATCGGCGCGGAGCGGGGCTTCTTTCCGGGCCAGCGGATGACGGGACGGGGCGGCAGCATGTGAACCTCCTGGTAAATGGCGCACTCTACACAACATCAGCCAGCAGGCTCAAGCTCCAACACGGGTTGTCCTAATCCTAATCCCAATCGTAATCGTAAT
>CAYZVY010000269.1:0-5890 GCA_964481675.1 uncultured Verrucomicrobiota bacterium
ACGATTATGAAGAGTCTTGGTCCCCTACGGAACTCATATGCGCCCCTTGTTCATGCGGCGCCATTCAGGACCCTGTGCACCTAGACGGCCCGTAACGCATCCACCATGAGCCTGCCTCCCTCCCACTTCATCGGCACAATCATCGGACGGCAGATATGGGCGTGCGTCCCGTCGAAGGCATTGACTTCATTTGCCGCTCCCCGCGGATTGCCGAAGATCGCCGTCCACCAGCGCCCCCGGGCGTCCTTGAACAGGTTGTTGTGACCGCCCCCGACAATCGCCGGATAGCGTTGGCCATAGGGCCCGTAAATGGTGTCGGAACTGGCGACGATACCGTCGTAAGAAAAACGTTCCGGGTCATTCCGGGCCTCCGCGTACTCAAAACTCCCGTCCGGATTCCGCCTCGACCAGAAGGTCTGACAGAGGTGGTATTTCCCGCCGTGCTTCACCAGGTAGACGCCTTCATTCCAGTATTCCGTTGCCCATGGCGCCTGGTTGACTTCGCGCAGAGACTCCGCCAACCCGGACAGGTCGTCCTTCATCCGCGCAATGAAGCGGTTGAGCGCAAGGTAGTAGACGGTCCCATCCTCATCCTCGAAGAGTGAAACGTCAATGTGCGGGTCCAGCCGGCCCTCCCGGCAGGCGGCAATGTTCTCGTAGGGACCTTCCGGCCCGCCGGAGAGGCTGCGCAGCAGGAACGACCCTGAGCGCCGGTTGGCATGGTCGGAAACGCAGGCGGCCAGCATCCAGGTCTTCCGGCTGCGGATGTAATGGATTTCGGGCGCCCACACCGCCCCGGTCTTGCCCTCATAGGGCTCGCCGGTCGGGCTGACGCCCTCGCGGCAGATGCCTCCGAACTGCCGCTGCCAGGTTCCGTCCCGCTCCAGGGAATAGACCAGTCCCAGGGGCTCCCAGTGCCGCAGATCGGGCGATCGCCACAGACGGATGCCGTCGTTGTAATCCCAGATATTGGTTCGCCCCGGGCAGGGTGTCGTGCCGGTCAGGTAGTAAAGCCCATCCGGTCCAAGCGTGACATGGGTGTCACGCATGAACTGGTCGAACAGCGGCTTCACCGAAGCCGGAATCCGGATGTTGGGATCACGCAGGTCAAACGTATTGGGACTGTTCATGGTGAGAGACTTGGCCTTCCATGGTTTTCAGACAATGCCCGATGTGGGGCGGACTGGCGCATGTGAGTTCCGTAGGGTTTTGACGTAAGCGTAATCCGGCATAGGCGGAAACAAAATCATAATCATAATCATAATCGTAATCGTAATCGTAATCCTGCTTCTTCAGCCCCAAGCCAGAGGAGATTAAGATTACGATTATGATTACGATTAAGAAGCGTCACGGTCCCCTGCGGAACTGACATGCCCCTTGATTCGCATGATCACCACCGAGCGCGGCGGCACGGGATAAGTGAAGTTCCGACCGACGCCCAATAACACACTTGTCCGCGGAACGACCTTGACCGGCTGGTCGAAGGTATTCTCATCCCACAGGCTGTCCGACGTGAGCACCGCGAGCGACGCCTCCGGCACGATCCCGCCCGCGCCCTGGATCCGGATATCCGTCTCCCGGACATCGTCGGTGACGTTGACCAGTTTGGCGATGATTTCATTCGTCGCGGTGTCGAAGGTGCTCACCGCGCAGACGGCCGGCATCGGCTTCAGGGCCGCCTCGTTCACCAGGATTCCGTTCACACGGCATTGAATCGTCGTCTCCGTGATCGTGACCGTGAAGGCGTTCCACTGTCCGGGCTCGACACGATACGGGGCTGCGGGGCCGACCCATTCCCTCAACCCGCCCGCCCGGTGCCGTATCCGGCTTTCGCCCCCCTCGCCGATTTCCCACACAAAGCAATTCCGCTCCCCCCCGGCCCGCCCATTGTCCAGGAAGCGGAGGCGGAATGGGGCCCCTTGCGAACTGCGCGCCTCGCACGACAGTGTATAGCCACCCCAGGATACCTCCCCGAAGGACACGCTGTTGCTCTCGCCGCCTTCAACAACGTGGAGCACGCCATCCTCAAAGCCCCATTTTCCCGACACCTCCCGCCAGGGTGACAGAGGGTTGTGCCCGGCTGACGAAAACAGCGTTGTCCCGTTTGACGTCACCGTGATGCTCCTGAATGACACCGAGTCGGCCTCGGACTCAAATCCAGCGCAACCTCTCAAGAAGTGCAAGCCCTGCTCCGTCTCGAGGCTGGCGGCCAGGACGACGTCGCCGCGATTCTCGGAAAACATCCGAATGAGGTGATACGCCGGCGTGCCGAACGCGCGGTGGTTGTCGAAATAAATCAAATCCGGATGCCAGACCCTGTGATTGACGTTCGCGAACAGGGGCGCATAGGAACTCATGGCAACGATATCCTGGTTCCTCTCGAGACCTGTCAGAAAGGCCGCCTCGCTGATCGCCGCACCGAGATTGCCATTGCCGCACTCGACAACGTTTGCGTATTCGCCCACGTACACCTTGGGGCCCTTGCGGTCGTAGCCGTCGTACAGGTCGTGGTTGGAAATGAAGAAATAGGAATCGTTGTAAAAATGCTCATCCACAATCTCGGTCGGCAGATGCTCCTTCTCGGTGTGGGTGTTCGAGATCAGGATGACATCCGGCCACTCCCGCTTCAGTGCCTCCTGGAACACCTTGTACCGGACCGTGTACTCGGGCCCCGAGTTTTCATTGCCGATCTCCACGTATTTCAGGCCGAAGGGCGCCGGGTGTCCATTCTTCGCGCGGACCGCCCCCCAGGTGCTTGACGCCGGACCCTTGGCGTATTCGACCGCGTCCAGGGCGTCCTGCACCCACTCGTCGAGCTGCTCCAGGGGGACCAACTCGCCGCAGCGGGATTGGCACGACATGCCGCAGTTGACCACGAACATGCCCTCCATCCCCAGGTCCTCGCAGAGCTGGAGGTATTCATGATAACCGATGCCGTTCGTCGTCCGGTAGCTCCAGAGGTTCCACTGGCCGTGCCGCTCGACGTCCCTACCGATGGTCTTTTTCCACCGTGACGCCGTCTCGATCGTGAACCCCTCCACGAAGCAGCCGCCTGGAAATCGCAGAAAACGCGGCTTGAGAGCGGCCATCAACTCCACCAGGTCCGCGCGGAAACAGGCGTATTCATGCTTGAAGGTGTTTCCCGGCAGAAGGGATACGAAGTCGATCCACAAGGTGCCTGGCGCGGCAACACTGATCACCAGTGACGCCTGGGTGTCGGGGCCCCCGCTCTCGAGCACGGCCTCATAGCGCTTCCATCCCCCGGCGGTGATCGTCAGGGGCGCCGCGGCATAAACGCCCCGGGCTCCTTCCAGGCTCACCGTGAGGACGGTGTCAGGGGCCTTGTCTTTCAGCTTTGCATACAAGGCCAACCGGTATTTCCCGCCGGCCTGCACGGGAATTCCCCAGAAGCCTCCGTTGCGAATCCCGGCTCGTCCGTGATTCATCGACGCCACCTCCAGCCGCAGCGAGAGCGGATTCGCCGGGTTCAGAACTTCCACAGCGTCGAGGCCGACGGCGATTTTCGCATCGCCCTCCTGGACCACGTCCCATCCGGGAAGGGAGCCCGGCTCGGGGAACTTGGTCTCCCAACCGGCGGGGGTGGTCAGCTTGCCATCCTTGTAAGTGCACCTTTCAGGGACGAGTGCATCCTCGAATGAGCGGTTCTGTACCAACTCGGCATACAGCCCGCCATCGCCCGCCCGGCTGATCTCCTCGAAGAACAGCCCGTACAGGTCCCGGCTCACCGGGAAAAGCCTCCGGGAGGCGTCAATCGTCAACACCGATTTGCGAGGTATTCGAATCGACATAGGGGCTCCATTCACTGCAGTCTGCCAACAAGGTCCGCAAACGCCAGCGCGACCAGCACATTGTAGGCCATCCCGGTGATGCCCGAATTGTCGGCGCCGGTCACGGGATTCATGTTTTCCGTAATGACTTTACCTTTGCCTGCACACAACGCCTTGATGAGCAGTTCCAACGCCTTTTCGCGATAGCCCGCGGCAGCCAGCGCCAGCGCGATGTAGTTCGCCTCACGGGGCCAATACCCACCACACCAGTACCCCTGCGCGGAGAAGCCCTTATCGTTCCGGGCCAGGGTCGGCGTATAATGGAGACCGAATTCTTCCGGGTCATCCAGATGCGTGAAGAGCCGCGCCGCACGGTCCGGGTTGCGCAAATACTGCGGAAGATAGAACGCATCCTGATTTTTCGAGCGGGACAGGCGGTTCTCCCGCACATCCCAGTCGTAATAGAAGCCATCGCGCCCATCCCAATGCCGATCCTCCAGAACGCGGCGCGTGTGCTCAAACCGTTCCCTGGCATAGTGAGCCACCGTCTCGTCACCGCGCCGGCGCGCCAAGTCCTCCAGCGCCTGCAGCCCTTTCAGGAAGAAGCCCTGCTCGTAGAGATTCACGACGGGACAGAGGTTGCGCCGGTAGAACTGCTCCAACTCGGGGTCGGCCAGATTCAGCACGGCATCGATCCACTCCGCGATGCTTGCCCGGCTGAAGAAGGGGCCGACCTTGTCGTCCGGGCCGCCCTCCCAGAGATTCGCCCATTCAACCAGACCGTCCTGATCGTGGTCGCGGTGCGCGTACACGACCTGCATGTAACGGCGCAGCTTCTCCCAGACGGTTCCCCCCTCCCCCGCCGGCTCGTCCAGGATACTGGCGTCGCCGGTGCTGCCCACATACTCACAGACCGCCGTCACGATGGTCGGCAGGCCGTGCGACAGGCGGCCCACGTCACCCGGTTCCCCCAGGCAGCCTTCACCCGTCCCATGCAGATACCAGGAATGGTCACCGGCGGCGTTGATCGCCGTGCGCACATACTCCACGAGGCACTGCCGGGCCAGCTCGTGACGACTGGTGCGCGCCAGCGCCCGCAGACACTCGGGCCCATCATTACTCCACGATCCGAACCAGTTGCTCTTGTCCGGCGCCATGAACGCGGTCAGACGATTGAACGGCAATTGGTAGACATTGCTCAGCAGGCAATGCCAGTGCCAGTATTGACGCCGAAGGATCTCGTCCCGGGTATGCGTCACAGGCCCCGTCGGGCTCTGCCATGTATAGTCTCCGGGCCAGGACGCCACCGGACAGGACGCCAGGTATTCCTCCCATCCCCGGCGGCTCTCCGCCCGCACGCTGTCCGGGTTTGAAAACAATGCCTCCGCCTCGGCCAACGCCTTCGCCTCCTCTGAATGAAACGCCACCGCAAGCCTCACTCTTCCATCGGAGCCCGCCTTCAACGCCAACCCCGTGTCAGAGGAGGCACCCCGCAGGGCCTGGAAACGAAAGACGAGCGTGTAGGCACCATCCCGCCAGATCACGCGCCCGTCCGTCTCCACCTCCATTGAAAAGGGCTTGTCCGTAACCGGGCGTCGTCCAACGACATGCGCTGCCAGAATCTCCAGCCCGCTCTCCTGACCGGGAGCGCATTCCAGCTCCATCAGCGCGCCGTACCGCTCAAGCGGCATCCAAAGCGAAAATCGGCAGCCCGCCGCTGCCAGCGTCAGTCCATCCGCGTGGTAGTCACAGGCATCCACCGCAGCGGGAAGGCCCAGCTTCAAACCGAACAACGTGCGGCGCGCCCCAGGCGCATCATTATCGGGCCAGGGGCACTCCCGCTCGGTCGCATCCAGGGGACACGTTCGAAAAGCGAACGTCCCCGCACTGTCAAGTTCCTCAACCATCCAACGAAGATTGGCGAGCCAGTGTTTCGGTCCCAGCAATCCGGGACGATGGTCCACAAGAAGGTCATAGAGGCTCATAGCGTTACTACATCGCATTCTTTGTTCATTGGCAAACCGTAACCCGGCATAGCCGGAACCACAACCATCACAATCGAAACCTCACCACGGAGACACGGAAGCACGGAGAAGACCAGT
>CAYZVY010000270.1:0-3245 GCA_964481675.1 uncultured Verrucomicrobiota bacterium
GCGCCGAGTTGCGCCGCCGTCAAGCCGAGCACCGCCGCCGCCACCGCCTTTTCGGACTCCGCGACGCGGCGGGACTCCCGGATGTCGCCCCATTCCCAGTCCAGCGCCAGGAGCTGCCCCGCCCGCCGTTCCCCGGCCGCGGCGGCGGCCACCGTGCCGGTCAGGGCCAGGAACCCCGTCGGCGCAAAAGCGGAACCGGCCCTCACCGGCGCGCCGTCCAGGGACTCCAGCAGCGCCATGTCGCGCAGACGCGGCACGAGCGGCGCGAAGGGATCGCCTTCGAGCATGCGCAGATCGGCCTCGACCCAGGATTTGGCGAGGCCGACGGTCAGCGTCGTTCCTACCCTTGGCGGCGCGACGTCAGCCATACGGTCCCAGGCAGCGTCATACGAGGCCTGGAGCCGCTCGCGGGCACGCTGCTCGTCGGCCAGCAGGCGCGGCAGCGCCGGGCGAATGGCCTGGAGCATCCGGAGCAGCACCCGCTCCACGTCCTTGCACGCATCCTGTCTTCCGGCCCGGTCCCCGCTCTTCAGGTAGTAGCCGGCGGTGTTTAACTCGCCCTGGAGTTCCCTCAGGGCCGCCGCGTCCAGCGCCGATGTCCCGTCCGCCACCGACCTCAGGTCCACCCCGATTTCCTCCAGTGCGCCGAGCAGCAGTTCCGCGCGGCGGCTCAGCGACTTATCCTCCGCCGTCACGGCGTCCGCCGGTCCCGGCCCGGTCTGCCCGACGCCCGCCGCCTGCCGCACGATGGCCAGGCGCCGGACGGCATCCGCCGCCGGTTCACCCGGCCGCGCCAGCCGCTCGAACGCGGTCGCCGCCCACGCCTCGAGCGCCTTCGGGTCCGCCTGCACGCCGGCCTGCTTCAGGGCCGCCACCCCCGCGGTCACCGCCTCGCGCAGGGCCTCCCCGGCGATCCGGCGGCGCTCCGCCGTGGCGGCCTTGAGTTGCTTCCGCAGGTCCTCCACCTGCTTCGCGTCCTCGGGAGTCAGGCGCTTGACTTCTGAATCGAGCTTCAGCGGCGCGAACGGATTCTCGACGGCTTCGCCTTCCGGCGGCGGCGCGGTTTGGGCGCGCGCCTCGATCTCCGCGATCCGGCGGTACAGCGCCGTTTCCGCCTGCCGCGCCGTCCGCACCTCCGGACGCGCCTCGACCGCGGCCAGCGCCTCCAGCACGACGGTTTCGGGTGTCGCGCGCCCGCCGGCCGCCGCCCCCGCGGAGGCCGGCGCACTGGAGAGTTTCTGCCGCATCCCGGCAACCTCACCGCGCATCCCGAACAGCCGCCATGTCACATTCTGGAGCCGCCGCGAGCGCAGCATCGGCGCCACCGTGTCGCGGGCCAGCGCCGCCGGCCACGGGTCCGGCGCCGCCGCGGCCGGCCGGCCCGGCAGTTCGCCGAGCGCCCAGGCCGCCGCCAGTACGGCGCTCAACTGGCGCGCGTCCTCCTTGTGCCGGGCCGCGTCCGTGAAATGGTGCTCCGCTTCGAGCAGGCGCAGGACCGAGTCCATCGCGGGGGCTTCCGCCAGCGGAACGCCGCGGCCGGCCGCCGCCTTCAGGGCCCCCGCGTAGGCCGCGCGATCCAGTTCGGGTGCCGCGGCGGCGGGCGGGTTCGCGGCCAGCCCGTCCAGCAGGTCGCGGACCGTTTGCAGGGCCAGAAGGCGGCGGCGCTCGTTCTCCCCACGCGTGAAAGCCTTGACCCGCACCCGGATCGGCCGCGACTCCGCGTCGTTGCCGGCGGAATCGCGCACCCGCACGAACAGCAGCAGGTCGTCGCCCGGACCGGCCTTGGTCTGCTCCAGGTCGAACGCCTCGTTGAGCGCCGCCTGCCCGCCATGCGGTTCCGGCAGGACCAGAGGCAGTTCCTGGAAGGCGGCGTCGGGGTTCAGGTCCGGATTGAGCTGGAACCGGAACCCGGCGGCGGCCACCTCCAGATCGTCCTCCGCCAGGGCCTGGACGGGAATCAGTTCACCCGGCGCCACCGCGAGATCGCCGGCGGGGTACTGCACCCGCACCACCGGCGGGCGGTCGTCGAGCCGCGCCAGGCTGACGCGCGCCCGCTCCTTGTTGGCGAACCCGCGGCCGTTGCGCACCCGGACCTCGATCTCGGCCTTGTCCTTCATGACGAACGCGTACCGCCCCGTCCGCGCGGCGGCGTCCCATTCAGGGGCGGGTCCCGGCCGCCCCCCGATGAGCAACTCGCGAGCGGGCGTGTCCTGGTCAACGGCGAACCGCAACTCGACCCGCGTGCCCGGGAACAGCGGCACGGGCTGCTGGGGGTTGACCAGTTCCACGGCGGGCCGCTTCGTGTAGGCGGGCGGCGTCGCGACGAGCCGCATCTCCACGATGCGCGGCGGCACGACGACGTCCACGATGTGCACCGCCGTCTCGGCATCGCCGCACCGCAGGCGGTAGCCGAAGCCCTCTGAAACGTCGGACTGGGAGAAAACGAACAGCCGCCGCTGGACTCGGGTCAGGTCGCGGGCACTGGCCGGGTTCACGCGCACGTCCGCAGGACAGCCCGGCGCGGCGGCCATCAGGCAGCGGCCGGGATCAAGTCCGGCCAGGCGGTAGAGCCCGGCCAGCACGCGCGGAATTCCGCCCTCGATGGCGGCCTGGATCACCACCTCCTCGCCCTTCCCGAGCACAAGCGTTTCGGGGGTCACGCGGATGCGGAGGAAGCTCGGCTTCGGCAAGTTGGCCGTGGGCTGCAGGAAGCGGCGCGCCATGAGCGGGAACTGGTAGTCCGGTAGCAGGGCCAGCCCCCCGCACATGAGCACCGCGACCAGCAGGCCCAGGGCGCGGCGAACCAGCAGCCGGTCGCGCACCAGGCGGCCGGGATGAACCCGCCGGCTGAGTTCCTCGGTCGCGTGCCGGAGATGTCCAACCAGTTCGCCGCGCACCGGATCGTGCGCCGCGCCGGGGGCTTCGCCCAGCACGCTGTCCATGGTGACATACCGCTCGCCGTCGCCGCCGGGCAGGCGACGGCCCAGTTCGTAGGCGATCCGGCGCAGGGACGGACCGCGCAGCGCGAAGATCAGAAGGGCCGCCAGGAGATACACCGCGACGACGCCATGGATGCCCCAGGAGAGGGCGACGCGGACCGGCGGCGCAAGGAAGAAGACGCGATCGAGATGCATGACCACGAGGGCCAGCACGAGGTAGAGCAGGCCCGCGCCGCACAACAGACGCGCCAGCGCGTAGAGGCGCGTGACGCGGTGGAACCCCCTGAGGGTACGCGCCACAACCGG
>CAYZVY010000270.1:3345-5880 GCA_964481675.1 uncultured Verrucomicrobiota bacterium
CTCATACCAAGCCCACCCATTTGCGCCAGATCCACTCCACGGTCAGGATGCCCAGCAGGAATGCGAAGACCAGCGGCATATCCCACAGCCGCCAGATCCTTTCCTTCTTCTCCACGCGCTCCCGGGGCGCGAATTCCGAAAGCAGCCGCCGCACGTCCGTGACCTCGGCCACGCGCCCGCCGCTGCCCCCGGCCAGCGCCGCCAGCACCGTGTCATCGCGGGCCAGCAGCCCGAGTTCCGGGCTGTCGTCAACCACCATGACGGTTCCCGAAACTACCGAGCCGCCCTGGAGGCGGAACCGGAGGTCGCCCGCGGGCAGTGCGGGGAACGTCGCGCAGGCGAACGCGGCGCCGGGACGCATCCGCTCCAGCGCCCGGGACGCCACCACCCGCTCGCCGATCACGGCCTCGACCACCGTACCCGTTGCGCCCGCCGACGCCCAGACCTGCAGGCCCCGGCCGGCGGGCAGGACGTGCCGGTCGAGAAGCAGCGCCTCGCTCCCGTCTGCCGCCAGGCGATCGGCCTCCACGGCCCAGGACACGAGGTTGACGTACAGCGCCGTATGGGCGTCGAGGTGGCCTGGATTCAGCCGTTTCCAAAGCCGGTCGTCGCCCACGAGCAGGACCTGCCCCTTGCCGGCGCGGCGCGTGGCGATGACGGGTTGGCCGCCGGGCGCGGCCAGCGCCAGCGCGCAGGTGTCGGGGCGCAACCCGGAAATCCCCGCCTCGCCGGTGACCGGGAAGTCCCGCGCCATGGCCTCCGTCAGCGGATGCAGTCGCCCGCTTTCGGTCAGGCAGAACGGATCGGACGGCGCGCCGTCACCGGCCGGTCCGGCGGTGGGCGGTCCGGCGGTGGCCGGCCCCGAGGGCACAGGCGCGTCCGCGAGCGGCCAGAGGGCCTGGCGGACGTCACCCGCGGGCAACACCGAGCCACCCGCGCCGCCGAGCAGGCACAGGGTCTTGCCGCCCTTCTCCACTGCGTCGCGAAGGTCCGCCCATTCCCCGGCGGTCAGCAGGTTGGCCGGGATGTCCCCGATCACGATCAGATCGTAGAGGGCCAGCGTGGCGCGGTCCTGGGGCCACGTTCCCTTGCGGATGCCCCGCGCCAGCGCCGCGTCCTCGCGGGTGACCGCAATCGTGGCATTGAGTTCCACGAAGTCCAGCCGCTGCAGGATATTGAGCAGGAAGCGCGTTTCCCAGCGCGGCTTCCAGTCGAGCAGCAACACACGCACCTTGTCCTCGCGCACGTTCACCACCAGGTCGCGGCTGTTGTTCCGGGCCGGAACGATTTCGGCGGGCAGACTGGAGACCCGCACGGTGTACCGGTGACGGCCAAGCGTCTCGGGCGTGAAGCGTGACACGCAGAGCGCCGACGACGCGGGACCGGCCTTGACCGTCTCGCCGGCCGCGGCGCGACCGTCCAGCAGGAGGTCCACGCGCGCCTCGGCCGGTTCCGGGAGCACCGTCTTCAGGTCCACCCGAACGCCGGCAGGGGTGCCTTTCACGGCAAAGGGCGCCGCCACCGCACCGAGGATGGCCAGATCCCACGGCTCACGCGGCGCCCCGATGGCCGCGGCGCTGACGGGCGTCTCACGCTGTGCCGCCAGTTGCGCCGTGGCACCGGCCGATCCGCCACCCAGGTGCCGCCCGTCGGTCACCAGGACAATGCCGGCGAGTGGGAACGGGTTTTCCTCGCGCAGCAACCGGTTCACCGGTTCGAGCAGATCGGTGGCGCCGGGTGCGGACTCCAGCCCGCCCGCTTTGAACTCGTCGAGCGGGACGCCCGCGCCGGTCATCAGCCGCCGGCACTCGACGAACTGGCCCTTCAATTCCTCGGCGGCGTAGGCGGAGAGGCCGTCGAGCCCCGCCTTCATGACGTCCAGGCGCGACTGGGCGCGTTCGCGGTCCACGACGGCCTGCCACGGATGTTTCGGATCGGCCAGCGCGGCCCGGTCGAGGTCAGCCTGCAGGCGATAGAACCGGTCGCGCAGCTCCGCCAGCGCCCGTTGGCAGGCCCGGAACGACTGCGCCGAGGGCGCGACATTCCCGGCAAAGAGGGCCTGTACGCCGCCGCGCGTCTCGGGGAGCGAGGCGATCGTCTCGTCCCAGGCCCCGCGCACCTCGCCGTTCAGGCCCGTGACGCCCTGGGCCATCCGGGCCAGTTCGTCGAAACGGCCGCCCAGATCCTGGCCCACGCGTTCGGTCTCCGCCCAGAACCGCTCCGCGGTCCGGTCGGCGGCGCGGACGAAACGTTCGTAGCGCCACAACCCGTCCGCGATCGCCTCGACGCGGCGGGCCAGATCGTGGACGGGCGCGGCGGCCTCCCCCGCCGTGCCGCTCAGCAACCGCGCGCGGCGCAGGGCCTCGGGCCCCGTCAGCCCCGTATCGCGGGCGGTCATGCTTTCCGAATCGTCCAGCAGCAGCACGAGACGGCTGGGGAAGGTCAGGATCGTCCGCCACAGGAGACTGGGCCGGAAGGCGA
Source organism: uncultured Verrucomicrobiota bacterium (assembly GCA_964481675.1). GTDB lineage: Bacteria > Verrucomicrobiota > Kiritimatiellia > CAIKKV01 > CAIKKV01 > CAIKKV01. Next base: position 5,827 of record CAYZVY010000270.1, read on the forward strand.
GGAATACGGTGCCGGCGACCAGCAGGCTGCGCAGCAGGACCAGGCCCGCGGCCT
>CAYZVY010000271.1:0-5847 GCA_964481675.1 uncultured Verrucomicrobiota bacterium
CGTTGCAGTCGGGGCAGTGCGGCACGCCCAGCTTGACGTACAGCAGCCGCAGGAAGTGATACAACTCGGTGACCGTGGCGACGGTGCTCTTGCGGCCGCCCCGGCTGGTGCGCTGCTCGATAGCCACCGTGGGCGGAATGCCGGTGATGGAATCCACCTCGGGCCGCGAGGCCGGCTGCACGAACTGCCGGGCGTAGGCGTTGAGCGACTCCAGGTAGCGGCGCTGCCCCTCGGCGAACAGGATGTCGAACGCCAGCGTGCTCTTGCCGCTGCCGCTGATCCCCGTGATGACGGTGAACGCGTCGCGCGGAATGTCCACGTCCAGGTTCTTCAGGTTGTGCTCCCGCGCCCCGCGAATCCGCACGGCCGACGGAACCGCCCCGTAAGGCGCCCGCTCTTCGGCGGCCGCCGCCAGGAACGCACCGCCGGCCGCGCTCTCTCCGGCCGCCCTCTTCATCTCGCGCCCCGTGTAGCTGGCCGCGCAGGCCATGACGGCGTCCGGCGGGCCGGCGCAGACCACCTCGCCACCGGCGCCGCCGCCCTCGGGCCCGAGGTCCACGATCCAGTCGGCGGCGCGGATCACATCAAGGTTGTGCTCGATCACGATCAGCGAATGACCCTCCGCCAGCAGGCGGCGGAACGCCTTGAGCAGGACGGCGATATCGTCGAAGTGCAGCCCCGTGGTGGGCTCGTCGAAGAGGAAAAGGAGGGGCTTGCCGCCTCCGCCCGCATCCGCCAGGAAGCCGGCCAGCTTCAGCCGCTGCGCCTCGCCGCCGCTGAGGGTCGGCACCGGCTGCCCCAGCCGCAGGTAGCCCAGCCCCACCTCGCGCAGGGGCGACAGCACACGGCTCACCTCGGCGGAATCCGCAAAAAAGGAACAGGCCTCCTCCACGGTCATCTCCAGCAGGTCGGCAATCGAGGCGTCCTTCCGCCCGCCCCCCTGCCCCGCCACGCGCACCTCCAGGATCTCGGGCCGGAAGCGGCGGCCGTCGCAGACGGCGCAGCGCAGGTAGACGTCGCTCAGGAACTGCATCTCGATGTGCTCGAAACCGTTGCCGCCGCAGGCGGGGCAGCGGCCCGTGCCGGCGTTGAAGCTGAAGGTGCCCGTGGTGTAGCCCCGCTCGCGCGAGAGCGGCGCCTTGGCAAAAATGGCCCGGATCGCGTCCCAGGCCCCCACATAGCTGGCCGGGTTGGACCGCGTCGTCTTGCCGATGGGCGACTGGTCCACCATCACCACGTCCCCGAAGCGCTCCCAGCCCTTCAGGCCGCGATGCTCGCCGGGCGCGTCGGACGGCTTGTGCAGTTTCTTGCGCAGGGCCGGGTAACAGATATCCTGGATCAGGGTGGACTTGCCGGACCCGCTCACGCCGGTCACGCACACCAGGCGGTTGTGCGGGAGGCGGACGTCGATGCCCTTGAGGTTGTGGGAGGCCGCCCCCTCGATGACCAGGGCGGGATGATTGGCCGGCACGGGCCGGCGGGAGCCGGGGTCGGATTCCACCTCGCGGCGGCCGGCCAGATAGTCGGCGGTGCGGGAGGCGCGGCAGGCGTCCAGTCCGTCCAGGGGGCCGTCGTAGACCACGGAGCCGCCCCGCTCGCCGGGCCCGGGGCCCATGTCAATCAGGCGGTCGGAGGCGCGGATGAGATCGGGGTCGTGTTCGACCACCAGCAGCGAGTTGCCCGCGTCGCGCAGGCGGCGCAGGATTTGGATCAGCCGCCGGATGTCGCGCGGGTGCAGGCCGATGCTGGGCTCGTCGAGGACGAACAGGGTATTGACCAGCGAGGTGCCGAGGGCCGTGGTGAGGTTGATCCGCTGCACCTCCCCGCCGCTCAGGGTGCGGGACTGGCGATCCAGCGTCAGATAGCCGAGCCCCACTTCGACCAGGTAGGCCAGGCGGGTGCGGATTTCGCCAAGCAGCTGTTCGGTCGCCTCGTCGTAGGGCTTCGGCAGGGCCAGGTCCGTGAAAAACGAGGCGGCCTGGTCGATGGGCATCAGCATGACATCGCGAATGCTGTGTTTTTCCGCGCCCAGCTTCCACCAGAGCGCCTCGGGCTTCAGCCGCGCGCCCCCGCAGGCGGGACAGGGCCCGTAGGTGCGGTATTTGGAGAGCAGCACCCGGATGTGCATCTTGTAACTGCGCCCCTCGAGCCAGACGAAGAACCGCTTGATGCCGTACCAGACCCCCGCGTCCCACTCTCCCTCGCCGTCGATCACCCACCGGCGCTGGTCGGCCGTCAGGTCGCTCCACGGCGTGTTGACCGGAATGCCGCGCCGCCTGGCGAACTTCATCATGTCGGTCTGGCATTCGGCGTTACTGGGCGTCTGCCAGGGTTTCACCGCGCCGCCGGCCAGCGTGAGGCGCTCGTCGGGAATCACCAGGCCGTAGTCGATGCCGATCACGCGGCCGAAGCCACGGCATGATTCGCAGGCTCCGATGGGCGAGTTGAACGAGAAGACGGCGGGCGTGGGATCCTTGTAGGCGATGTCGCAGTCGGCGCAGTGCAGGCCGGTCGAAAACCGGCGCGGCTCCCCCTCCTGGCCGGCCGCGTCTTCCACATAAACGTTCACCTTGCCGCCGCCACGAACCAGGGCGGCCTCGAGGCTTTCGACAATACGACCGCGGCGGGACATTTCCAGGGGCACGCGATCCTGGACCACTTCGAGCTTCCGGCCCTCGCGCTTGTGCAGGCGGGCATAGCCCTGTTTCTGCAGGAAGCCCGACGCCTCCTCCACCGAGAAATTCTCCGGCAGGTTGACCGTGAACGTGACCATCATGGCAGACGGTTTGGCGGCGGAGGTTGACCCTGGCGGCATCAACTGGTCGATGATGCCGTCCACTGTATCGCGCTGGACCGGCTTGCCGCACTGGCGGCAATAGAGGCGGGAGGCGCGGGCGAAGAGCAGCTTGAGGTGGTCGTTCAACTCCGTCATCGTGCCGACGGTGGAGCGGGACGAGCGGACAGGGTTGGTCTGGTCGATGGCAATGGCGGGCGGAATGCCGTCGATGCGGTCGGCCTGGGGCTTGTCCATGCGGTCCAGGAACTGGCGGGCGTAGGGCGAAAAGGTCTCGACATAGCGCCGCTGGCCTTCGGCGTAGATGGTGTCGAAGGCAAGCGAGGATTTGCCGGACCCGCTGACACCCGTGATGGTGATCCACGAGTGGAGCGGAAGGTCCAGGTTCAGGGTCTTGAGATTGTTCTGCCGGGCACCGCGGATGCGGATAAAGTCGTCTGTCATGTCAGAGGATTCCTTCGTACAAGTTAGTATATCAGAAGTGCTCGCAAATGAAAGCATCAATGCATTCCTAAAGCGTTAAATACGGAGGGCGGAGCTCCCGCCTGTTCCCTATACGATCTCATTTCACTGAACCTGCTTGACGAAAGGCGTGGCACGGCCTTTCCAGGCCGTGTCCCCGACTAATCCAGAACGCTCGCCCAACAGATGGCACAAACACCCGCTGGAAACGTCAATGCGGCGGCGTGGCAACTCTTCCCTTCGCGATAAAAGGCCTCCAAGCTGCCAGGACACGGCCTAGAAAGGCCGTGCCACGCCATTCATGACCTATTTGCGTATAAAGTGCAGGCTCCCGCATCCACTCGCCGAAAACACAAGCGCTTGACGCCATCAAACCGGTGTCCTATCCTGAAAACGATGAAATCACCCAAAGAACACGCCTTGGACCGGATCCTGATCAAGCAACTGTCGGGAAAGCCGCTTGAGGCGGCAAAGTGGCTGCTGGCCGATCCGGAGGTGCAGGCGCTCCAGGACTACGCCAACACCGTCTCCATTGTCCGCCTGAACTTCAACGACCACGGCCCCGTCCACATGCGCGTGGTAACGCTGAACGCCATCCGGATGGCCAGCCTGCTGACGGACGCCGGCGTGCCCCTCTCCCTGGAGAAGGAAGGCGTCGGCTCGCACGACGACGCCATGGTGGCCATCCTGGGCGCCGCCTTCCTGCACGACATCGGCATGACGATCGGCCGGGAGGATCACGAGAAGCACAGCCTCATGCTGGCCTTCCCCATCCTGGACCGCATGCTGGCAGCGCTCTATCCCGATTCCATGCCCGTGCGCGTGGCCGTCCGGTCCGTGGCCCTGGAAGGCATCATCGGCCATATGGCGAAGACGAAAATCCATTCCATGGAAGCCGGTCTGATTCCCATCGCCGACGGCTGCGACATGGCCAAGGGCCGCGCGCGCATCCCCATGATGCTGAACGAGGATCCGCGCGCCGGCGACATCCACCGCTACTCCGCCGCCGCCGTGGAAAGCGTGACCATCGAGAAGGGCAAACTGCGCCCCATCCGCATTCACGTCCAGATGGCGCAATCGGTCGGGTTTTTCCAGGTCGAGGAAGTCCTGCTGCCCAAGATCAACATCAGCCCCGTCCGCCCGCTCATCGAACTCGTGGCCCAGGTGCGGGACGAAAAAGCCCGGCAGTATGTGTGATCGGCCTTTTATTGAGAACTTAGGCACACAGATGGCAACTAGACGATTTTATCTTTTCCATGCTTGACTTTAGATATATGCTTCTTTTATAAAGCAGACATGCTTGATAGATGGATTCGCCCTGTTTTGCAAACTGAGTTGGTAAAACCGTTTGTCCACATTGTTTTTGGGGCAAGGCAAACCGGCAAAACCACCCTGTTGTCGAACATTCTGGATAAACCCGCACTCCGCTACAATTTAGCCGATCCCGAAGACCGAACGCGCCTTCTGGCGGATCCAGGCGCCTTTCGGAGAGAATGCGAAGCTCTTCCAAAAAGCCCGAAACCCTTGACCGTCTTCGTTGATGAAGCCCAACGGGTCCCGCATGTCTTTGATGCGGTGCAAGTCCTTTACGACCAGGATCGAACGCGTTGGCGTTTCATCCTGTGCGGAAGTTCAGCACGCAAACTCCGGAAAGCCGGGACTAACTTGCTACCGGGCCGGTGCATGATGCACAAACTCTACCCACTGGTCATGTCGGAACGCCCCGCCCCGTCTCCCCATGAATCCGTTCTGCCCCCTCTCCTTCCCCTGACGCCTACATCCCCGTTGACATCCATGTTTCCCGCTGCCGGAATCGAAGAGCGCCTGGCCTTCGGAGAATTGCCCGGCATCGCACTCCTGGACGAAGCGGATCGAGGCCCCATCCTCCGTTCCTTCGCAACAGCGCACCTGGAGGAGGAAATACGGAAAGAGGCACTGGTTGAAGATTGGGGAGCCTTCGTGAACTTCCTGCGTCTGGCCGCCGCCGAATCCGGCCGCATGACCAATTACGCCGCCATCTCCCAGGAAGTCGGACTGTCCCAACCCACCGTGAAATCCCATTACCAGCTGCTCGAAGACATGTTCCTCGGCTTTCGGCTTCCCGCCTACACCCAGAATCCACGCAAAAACCTCCTGTCAACCCCTCGCTTCTTTTTCGCCGATCTCGGCCTGTGTCACGCCGCCCGGGGGCTGACCCCGACCCGCGAAACGCCACTTGTCGATCCCGGCCGTTTTTTCGAGCAATGGGTCGTGACCGAGGTATGGAAGCGAATCCAATATCTCGGACGAGGCCGTCTTCACTATCTCGCGACCAAGGACGGCATGGAAATCGACCTGGTCATCGAACTCGACGACCGCATCATCCCCATCGAGGTGAAATGGAACACCCGTCCCGATGCGGGTGATGCCCGGCACCTGGTTAAGTTCCTCCGCGAGACGCCGCGCGCTGAAACGGGCTATGTGATCTGCCGCTGCCCAAGACGGCAGCAACTGGCCCCTCGCGTGATCGCGCTGCCTTGGCAGGAGCTGTAACCGTGTTCCACCCTCTTACAACCGTGATCCACCGTGGTAAGTCTAGGCGTTAAAACAAC
>CAYZVY010000272.1:0-5771 GCA_964481675.1 uncultured Verrucomicrobiota bacterium
CCCGACGACCGCATCGCCGTCAGCGGCATTCCCATCGACCCGGTTTTCTCGACCGGCCTGCCGCCCGCGGAGGCGCGCCGCCGCCTGAACCTGGACCCGAGTCAGCCGGCGGTCCTGCTGCTGAGCGGCGGTTGCGGGGTCGGCCCGGCCGTGGAACTGATCCGCGCGACCGGCGCCGCCGACCTCGGCTGCCGGTTGCTGGTGGTAGCGGGAAACAACGCCGCGCTCAAGGAGCAGGCGGAGGCGGCGGCCCGCGAACTGGGGATTGCGGCCACGGTCTACGGTTTTGTGAACAACATCCACGAGCTGATGGACGCGGCGGACCTGGTTATCAGCAAGCCGGGCGGGCTCACGAGCTCGGAAGTGCTGGCCAAGGGAAAGCCGATGCTGATCATCGACCCCATACCGGGCCAGGAGCAGCGCAACTGCGAGTTTCTGCTGGAAGCGGGGGCCGCGGCGCGGCTCTTCGACATCGAGGACGCCGGCTTCAAGATCCGCTCGCTGCTCTCGGACGCGCCCCGCCTCGCGCGCATGGGCGAAAATGCCCGCCGCATCGGCCATACCTCGGCGGCCGCCGACATCGCCGCCGACATCCTCAAGCGGCACGCCTCTTCATCGCGCACGGTGTAGGGGCGGTGCTTGCGCCACCCGTCATGCCCATCGCCCGATAATGCTCTTCTGTGGCCGCGGCCGCTGGCCGCGGCAACTTGCCGGCGCCTTCACACCAACACAGGCAATCCGATTACGATTAAGATCGCCGCGGCCACAGAAGACAGTCCTGGATGGAACTTCCCGTCAGCCGCCTAGAATACATCCCACAGATACCCATCCGGACTCCGGCTTTCTGGTCGTGGGAAGACCGGGTCCCTTGTGGTAAAAATCGAAACATCATCGTCTTTCTGGTCTCAAAATTCAATGCGGGCGGGGTCAGGTCTCAACATTCAACATTTTGCATTCGCTCGTTTTGACCACATTCCGCAGTTACGCTCCTTTTCAGCTGTCAATTGTTGAATGTTGAGACCTGACCCCGCCCGCACACCTGACCCCGCCCGCGACCCCGCCCGCACGCATGGTGCGGGATTTGAGGCGGCCCGCGCAAAGTACGATGGATGTGCTGATGAAGAAGTGATCAGTAATCAGTGATCGGTGATCAGTTGGAGGTTCGACGTTGAATGTTCGAAGTTCGGTTTCTCAGCGCTTGCCTTCCGGATGAAAAGCGCCATCCATCCGGAGTGGCGCGCTGCCAGAACGAGCTATGGCTCTAAAATAAATCGTTACAACACGCGGCCGTGCAGTATGTTATGCCTAAAGTCGGCCGGCCGACTTTGGGCTGCAACCACAGGCGCATCCCCGCGGCCAGCGGCCGCAGCCACAGAAGACCCTGCGGGCGCTTTATGGGCACCATCGCGCGCCGCCCGCGGCCGCAGCCACAGAAGACAACCCCGCGGGCATTGCACGGAAACCGCCTCGCGCGCCGCCCATGCGAGCGTCAGCGAGCAGGGCGCGCGATGGCAAGTCAGTTGCGGCGTTTCGATCAGCGGAAACGGGCGAGACGATTTCGAGGCTCAGCCGGGCGACAGCGAGGAGGCGTGACCTTCCGGGTCCGACTCCTCTAGCTGGAGCCCGGATCAGCCCGAAATCGGCCGTCCGTTAACGCCGAAACGCCGCAACAACACCGCGCAACCACCCTCCCGTCACAATCCCTTCACCTGCCCCGCCAAAATCCCGCGGCAAAAGGCTAGGCCGCCGGCCTCGTCGTGGAACACGCCGTCCAGCTGCGCCTGGTAACAGGCATCCAGAATGCCCTTGAAAGCCGGGCCCGGCTTGAGCCCCATCGCCACCAGATGCCGCCCCATCACCAGCGGCCGCGGCGCCTGCGCCTGCACGTCCAGCGCCCGCGCCCGCTCCAACAGCCAGTCCCCGGCCTCGAACCCCGACACCGGCGCCGGCGGCCGCCCGAAATGATCCGCCCGCGCCACCCGCACCAGCCGGTCGATCCGCCCCACCCGCACCGCCAGCCGCCGCACCGCGCTGTCCCCCGCCTGGCACGTAAACAGCTCGTGCGGCCGCAGATGCTCCGTCACCAGCGGCACCACCGCCTCCACCAGATCCGGCGGCGCCATCATCCGCGCCAGGAACGCCCGAACCGGCGCCTCGCCCTCCTCGCAATGACCCCGCGACCGGATCCGCCCGTCCTCCACCTGCGTCGTCAGCGGCTTCCCGAAATCGTGGCACAGCACCCCAAACCCCACGATCAGATCCTCTTTCGCATCCCCCAGCCGGTCCCGCGCGAACGCCTCCAGGCAGTGCCCCGTATGCGTCCACACATCCCCCTCGGGATGCCAGTCCGGCTCCTGCGGACACCCGATCATCGCCGCCAGCTCGGGCGCATACGCCACCCACCCCGTCGCCCTCAGGAAATCCAGCCCGGCCCGCATCGCCTCGCCCTTCAGCAGCAGCTTCCGCCACTCCTCGAACACCCGCTCCCCCGCCAGCCCCTCGGGCGTGATCGTGCGACACAAGGCCACCGTCTCCGCCGCCGGCTCGAACCCGAACCGGGCAATCAGCTGCATCCCGCGCAGCACGCGCAGCGGATCCTCGCTGAACTGCTCCGACACATGCCGCAGCACGTTCCGCTTCAAATCGGCCACGCCGCCAAACGGGTCGATCAGCGCCTCGGCCAGCGGGTCGTAGGCAATCGCGTTGACCGTGAAATCGCGCCGCTTCGCCGCCTCCTCCGGCGGCAGGAACGGATCCGACTGAATGTCGAAGCCCTTGTGCCCCAGCCCCGCCTTGGATTCCTTGCGCGGGAGCGAGACGTCTACCGCGACCCCATGCAGCTTGACCACTCCGAAGGCGCGCCCCACCAGGTCCAGCTTGAATCGCCTGCCCAGCACAGCCAGCAGGTCGTCCGGGGCCAGCCCGTACACCTCCAGGTCGGCGTCGGTGACCGCCCGCCCCAGCAGGGCATCGCGCACGCAGCCGCCCACCCACAGGGCGCGGCCGCCGCTCTCCCGCACGAGGCGGGCCACGGTCTCCACCGCCTCTCGCAAAACCGGATCCTGGATCGTCAGCTTCATGCTCAGTTGCTCATGGCATAGGTAATCACGTTGATCGTCACCCGCAGGGCGTCCTCGGGCGTCAGCCCCTTGGCATACGCGTTCGACTCGCGGTTCAGCGCGCTCAGCACGTCGTCCGGCGTATACAGCACGGCCGGCCGCCCGTCCACCAGGATCGCCTCGAACCGCGGGTTGGCCAGCGTGGGATCGTCCCGCAGCGCCGCCGGGGTGAAGCCCACCGTGTCCACCGGATTCCAGCCGCCGCTGAACAGCGGATGCGACGGCGGCAGCTTGATGAAGGCGCCCTCTGGCAGCACCTTCTTCATCTCCCGCCTCAGCGCCTCGTCAAACGGCTTGAACCCCGCGGCCGACGAGGCGAAAATCATCCCGCCCTTGCGCAGATACCCGCGCAGGTTCTCCACCTCGGCCGGCGCCAGCTCGAAATCAAAGTGGCCGGTCATGAAGACCAGCGGATAGTTCATCAGGTCCGGCGCGGCCAGGTCCACGTAAACCGGCGTGAAGTCGACGTCGATCCCCGTGTTGTCGTTCAGCCCCTGCAGCACGCTGTTCTGCACCGCCGGATTCACGTTCCAGCTTCCCGCATAACGGACCATGGCGAAGCGGAAGGCATCCCCCCGCGTGGTCGACCCGTTGTACAGGGGGAACGACTGCGACAGGAACCGGCCATACTCCGTGTTGCCCAGCACATAGGCGACCGCGTTCACCCCCAGCCGCACGGCGGACTCCCCCACCACGTGCCGGCCGGCGGGATGATAGGTCCCGCCGCTCCACGCCGTGCCCAGCCCGCCCGGCACCAGGAGGGCCGCGGACCGCGTCCCGATGTCCAGCCCGTAGACCTCCGGCGGCCGCATGAACTGCACGCCGTTGACCATCTCCATGGCCTGCTTGATCCGGTAGCGCGAGTTGAAGCACGGATGGTCCGGCGGCAGCCGCATGAACGACTTCTCGGGGAACACCTTCTTCATCTCCCGCACGACCGCGCGGGAAAAATCGTCCAGCCCCCGCGCCGCGTTGAACAGGATGGTCCCCCCGTCCGTCAGGTAGCGCCGCAAATGCTCCACCTCCGCGGGCGTCAGGATGAAATCGTAGTCGCCCGTCATGTAGAGCAGCGGAATGTCCAGCGGATCGAAGCCCGGCGCCGCCAGCGGCTTCGTGGCATACTGGTAGTTGTTGCCGTCCATCAGCCGCTCGTTGACCAGCCCCATGAGCTTGACCCCGTCGTCGGCAAAGCTCTTCCACTGGTCGAACACCTGCGCCGTGCCGTCGGGGTAGACGTACTTCAGCTTCTCGCCATACTCGACCTTGAACATCACGGTCAGCAGGGTCGGGGGCGGCGGCAGGCGCTCCTGCGTCTTGCGCATGGTGGGGCCGAAGTCGGGAATGATGCCCGTGTCCTCGCCGCTCGACTGCGTGCGCGGCGGCGTTTTCATCGGAGGCGGCGGCTTGCTGTCGGGCGGCGGAAACTTCACCACCCGCTGCCCCGCCGCCGGCGGAACGGCCACCGCCAGCGCCAGCAGCCCCGCGGCCATCAGCCTGATCCAGAACGGCTTCACCATGTCACCTCCAGCGTCGGCGCCGGCGCGTCCGGCTCGGGCCGGTACCACCCGTCGCGCGGCTCGATCACCTGCGCCTTCAACACCGGCCTCTGGCCCGTCCCGGGATCGGGGGGCCCCATCACCTTCAAATCATAAAACGGCGCCGCCCGGAACACCCCGGCGCCGTCAATCCGCCAGCCGCGCACCACCAGCGGCCGCAGCGTGCGCGGCAGCGGCGTCAGGCCGCTCGACAAAATCCGCGCCGGCGAATTGCGCACGTTCAGGTCCGCCAGGCCGCCCGGCGGGCCGCCCGACGCCGCCGCCGTCGCCACCGCCACCTCGCTGCCCGGCGGCGCCTTCCCGCCCGCCTTCACGACCACATAGTGCAGAATCGTCACCCACGCCTCGCCGCCCGCCGGCGCCGCCCCGCTCCGCCGGATCTGGTTCGTGGTCACGTTCACGTTCAACAGATCGGCCGAACTGCTCTCCAGGACAAACGGAACGCCATTCTCCGGCGTCTCCTCGATCCGCACGTCCGCCAGCTGCATCTTGCTGGCCACGAGCACGATCCCCCGGGCCGCGCCCTTGACCCGGAAGCCCTCGACCGCCCCGGACCCCGACGTCATCCGCAGCCCGTCGCCGCAGCCCAGCGCCGCATTCGCCCGGAGCATGAGGTTCGCGCAGGACCGGAACGCGAAGCCGGCCGCGGCGTTTTCCACGGTATTCGAGGTGACCGCGCCATCCGTCTCGGCCCCCAGGTCCATGCCGGCCGGAAAGCGGCCGGAGATGCCGTTCAGGCGCAGGTCGGTCAGCTTGCACGTGGCGGTCGCCACGGCCGGCGCCGGCGCCTCGCCCGGCTCGTTCCACGCAAACCGATTCCCCGCCACCAGCGCCGAATCGCAGTCCCGCAGCTCAACCCGGCCGAACCCCTCGAAGCGGCAATCCGAAATGTTCAGCCGCTCGCCCGGCTTGAAGCCCGTATTGTCCAGCCCCGTCGCCAGCACGGCCACGTTCGCCAGCCGCACGGCCGACAGATCCAGCTGCACCCCGGGGCCCGCCGTGAGGACGCCCGGCGCCGGCGCGCCGCCCGCCATCGCCATTTCCAGGCTGACCCCGGGCTGCCCGTCCTCGGTCACCTTCGCCCCGTAAACCAGCA
>CAYZVY010000273.1:0-5767 GCA_964481675.1 uncultured Verrucomicrobiota bacterium
CGAAAGCCGCCGTGCATGAACGCCGAAACGCCGCAACAACATCGGGCCATGGCAGGCCTAAGCCTCGCAACTAATCGCAGATGCGCCCTTTGGCTGCCTGTTTGGGCGGCGCCCAGCCCCGACCGGGGCGGCCGTTTCACTGGATCGAGACAATCGCGAAGGTCTGGCGGTCGCGGCCGATCTGCACCTCGACCGTGTCGCCCGCCGTCCGGCCGGAAAGAGCCTGGCCCAAGGGCGATTGGGCGGTCACCACGGTGATCTCTTCGCCGTCCACGGCGAGGGTCTCGCCGCCCGCCGCCGACCCGAACAACAGGGTGGTGATGGTTCCGGTTTTGGCCGCCAGGCGGATCAGGGCGCCATATTGAACGGGACTGCCTTCCGGCAGGTCGTCCAGCGGGAGCATCTGGAGCGACTCCAGGGCGTCGGCCAGTTCCTTCACGCGTTTGGCCTGTCCCCGGGCCAGGAACGACTCCTCCAGCTTGAAGGTGTCATACTTGTGCTCCGCGCGGTTCTCGTCGTCCGTGGCCGAGGCAAAGGACGCTTTCGCCGACGCGGTAATGGCGGCCAGTTCTGTCGTCAACTGGTCGATGAAGCGCCGGTGGATCTCGCGCTTGGATAGGGTCTTGAGGCGGGTTCGTGTTTTTTTCATGGATCAAAACAGACTCAGGGCGAGTCGATGATTTTGTTGATGACCTTGATTTCGTCGATCTGAAACCACGTGGCGGGGATGATCGCGCCCTTCGAGATGCCGAACACATACGGCCGCAGGGTGCGCTGCGAGGCGACGCCCCACTCGGCATTCAGGTCAACCGGGGTTCCCACCGCCTGCCAGATCGCATCGGCCGGCTTCTTCCAGGCAAAGCTGACTTTCTTGTACCGGTTGCTGTACCGGATGCGCATCATGACGGTGGCGGGATATTTTTTTATCCCGGACGGAATCAGCCAGCTGATGGTGCCGTCCGACTTGTCGACACCAAACCACCGGGCCGACGTCAGCTGCATCAGGGAAAAACCGACATAGCGGTTGGGCATGGACACATCCCTGAAGCCCACCCCGAACCGGGCGCTCTGCCCCGGAACGCTCAGTTCCAGCGGCATGCGCAGCGTGAAAACGCTTTCCAGGATGTCGTGGTCGATCAACACATACGGCGCTTTCCACTCCCATCTTGCGAGTCCGAAATTCGTGGTTGCCATGACGTAGCACAGCTTCCCGCCCGTTTCCCGCAGCACGGTCGTGTCGTATTCATTCACCCGCCAGAAAGCCTTGTTCCTCACGCCGTCATTGAAGTCGTCCGTCACCTCGGTCGTGAGGCCGAACCCAAAAGCCGCAAACCCCATCACCCACGCCGCGACAACCAGTCCGAAACGCTGTGTTTTCATGGCATCCGCTCCTCGTGGTTTGAAGACTCGCTCCGCCCATCTGTTTTATAAGTCCACGGGCGCCTGTTGTCAATTCCGATCGGGCCCAACGGCCAAGAGGGCTTGAATGTCGCCTCCTCGTCCGCTATGCTTCCCCCCCCAACGGACTCACACGCCACGCGGATGGGTCCGAACGCGCCCTTCTTGAAGACCGTTTGAACGAAAGAATGAGCGACATGAGATTGGGTCGACTGGCTGGACTGGCCCTTCTGGCGGGGCTGTTAAACCCGGACGCGGGCCGCGCGCAGGATCTCCCGGCGGCGACAAATGCGTTTTCCGATGCCCTCGACGAGCTCGGCCGCCATTTCCAGCCGACCAAGCCCACCCTGGTGATGGATTACGAGGGCACCTACGTGTTCCTCTACCTCGAGCTCAAAGGGCTGGCGTCGCTCCGGATTGCCGCGACCGAGGGCACGTGGAAAACGAGCGGGGCGGCCGCGCCGGTTCCCGCCTGCAAGCTGGACTTCCTGCTGTTCAACCCGAAGGAAAAAAAGGACGCCAACGAGCCGGTGATGCTCAACAAGCGGACCCTGTGCGTGCTGAGCCTGCCGGACCTGACCATGCTGCGCTACGTCAAGCTCAACGACGAGCTGATCAAGCCCCTGTTCGGACGGAACCATCGGCTGCGGTATGTCGAAACCTATGATATCGCGCCGGACCGGGTCCGCTACCTGAAGCGCGACCTGGAGTCCGGCGAGGTGGTGACGAACCTGCCCGACCTTGAAACGGTGACCCGGCAGAGCTTTGAAATCGGCAAGGTGCTGCGGAACCTCCACCAGGCCTACCTGGCGGAGGCCGCAACGAACCCGCCGGCGATCCCCTTGAACTTCAATGTGAACGGCCAGGTGAAGGCGTTCGGCCTGCACACGAGCAAGGCCAGCGTGCAGGTTCCCCTTCTTGAGCGCGAGGTCACGGTTCTACGCGGCGACATCCTGCGCGAGGGGCAGAAGCGGGGCGAAAACAGGGGGTTCAGCGTGAGCTGCCTCCCCTTCCGGGAGGTGGCCGCCATCCGGAGCGAGCCGTTCCTGACCACGCTGGCGGCCCAGGGCCAGGAGTGGCACATGATCCCCGTCGCGGGCCGCTACGAGCTTTTCCTGGGCGGCATTAACTGCACCCTGACCGGCATCCACGGGGAGGAGTGAGCGCGCCGGCCCAGGTTCATGTTGTCCTGCCCGCACACCGCAGTGTTCGGGAACGACAACAATAAAACCAAACCCGGATTTGCCGCGAGAGAACGCAAAGAACACAAAGAAAGATCGGTCTTTGCGATCCTTGCGTTCTTTTGCGGCAACAAGATTGGAGCCGAACGCTTTCCCGATCAGGGCGCGTCAATGGTTTTATTGACGACGGTGAAATCGTCGAGCTGAAACCAGTTGCCGGGGATGATCGCGCCCGCCGAAACACCATAAATATAGGGCTGCAACGTGCGTTGCGAGGCGGCGCCCCATTCCGCATTCAAGTCAATCGCGCTGGCCGCCTCATGCCAGGCCGCCTCGCCCGGTTTCCTCCAGGCGAAGCTGACTGTCTTGACCCGATTGCTGTAGCGGATGCGCATCTGGATTGTGGCGGGGTATATTTTGGGGCCATAGAGCGTTGTCGTGCTGCTCGATTTTTCAACGGCAAACCATCGGCTTGACGCCGTCTGCCTCATGAAAAAATGGATATGCCGGCCGGGATTGTAGGCATCTTCGAGCCCGACTCCGAAATAGGTAAACTGATCGGTTCCGCTCAGTTTCACCGGCATGCGCATCGTGACGATGCAATCCAAAATGTCATGATCAATCAACACATATGGCGTTCTCCACCCCCATTTCACGGCACTGAATTTCGTGGCTGATGCGGAATACCACAGTTTCCCGAACTGCTCGCGCAAATAGGCCTGATTACCCCCCTGCACCCGCCAGGAATCCTTGTTTCTCACGCCGTCGTTGAAGTCATCCGTCACCGTTGTCGTGGCGGCGGCAGCCGTCGCCGCAACCCCCATCACCCACGCCGCGACGGCCAGGAGGAACCGCTGACTATTCATGACATTCGTTCCTTAACCGGCTACTTGTTGTTGAAGCTGTAGGAAAAGGACGAGACTCCGACATTCCAGCTGGCACGACAGCCATTTCCAACAATGTGGCCCAGGATTCCGGGGTCCAGGAGCATATCCCCCCCGCTCAGGTCCGATTCGGGCACCGCATACGTGCAGAGCCGAATCCAGGACGGACTGCCAGAGAGAGGGGCCGGGGCATACCAGTAGGCCAGCGTCCTGGAGGCGGCCGCATAGGTGACCCTCAGCAGCCACATGTCGAACGGACCACCCAACTTCTGTGTTTTGATGACCCCGCTCTTATAGGTGGCCACCAGTTTGCGGCCGGCCGCCGAGTCCTGGATCATGAGCCCGATTTCGCTTTCGCCGGCATCCAGGTACCCGACGCCGATCTGGTAGCGCCGCAGAGGCTTTGTATTCTTGTGGGGAGCCCGCACCAGCCCGGTGACGCGGTAATAATCGCTCATGTCGCAGTGGGTGCCGACATCATACTCCCACTCCGGGCAACCCGAGACGTTCATCGTCATGTTGATCCACTGGTCCGGGAAATCCGTATACTCGTCGTGATTCCGGGAAATGCGGAGCAGGCCGTTCGTGACTTCCGTTTTCCCCAGGACTTCGTGGGAACTCCACGACCCGCTGCGGTCGCTGAAGCTGTCGAACCCGGTGTAAAGCTGGGCCTGGGCCAGCCCCGATGCCATCACCCCCGCCAGAATTGCCATCATTGCCACTCGGTTCATGAACAACCCCCCCCTGTTTGATTGATAGATCCTACTGCCATCGAAGCATATTCCCGTGCGGAAGGATGTCAAGTCCCGAGATCAGGGGCCCCTACCCCAGGGTCGGCTGTGTCGCCCATGATGGCTTGCGGGTTTCCGGACACGGCGCCCAGGCGGCCTTCTGCATCCTGGCGGTTTCCCTGCTCCTCGTCCGCTGAAGGGGCCATTCTTCGCCCCGCCCGTTTCACGGCAACGCCAGCAGCCGCCGCGGGTTGAGCCGGAGCATGGCGTCAAGCTCCGCCTCGCTCAAACCCCATTCGCGAAGCGCGGGCAGCACCTCGCGGAAGAAATACAGGAACGGCGGCGGGGGCAGATAGTCGACGGGGGCAAAGCCTTTGCCGGTTCCCCCATAGCCGTGGTCCAGGCTCACCACCAGGCGGTCCCCCAGCCCGGCGTCGAAGACCCGGTGGATGGCCTCCGCCAGGGGACGGTAGAACTGGGGCTGGGAGGCGTTCAGGTTGGTGGGCAGGAAGCTGGCGCCACGCCGCATCCACGCCAGGAGAGTTTTAAGGTGCGCCGGATCGGTCATATGCTGGGCCACATGCCCGATGCAGACCCGGTTCAGGTCCACGCCCATGGCGTCGAGCACCGCCAGTTGGCTGGACTCGCCCCCAAGCGCCGTGCAATGCGTGGTCAGAAGGGCCCCGGTGGCGATCTGGGCCCGCGCCCCCGCCCGGAAGCATTTCAACTCGGCTGCGGTCAGCGGCGCCTGACTCGTCCCGAGCTTGATGGCCCCGGCCCGCACACCCGTGCCGTGGATGCCGGAGCGGAGTTCGCCGATGCACATGTCGGCCAGCACCTCCTCCGGCGACTCGCGGACAAAGGGCCAGATCTGCCGTTCCGGACGGTCCACCCAGTCATACCCGAGTTCCATTTCCCGGTAAAAGCCGGTACTCATGACGATGTGCACCCCGCTGGCCCGGGAGACCTCCGTGTAAAGCTCCGGCCAGCCCCGCCAGGGCGGCATGGTGACATCCAGATAGGCGGTCATGCCGTGTTTCTCGCGGCACTCGCGCAACAACGGCATCGCATGGGCCATGAGATAGTCCCGCCTCCCGGCGGACGATTTCTCCTCCCAGACCGGCAACCCGCTGGCCGCGTCGAAAAAGTCACAGTGCAGGTGCTCGTGCATCAGCACCCGGTCAAAGGCTTCCGGGCCCACCGGGCCGAGAACGGTCATGATCTTGCCGCTGGCGTAAGGTTCCATGCATGCTCCTGAATCGACAGGCCTCCGTCATCTGAAGCAGGGCGGACTCCGCGTTGTCGTCCGCGCACGCCACCACACCTCGATAACCGCCCTCTTTTTGACGGCATATTACGATGCGAATGGCCCCGGCGCAAGAAGCGTGATACCTGCCGGAAACCGCCCCCGCAACGGGCAGGAGTCAGGGTCACATGGCGGTCCGTGCGGAGACGCGAGAAACCGTGCGCGGAAACCCGGTCGATGGATCGCGCACGGGGCTCCTGTGTTATGGCAAGGTCATGGCGACACGAAGGCCGATGTAATTCACGCGCGCGGTTTCCAATCCGTTAT
>CAYZVY010000274.1:0-1989 GCA_964481675.1 uncultured Verrucomicrobiota bacterium
AGGTCGATCACTTCCCGGGCTTCGTCCGGCGTGGTGGTTCCAATGGTCACCATGTCCTGGTCGCGGATGGTGTTCCAGGCGAAGGCCAGCCCCACCGGGGGGAGCAGCCGGCCCGCCGCCAGCGGCTTGATGGTCATGACCGGCTTGGCCGCGTTCCGGATCAGGCGCATGACCCAGTCGGCCTCCACCTGCATCAGGAATCCGGCGGCGTTGTAGATCTGGATATAGGTTTCCACGTCGATGCCCGTGGCGTCCGCGATCGGCACGGTTTCGGGCATGTGGGTGGACAGCCCCGGGATCATGCCCCGCTCGCGGATCATGGCGGTATAGGTGCCGATGTCCCGGATCTTGCCCTGCATGCGGTCGAGCAGGGCGTCGGTGATGCACTGGTGTGGCATGCAGAAGGTGGCCCCCGCCGCCTTGCAGCGGTCGAACACGCGGGCGGGGTCGTTGGCCGGATCGCCCCCGGGCACGATGTTGAAGTGGGGCGTGAGGATCAGGGTGATCTTGCGGCCGGTCTGGTCCTGGGCGTCCTTGATGGCGTCGATGAGGATGGCTTCGGGCATGCCCATGACCACGTCGACCCCGGCCTCGAGGAAGACCTTCAGGATGGCGGCCACGGATTGCCGGGTCTGGTACGCCTTGATGAACTTGTCCTTCGCCAGGCTGGTGTGGGAGTAGCCCAGGAACCAGTTGGTGCCGATGATGAGGCGCGAAAGCGACACGCCGCCGACCATTGTCCGGGGGAACGTTTTCATCCCTCATTTATAGCGCATCCCGCTTCGCCCTGTCATGTGTTTTCGCCATAAAGTGACCGACGGGGTGTCTTCTGTGGACGCGGCCGGTGGCCGCGTAACCGCCGTGCAAGCGCTGCAACGTTACCGCCCCCACCGGGGGCGGCCACAGAAGGCGGGTCCGCATTATTCGCTATCCGCTATCCGCTATCCGCTATCGGATTGCAGGCCGCCGCGGGATTATGCTAGCCTTGAAACTGGCTTCAGAGCCAGGAGAGGGGAAGTCGGATGATGAAATGCCGCCACGCCATCGCATGGGCCGCCGCTGTGTTGTTTGCCGCCACAGCCGCCCCGGCCTCCGCCGCTTCCGGCGGCGACGCGGACTGGCCCGCCTGGCGGAAGGACGCCGCGCATTCGGCCGTCACCGCCGCGCCGCTGCCGCCTCACCTTTTCCTACTCTGGCGGCGCGACCTGCAACCGCCCGCCCCGGCCTGGCCCGCCTCCCAGCACAAGATCCGCATGGACGCGGGCTACGAGCCGATCGTGGCGGGCAAGCGCCTGTTCATCGGCTCCATGGCCGCCGACCGCCTCACCGCCTACGACACCGAAACCGGCGCCGAGCTCTGGCGCTTCTACACCGGCGGCCCCGTCCGCTTCGCCCCCCTGGTCTGGCGGAAAAACGTGTATGCCGTCAGCGACGATGGCTACCTCTACTGCCTGGATATCGAAACCGGCCTCTGCCGCTGGAGCGTACGCGGCGGACCCGCCGACCGCCTCATCCTGGGCAACGAGCGGCTCATCTCCATGTGGCCCGCCCGCGGCGCCCCCGTGCTCCGGGAGGAAAACGGCGGCGCCACCGTCTACTTCGCCGCCGGCCTGTGGCCCTTCATGGGCGTGTTCATCCATGCCGTCGATGCCGACACCGGCGCCCTCAAGTGGTCGAACAGCGGCAGCGGCTCGGACTACGTGCTCCAGCAGCACAGCAGCCCCGCCTTTGCCGGCGTCTCCCCCCAGGGCTATCTGGCCGCGTCCGAAGACGTGCTGCTGGTGCCGGGCGGCCGCACCGTACCCGCCGCCTATGACCGCAAGACCGGCCGGTTCCTCTACTTCAACGTCTCCAGCCGGGCGTTTGACAAGGACGCCGGCGGTTATGACGTCACCCTGTCCGGCGGCGTCTTCCAGAACCACGGCTGCCTCTACAACCTGACGAACGGCGAGCCCGTGCTGAACCTGGCCGACCGCAAGAAGCTGCCCG
>CAYZVY010000274.1:2089-5765 GCA_964481675.1 uncultured Verrucomicrobiota bacterium
AACCTGACGAACGGCGAGCCCGTGCTGAACCTGGCCGACCGCAAGAAGCTGCCCGGCCTCGCCGCCCAGGCCCTCGGCGGCACCGCGCTGGTGCTGACGGAAACCAACCTGGCCCGCTACGCGTTGGAGCCGGCCCGGGTGGTGGAGTCCGTCACGGACAAGAGCGGCAAGGTGACGACCCGGGTCCGGTACAACAGGGTCCCCCTCGCTCCGCTCCCCCCGGCCTCGCCCCTGATGAAATTCCATTTCCAGGCCGGCGGCCGGCTCTACGGGAGCGGCGCCAACGGACTGGTGGGCGCGGTCGACCTGCCGCCCCTGCCGACGCCGGGCCTCTCCTGGACAAGCGCCGTGCCGGACGCGGTCTGGACCATGGTTCCGGGCGACGGGAAGCTGTTCGTCTCCACCACCAACGGCTCTATTTTCTGTTTTGGGGACAAGCAGGCCGCCGCCCCGGCGGCGCATGCCGCGCCCGCGGGGCGGGCTCCGGCCGCTGCCGCGGACGGGATCGCCCTGGTCTGGGGGCTGGGACCCGACGCGTTCGCCCGACTTTCCGCCCTGGCGGAACGCCACCAGGTCATCGCGGTCGATGCCGACGCGGCCAGGGTCGACGCGCTCCGCCGCCGCCTGGACGACGCCGGGCTGTATGGCAGCCGGGTGCACGTGCTCTGCGGCAATCCGGCCGAGATGCCGTTCCCGCCTTACCTGGCCGTCCGGGTGGAGTTTGGCGACCTGCAAACCGCCGGCCCGGGCGCGAGCCTTGACGTCGCCGCCCGTGTCTTCCACTGCCTGCGCCCGTACGGCGGAACCGCCGTGGCAACCGGCCCGGGAGCCGCCGCCTTCTCGAACGCGGCCGCCGCCGCGTCGCTCCCCGGCGCCCGCCTGGTGTCCGTTGCGGACGGCGTTGAACTCAGGCGGGAAGGGGCCCTGCCGGGCTCCGGCTCCTGGACGCATCAATACGGCGACCCCGCCAACACGGTGATGGCGCCGGACGATCGGGTCAAGCCGCCCCTGGGTCTGCTCTGGTTCGGCGGGCCGGCCAACGACGACATCCTGCCCCGGCACGGTCATGGGCCGTCCCCCCAGGTGGTCGGCGGCCGGCTCTTCATCGAAGGCCCCAACGCCCTGCGCGCGGTGGACGTCTACACGGGCCGCCTGCTGTGGCAGCGGGCGTTCCGGGATCTCGGCAAGTATTACGACAACACCGCCCACCAGCCCGGGGCGGGCGAAATCGGGGGCAATTACGTCTCCCTGGCCGACGGACTCTACGTGGTTCACGGGAAGACGTGTCTGCGCCTGGATCCCGCGACCGGCGCCACGCTTCGCACCTTCGCGCTTCCGAAGGAGGAGGGGCGGGAGGAGCCGAACTGGGGCTATCTGGGCGTTTACAAGGACCTGCTGATCGCCGGCTCGAGCCCCCTGTCCATTCAGGACGCCGGCAAGGACAAGCCGCCCGTGGTGGAGCATAACGCGCCGTACGCGTCGTCGTCCGAGTCGCTGGTCGTGATGGACCGCCACACCGGTGCCGTGCTCTGGCAGCGCCGCGCCGGCCAGGTGTTCCGCCACAACGCCATCGCCTCCGGCGGCGGGCTCATTTTCTGCATCGACGCCATCTCGAAGGTCAACCAGGACCTGCTGAAGCGCCGCGGCGAACAGCCTGCCACCCCGGCGCGGCTGCTGGCGCTGGACGCGCAGACGGGGAGCGTGCGCTGGACGGCGGCCACCAACGTGTTCGGCACGTGGCTGAGCTATTCGGAGGAATACGACATCCTGCTCGAGGCCGGCAGTCCCGCGCGCGACCGCGCCAGGGACGAGGCGAAGGCGTATATGGCGGCCTACCGCGGGAAGACCGGCGCGAGGCTCTGGCGCGAGAAGCTCGTCTATTCCGGCACGCCCATCCTGCACGGCTCCACGATCTACACCGAAGGCGCGGCCGTTGACCTGCTGACCGGCAACCGGCTGCGCCGGGAGAACCCGGTGACCGGGGAGGCCGCGGACTGGACCTTTTCCCGGAACTACGGCTGCAACACGCCCATCGCCGGCAAGCACATGCTGCTGTTCCGCTCCGCGGCGGCCGGCTATTACGACCTCGCCGCCGACGCCGGCACCGCCAACTGGGGCGGCTTCAAGTCCGGCTGCAGCGCCAACCTGATCCCGGCGGACGGCGTGCTGAACGCCCCCGACTACACGCGCACCTGCACCTGCAGCTACCAGAACCAGTGCTCGCTGGCCCTCGTGCCCATGGCCGGCGTGGAGGTCTGGACCTTCCAGGGCTACGACGCCTGGAACGGGAAGCTGAAGCGGGTCGGCTTTAACTTCGGCGCGCCCGGCGACTGGTCCGCGCCGGACGGGACCCTGTGGCTGGACTATCCGTCCGTGGGCGGCAAGGGGCCCGCGCTGCCGGTGACGGTGGAGGGCGCCGTCTCCTATTTCCGGAATCACGCCATGGGGATTGGCGGGGAGGCCGGCCAGGTGACCGCGTCCGGGCTCGAGGGCGCCTGCACGATCCGGGTCGCCCTGAACGGCGGCGAAGCCCGCCCGCATACGGTGCGCTTCTATTTTGCCGAGCCCGAGGCCGCCGCCGGTAAGCGGCTCTTCGACGTGGGGCTCCAGGGGCGGACGGTGCTGACGAACCTGGACGTGGCTTCCGCGGCCGGCGGGCTCCGCCGCAGCCTGGTGAAGGCGTTCCAGGCTGTTCCTGTTTCGGATACGCTGACGCTCGAGCTGAAGGCGGCCGGCGGGTCGGGTCACCCGCCGCTGCTGTGCGGCCTGGAGGTGATCGAGGAGCGGACCCTGCGGGCGCGGCTCCGCCTGTCGAACGACACGGCCGCGGTCGCGGGGAGCCTTCCGGGCTGGCTGGACGTGACCAACCTGACGGACCGGGCGGTGGAGGCCGAGGTGCTGGCGGCCGTGGATGGCGCCATCCTGGCCCGGAAGACGGTGGCCCTGCCGGCGAAGGGCGGCGAGTCCCTGGCCCTGTTCGTGCCGGCCGGCTCGGTCAACGCCGGCAAGCGGATCGGGGTCACGTTCGATTTCGGCGCGCCCGCCGGCCGGTTCCGCCTGGCGACGGAAAGCCTGCCGCTGGCCATGCCGGCGCCCCTGGCGGTGGACGTCGCCAGCCCTGACGGGCGTCGGGCCGTCATCCTGGTCCGCAACCGGCGCATGGACGGCGTCGTGGCGGGCCGGCTGAGCGCCTCGATGGACGGGGCGGTGATCCTGGAGCAGCCGTTTGCGCTGGAGCCGGGCGCCGTGGCCGAAATGGAATGCCCGATCCCGCCCGCCCTTCTGGGGAAGCAGGCGGAAATGGTGTTGACGGCCGCCTGGGACAAGGGCGGCCTTCCCGTTCCCGGCCGGTTTGTCATCGGCCTTGACCTGCGGGAGACGAAAGACGATCCCAAGGCCGCCGCGGCTGACGCGGATTAGCGGTTCAGCGGTTTACGGTTGAATGGTCGCCTCATTTTTGTCCCTGTTGGAGGGCCGGGTTCCACCCCGGCCGCAGGCGCCTGCGTTTCGCCTCGCTGAGCATGGTGACGGGCCGTTGTCTCCCATACATGAGCCTGGCGCCGCCCTGGAGTCGGCGGTCTCCGCCGGTAACGCCTGGCAATGCCCGCCTTCTTCTGTGGACGCGGCCGCTGGCCGCGTAAGGTCGCTGCTCGCGTCTTCTCGCCAGTCCAACCGG
>CAYZVY010000275.1:0-5692 GCA_964481675.1 uncultured Verrucomicrobiota bacterium
CACGGCATCGCCTTCCCCCTGATGAAGTGCAACCTGACCGACCACGGCACGGGCGTCATGCTGATCCTGCGCGGCCCGCGCGAAGGCGCCGGGGCGGGGCTGGTCAAGGCCGGCCGGGCTGAGGATGCGCTCGTTTCGCAGATCGACCTGTTCCCGACCCTGTGCGACATGCTGGGCCTGGCCGCGCCGGCGTGGCTGCAGGGCCGCTCGCTGGTTCCGCTGCTGCGCGGCGAGGCCGCCGCGGTTCATGAGGCGGTTTTCTCGGAGGTCAACTATCACGCGGCCTACGAGCCGATGCGGACGGTCCGGACTCCCCGGTGGCGCTACATCCGCCGGTGGGAGCCGCGGTGTTCGCCGGTGCTGCCGAACTGCGACGACTCGCCCTCCAAGACCTGGCTGCTGGCCAACGGGTGGCGCGACCGGGCTCCGGCCCTGGAAGCGCTGTTCGACCTGGCGCACGATCCGCACCAGATGAACAACGTGGCGGAGCGGCCCGAAGCGGCGCCGGCCCTGGCGGACATGCGCGGGAGGCTGGGCGCCTGGATGCGCGAGACGCGTGACCCGCTGCTGGGCGGATCAGTTCCGCTCCCGGCGGGCGGCAGGGTCAACGACGCAGACGGGCTTTCGCCGCAGGAACAGCCGAAGCCGGCATAGGAAGAGGGCATGAACAGACGCATCGAGATTGCAACGATGGTGCTGACCCTGAGCGCCGGCTTTTTGTCGCACGCCGGTGAAACGGCTTTTACCGTCACCCCCCTGCCGCTGGGGACCGAAACGAAGCGGGATTCCACCCCTATCGGCATCAGGTTGTTTGTCAGCCGCCTGGATGCGCGGGAGGGGTTTGCGGCCGTGCAGGCGAAAGCCGCCGAGCGGTGGGATGTCTGCCCGCCCGACGTCAAGCCCGAGCGCTGGATCAGCCTGGTTCCCGTCGGCATCGGCGCCCGTACCGACTGGCTGGCGTTCGCCTTCGACGCGGAGGGCCGGCCCCTGTGCGCGGCGCGCCGGCCGGCGCGGCAGTATGACACGGCGGGCATCTATCCCGAGAGCATTGCGCCGGGCGACAAGCAGATCGACCGGAACGCGGGCATCGAGCTGGCCGCCGACCTGGGCGTGGCCTGGCAGGCGGCGGATGCCAAGAAGCCCCGGCTCCGCATCGAGATGAGCGTGGTCGAGTCCGGGAGCCAGCAGGGCTTCCCCCTGATTCCGGCGGAACGGGAAGGCCTCCGGGCGCTGGCCGCGGCGGCTGCGCTGCAGGCGGGGCCTGCGGCTGACGGCGACGCGCCCTGGTCGCTGAACGTGTCCCGAAACGAAACCGGATACGCCCTTGAGTTGCTCAAGCCGGGTTCGGGGACAGGCCTTTCGGCCCTTGTTCCGAAAGAGGCGGTGTACCCCTATCTTGTACGCATGATCCGGGCCCTGTCCGACTGGGGGCCGTCCAGGGCGGTCTCGGATTTCATTCTTGTCGAGCCCGGCGGGGTTCGGGTGATGGGGTGGAACGGGGGACAGGCCTTTTTTGACATCGGCGGGTCGGTGATCGCGTTCGCCCCGGTGGCCGGGCTGATCGAATGGACCGCCACGATCGATCCCCGGTATCGGCCCGCCTACACCTGGGTGCCGGGCGGGGCGGGGTCCGGTTCCGGCCGGCCGTATTCCTATCACCCGTCGATCGCGCCGATCGGGCAGAACGGGGAGGTCGGGCGGGGCCCGGCCGGCGGCGCGGAGATGCCCTGGTGGGGCTTTGCCCTGGTGAAGGAGGACAGCCTGGTGATCGCGCAGGACCGGACGCTCGCGAACATTGACCGGAAGAAGAATGTCGCGCGCTGGACGTGGGCGGGCGCCGACCTGTTGACCGCCGGGCCCTCGCTGTATGGCGGGTTATGCCTGGTGGGCGGACTGGCCGGCGAACTGGCGGCCGTCAATCTTTCCGACGGCAGCCTCGCGTGGAAGACCTCCGTTGCCGCGCGGCTGAGCGGACCCATGGCTTGGACGCAAACGGAACCGGCGTATGCGCTGGTGCCCTCGATCGAGGGGATGGTGTTCGCCTTCGATGAAAAGGGGAAGCCGGCCTGGCAGGCGGACCTGGGCGATACTGTGATGGGGGAACTGGTCAGCACGAAGGTCGGCGTGCTGGCGGCTATGCGGGCTGGCCGCGTGACGCTTCTGAATGGCCGGGACGGCAAGGTGCTGGCCGTCTGGGAGGCGGGCGCGGAAGCTGCGGGCATGGCGGTTATGAAGGACAAAATCTGCTGGGCGGGCCGGCAGGGCCGCGTGGTGTGGTTGGGATTCCCCGATTTGAAGGTGCTGCGGGACGTCAATCTGCGCGCCCGCTTGAATGACGGGGTGGTGGCGGGGGAAGGCATTCCCTTCCGATGGGGCACGGGGGAGGAGATGGGCATGAGGGGGGACGCCGCCTGGGTTGCGGATGAGGAGGGCTTTGCATATGTGCTGCCTGTGCCTTAAACGAAGCGGCCTGCTACTCCTCCTCGCGGCCGGCCTGGCTTCGGCGGCCGGATTCGACCGCATGAAGAGCGTCGGGGCGGACGACGACCTGGTGGCGGGCCTCCTGACCGACATGAAGCAGGGGGCGTCGGATTTCGACAAGCTGCCGGACAGCGTCTGGCTGCGCGTGGCCGACTGGGCGGGCGTGGAGCCGGTCGCGACGCGGAAGACCGTGAAGACGGACGAGGTTTTCGCCTGGAAGGCGGAGGCCCTGCCGGGCCAGCGCGAATATGGGGACATCATGATGTCGCAGGAATTCCCCCTGCGCCAGGCGGCGAAAGCCCTGGGGTCCAAGGGAGCCATCAAGGCGCGCCTGGCCGTGCCGTCGGACGGCGCCTACCGCCTCTGGTTTTCGTATCCCGCCATGCGCGGCAAGGCGAATCCGTTCAAGGTGGAGCTGACGGGCGCCAACGCGGCGGCCCACGACTTCGGGGCTTTCGCGCCGGGGGATTCGCTGGGGCGCGAGCTGGAAGAGCGGCATCCCATCCGCTTCGAGACCGGCGGGGACCGCGAGCTGCCGTTCACGGGGCCGTCGATGATCTGGGAGTTTTTCGATCTGGACCTGAAAAAGGGACTGACGGACGTGGCCGTCACGCCCGGCGCCGCCGGCGTGCAGGTGGAGTGCCTGTTCCTGACGCGCAGCAAGTCGTTTACGCCGGCGCGGAACCTGGAGAAGGACGCCAATACACTCACCCGCCATTATCTCCGGTACCGTTACGCGGGCGGGAAGGCCTCGGCCGTCCAGCTAAACAGCTTCATCGTGTATCAGTGGACGCACCACCAGCCCAACATGGACCGGCATCTCTATTATGGCTCCGTGGGGGATATCCTGTCGGAAGCCGGCAAGCCCGTCCTTCCCGCGGGTCAGTGGTCGGCATGGGTCGACGCGACGGAGTCCATGACCAGCACGGGGCCGTATGCCACCGACAACCTGACGCTGACCGATGCGGCGAAACAGCCGGTGGAGGAGGGGGTGCTCGAGGTGCAATTGGCCTGGTACCGGGATACCAACGCCGTGTTCCGCACCATCCGGTGCCCGGTGTCGGAGGGCAAGACCCGCTACTCGCTGCCGACCGAATCGCTGACGTATGAGGCGCCGCCGGCGACGAACCTGGCGGCGGGCGTCTGGGGCGTGCGCTCGGCGGATTATGCGGGGCGCTTCCGCAGCGAGCCGGAGATGCTCGAGGTGGTTTACCGGTATATCGCCGCGGCGAACCTGTCGAGCCCGGCGGTGCTGCCGGAGCGGATCAAGTTCATCACCAGCTGCCGCGTCCTGACGGGCGCGCAGGACGCCCTGATTCCGCACTTGAAGAACGTGGGCTTCAACTGGTTGTTGGATGTGGGTCCGGTGCTGGTCGAGAAACACGGGCTCCACCCCGGCGGTTTCCTGCACTACCAGGCGCCGGGGCTTATGGGCGACAGCCACGACCCGCTGGATCCGGCCTTTGAGGCGAACGTGACCGCCTACTTGAAGAGGGGGCTTTCCCGGAGGGCGGACGGGGAGCCTGATCCCGGCGATCTGGACCGCGTGGAATTCGTGAAGATGGGCGACGAGATCGGACCCGTGGTTCCGGCCCCGTTCGTCAACGGGTTGACCGACGACCGGCTCGCTTTCCAGGCTTATCTGGCGGACCAGCTCAAGGCGCGCGGCAAGGGGGTTGAGTTCCTGGGCGTGACCAACCTGGCGGACGTGGAGTACCGGACCGAGTTGCCGCCGGATGCGGGGAAGGCCCAGCGGCGGGCCTATTATTTCAGCCGCCGGTACCAGTGGGTCCTGACGGACGAATACTACGTGAGGTACAGCCGCGCGCTGAACGCGGTGTTTCCAAAGGCGGTCACCTGGTGCAACTATACGCCCGGTTCGTTCATGTTCGCGGGCGTCATGAGCGGCTCCGACTGGTTCGCCTTGTCCCGCGGCCGCGGGGTGGGCCTGGCGTGGGGCGAGGACTGGCTGGGCGGGGAGTCGATGGCCGGCGTTCAGACGGTGGGGTATTATGGCGCCATCGTGGAATGCGCGGCCCGCAAGCGGAACCTGCCGCAGGGATTCTTCGTGGTGGGGCGGACCGGCTCGCTGGACCGCAAGGCGCTGATGCTGATCGCGCGCGGGCATACGCTGATTTATTTTTACGATTGGGGTCCGGAGTTCAGCCGCGGCGCCGTGGATACGTTCAGCCACGTGCCGGTGACCTATGGGCAGATCGGGCGGGTGGCGAGGGCCGTGGGGCCGGCCGACCTGATCCTGGCTGAGGGCAAGCGCGAGCCGGCGAAGGTGGCGCTGCTGTATAACGAGACGCAGGAGTTCTGGCGCGGCGCCTGGGCCGACGCGCATTTTAACCGCCTGCTGACATACCTGGCCCTGCAGCATGCGCACCTGCCGGTGGATGTGATTCTGGAGGAGGATCTGACGGCCGAAGGACTGGCATCCTATAAGACGGTGTTCGTGCAGGGGCTGAATATGACGCAGTCGGGCATGAAGGCGCTGGCGGAGTGGGTGAAGGCCGGCGGCGTGCTGGTGGCGGCGGCCGGCACGGGGTTGTATGACGAATTCAATGAGCCCTCGGCGGCGATGACCGACTTGGCGGGGGCGCGCCAGCGGCTCGCCGCTTTTTCGGGCGGCGATCTGGCGCCGAAGGAGATCCCGTCGAACAGGCCGATCGATACGCTGACGCTGAAGGTGAGCGAGCTGACGCCGGTCGCAGCGCTGGCGGTGGTGGGGCCCAAGGTGGTGCTGGAGCCGGCTGCGGCGGACGCGGAGGTGGTGGGCACGTATGCCGACGGCACGGCGGGGGCGGTCATGCGGCCGGTCGGGAAGGGGCGGGTGCTGCTGCTGGGCGTGCTGCCGGGCCATCTTTACCGGCAGAATGCTCCGCTTGACGCGGCCGGTCATCCGACGACGTATACGGCGGAGCGGCGGAGCGTGATCGAGAAGCCCGCGCGGGCGGGGGCGGGCGAGGGGCGCGTGACCTATTCCGAGCCGCTGACGGAGGCGATCCTGGTGGAGCACGCGAGCGGGCTGGCCGTCACCCTGGCCGATTTCAGCGGGAAGTCGAACCAGGTCGCAACGTTGTCGGTGGCGACCGCCCGGCCCGTGAAGGATGTCGTCAGCACGCTGCGCGGCAAGCTGGAGTGGAAGCAGGCAAACGGCGTCGTGACCGTGGCCTGTCCCGTTCCCGAAACGGTTGACGTCGTCATC
>CAYZVY010000276.1:0-3010 GCA_964481675.1 uncultured Verrucomicrobiota bacterium
TCGAGGCGGGAGACGTCGCAGGCGAGGCACATCATGGCGCTCAGGTAGCCGGCCTGGGCGTTCTGGCCGGGCACGTATTTCGGATCGCGCATCATGGCCAGCAGTTCGTTGGCGTGGCTCTTGTCGCCGCCGCCGTGACCGGAGCCGTCGGTCACGATTTTATGCTCGGTTTCCACGTCGGTGCGGTTGTCGTAGGCGGTCACCTTCATCTGGTCGATGTCGCCCCAGATGCAGCCCTTGGTGCCGTTGATGCCGAGGTTGCGGCTGCCGCGGGAACCGCCCACGTTCAGCGCCATCAGGAAATTGACCACCGCGCCGCTTTCGTATTCGATGTTGACGCTCTGGACGTCGGGGATGTCCTTGTCGGTGTTGAAGATGCAGGAGCCGTTGTCCTCCAGGAACCGGTGCAGGCGGCGGTCGCCGGCGTCCTCGCGCTTGACGTTGCGGGGCGTGTAGTAATAGTTGCAGTCCGCGCCGATGGGGCACTTGTCGCAGGCGTCGGGCAGGGAGGGGTTGGCGTTGAACATCATGCGGCCGCCGTAGGAGTTGAGGGAGACGGGGCGGCAGCCGACCAGCCAGTTGAGGATGTCGAGGTCGTGGCAGCACTTCTCCAGCATGCTGCCGCCGCTGGTGGCCATGCGGCGGCGCCAGGAGCCGCGCATGAAGAGGGAGGAGACGACCCAGCGGACGTGCTCGTGGGCTTCCATGGTGCAGATGGTGCCCACCGCGCCGCCGGCCACGAGGTCGCGGATGGTTTTGTAGAAGGGGGCGGAGCGCAGGACGAAGCCCAGGAGCGTGCGCGCGCCGTTGGCGCGTTCGGCGTCCAGGATGCGCTCGCAGTCGCCCTGCGTGGTGGCGAGCGGCTTCTCCAGCGCCACGGGCAGGCCGCGCTCCAGGAAGGGCACCGCGTGCTCGGCGTGCAGGTGGTTGGGGGAGCAGATGACGACGCCGTTCAGGTCCTTGTGATGGTTGTAGAGGTCTCGCCAGTCGTCATACTCCACCGGCGCGGCGGCCAGTTTGGCGTGCTCGATCATGGCCTTGCGTTTGGCGGCGTTCGGGTCGGCGAGGGCGACGATCTCGATCTCGCTTGAGTGGGCGTACTGCTCGGCGTAGGCGACGCTGCGGCCGCCGGTTCCGATGAAACCGACCTTGAAACGCTTGGAAGCGGGCATGGCGGGAGCTCCTTGTGATCAAATAGGCATGATGAAATCAGCGAGCCCGCGGGGTCAAGTGAAATGCGCCGGACTCAAGGCCGCTCCGGTGACAGCGGGTATGTCCCCGGTGATGTCAGGCGCCGGGTTTTCCCGCCGAAGGTAACGTGAACACGCCGGCCGTTCGGGTCCGGCGAGATGTCGCAGTTCGGGGTGTCCTTGCCATAGGAGAATCGGGCGGATTTGGCGGCGACCGTCCGGCCGCGCGTGTAGACGCCGTCGTAACTCATATGGAAGTATCCGATGTCGGCGGAGGAGCGGGTTCCACCGAACACCTCGCACCAGCTTCCGCCTCCGTCTTCGATGAAAGGGGTTCCGCCATGAGCCAGGGGAAAGCGCAATCTGCCGATGGGGGTGCTTTCCTTCCTGCCGTGGTTGTAGAGGGTCAGCGCATACCAGGCTCCACGTTCGTCCGTTTCCTGCTGGCTCACCTGCACGGTATAGGCGCCATTGGACCAGGCATAGGGAAAGCGGATGCCCACGAAGTCGCCTTCGTAACCGCCCGACTCGAGCGTTCCGCCTTTCGCAACGCGAGCGTCCTCCTTGTCGCGCGTTCCCCAGCGCGACCAGATGAAACGGGTTTCCCGCCGGCCTGTGTCGTCGAACGTGTATTGGAAGCCGAAATACTGGGGCGTGTCTCCGATCTTGAAATCGTAGAGCTGGAGATAGACGGCGGCCTTGGGTTGGGGGTCGCCGTGGAAGGTGATGTCCACCGTCAGGTCGGTCATGTTCGTCACACCCAGCGTCCAGTTGACGTAGGTCATGCCTCCGTGGCCCCGTCCGATATCGGGATCTTCGGAGGCAAGCGCACCCGTCGCAAGGGGAACCGCCGCGAGCAAGACAGCGAGCACGGTGTTCATGGTCCGATCAACGTAACACAGGGGCAGGTTCGCGTCATCGACAATTCAACAATCACCGGGAACTCCTCCTTTGACCCGGGGGGGCGCGTTGATAGGATTTCAAGAAGGAGGAACGGAGCATGCTTGTTGCCCACGGTGTGATGACGCGGTTTGTGACGCAGCTGTTCGAGGCGGCGGGCCTGACGGCAGAGGACGCGGCGCTGGCGGCCGGCGTGTTCGTGCTCCAGGAGATGCGCGGGATCCACACGCACGGCCTTCGGCGCCTCGCGCGCGAGGCGGCCTTGGCCGCGCCGTTCTGACGGGAGTGAACCGATGACGAATCCGAACGAGAACGATGGCGGGGAGGCCGCCCTGGACCTGGCCGGTTATTATGCCCGCCTGCTGGCGCGTTTTCCGGACGAGCACGCCGGCCGCGGGATTGACCGGAGCGACCCGGAAGCCGGCCCGGCGGACCAGCCCATGACCTGCGGGCTGGTCCTTTCGGCCGAGTCCCTCCGCTATCGCGCCACGCCCTCGCCGGCCGGCGCGCGCCGCGTGCGGCTGGCCGCCCGGTGGCTGCTCGACAATAGCCGGCTCGGGGACGACGGGCGGCCGGGGTGGGGGCTGCCCGGCGCGTGGGATCACCGCCCGGCGAACACCGTCTACACGATTACCACGGCCGTCGCGCTCGAGGGTCTGCTTGACGCGCTCGGGCTGGACCTGTGGTCCGCGGACGAGGCCGCCGGGATCCTGGCCGCGATCCGCCAGGTCTGCGACCGCTGGACGCGGGAGCTGTGGGTTGATGGCTATTCGGGCGGCTACTTTGCTTATAGCCCGTGCGATGTGAATCCGCCCTTTTTCTGCATCAACGCGCCGGCTATGTTCCTGGGCGCCCTGGCGCGGCTGCTGGCGGAGCACGGCGCGGCTTTGCCGGGCGACGAACTCCGGCGGCTGCGGGCG
>CAYZVY010000276.1:3110-5634 GCA_964481675.1 uncultured Verrucomicrobiota bacterium
TTCTGGAGGGACGGTGCGCTGCGCTTCATGGCGCAGGATGAGCCGGAGTTGAGCGCGGCGCGCCTGCGGGAGCCGGCCAACTTGTGGGGGACGGGCATGATGCTGGCCTGCCTGGGGCGCTGGGGCACGGCGTGCCAGGCACGGCGCTGCCTTGACGCGATCCTGGCGTCGTACGGTCCGTTCCCGCGCCTGCGGGTGCTGCCCCCGGAAGCCGGCGGCGACGGCCGCTTCTTCCCGCGGGACGCCGCCCACGTCCTGTTCGGGCTGGCATATGCGGCATTTACCCTGTCGCTTGTGGACCCAGCAGGTGGATGGAGGCGTCGGGCGTCTTCAGCAATTCTGAATACATAGTTGTAAAATATGCCGGAAATATTGCATGTCGATAAGCGAAAACAGGCGGTATGCTAAATTTGGGCGCATGACAGTTTCGTTGGGGTTCGCAATACTTTGAGCCTTACGCCTTGTCCCAGCCGCCTTGTTAATCAGAATAATACCACAGCCCCTCGATCAGCTTCCGCTTCTTCTGGCCCCACCCGGGAATGCGATTGGTGGTGTCATTGCCCCGTTCGAAGGCAACCACGCCAAAATGCCCTCCGCCACCACCCATTTCCACGGTTGCGACATCGTCCTGTATCAGAACATAGGAGGGTTTCAGTCGCCGAATGATATCGGGGACTGCGGGATCATCCAGATCGATGTTCGATTGGCCATCAAGGCTGTCCATCCGGGTCTTATACGAGGCTCGTGAATGCATCATCTCCCGGCAAGCGGCGAGAAGCGCCTTGTGATCGGTTCGCTTCGAGATCCTGTGTGTACGATGGAGCGTGAAGAATAAAGGGGACAGAATCAAGATGGCCACGATGGCCATGGGCAGCAAACAGCCTTTATTCTTGATCATCGTTTTTTCACCGTAAGAGCATCCCCGTCATGCTACGCCCGCCACGGCGGGAGGGCAAGCATGTGATGTAGACATTCGGCAAAGGATTCCGTCGGGAATGGGTGTCACGTTTGGATGAGGGTGTGGCCATCTTTGAAAGACAGGTCATTCCACGGAAAGCAGGATGTCCGGAAGGGCGGACAACAAGGGAGGAATGTGGTGTTGAATGGCGTCCCAGACGATCTCGTCGTCAACCGAATCGTAGCCGTGAATGATGCGGTTACGCATCCCCACAATACGCGGCACATCGGGAAGGGCAGACTGAATAGCCGGGTTCGATTCGGAGGCTCGATTCAGCGCCTCTCCGAGGATTTCAAACTGACGCTCCACGGCGGACCGCAGCATCAGATTGTCGGCGTAGTCGTCAAAGGAGACTTGCGCCGTAAAGGATTGAATCGCGCGACAGGCCTCGATGGCATCATGGATGCGTTGCTTGAATTCCGCGGTCATAGAGGTTCTCTTTGGTGCTGTCGAGGGTCTGCCGGAAATAGGGGTTGCGGATGGAACGAGGCGTCAGGAGATCCACATGGCGCCCAAAAAGGCGTTCCAGCGCTTCGGCAAAATCGAGATAACGATTCAGCAGGCCTGGGGCCGACCGATCCTCAAATTCAATGATAAAATCAAGGTCGCTGGAGGAGGGATCGAACTTGCCTGTGGCTGCGGATCCAAACAGGTCAAGACGATCAACCTTGAATTGACGGCAGAGGCTGGTCAGTTCGCCACGTTTCTGTTGAATCAAGTCGATCATGTCTTCAATATACAGGGGTGCGGCAGGGGCTTCAATCCAATTCAGCAGTTTTGGGATCGCCAACGTCGATGGTGAGATTATGGTGTGGAATGGCGTGCCGGCCGGGTTAACCGGCGGGAAACGGCGGAACGTCCTTCTCCCAGGCGGTTAGCTGCCGTTCGAAATCCGCGGCTATGGCCGGTTCGTCGGGCAATCGATTCCGTGTTTCGCGAAGGTCGGCATCCAGGTCGAAGAGGCTCGTGCCCCCGGGTTCCATCAGCAGTTTCCACCGGCCGCGGCGCACGGCCTTGTCTAGGCCATGCCGCCAGAATAGCGTCCGCTCCGGCAAGGGCCGCCCGTGAAGCAGCAGGTTCGCCAGGCTGACGCCGTCGAACGGGACTTCGGGATGCGGCGGCAGGCTGCAGAGATCCTGGAAGGTCGGGAACAGGTCCATCAGCATGACGGGCTCGCGGATCACGCGGCCGGCGGCGAGCGTGCCGGGCCAACTGGCGAGGGCCGGGATGCGATGGCCGCCTTCACGCAAGGAGCCTTTCGCGCCCGACAGCGGGCTGTTGTCCGCCACCAGGTGGTGTCCGCCATGGTCGGACGCAAAAAGGAACAGGGTGTTTTCCGCAAGCCCGAGCGACTCGATTTTTTCCATCACCCGGCCCACGCTGCGGTCCATGGCCTCGACCATCTCGCGATACGCCTCTTTCCGGTCGGTCCGGCTGCCGTATTTGGCCTCGGAGCCGTCGTAGCTCGTTCCGGGCAGGAAGTCCGCCTTGTCATGCGGTCCCTGCCATGGGAAATGCACCAGGAAGTCGGCGATGTGCACGCAGAAAGGCTTGTTCCGGTTGGCC
>CAYZVY010000277.1:0-5553 GCA_964481675.1 uncultured Verrucomicrobiota bacterium
ACGCTGCACGGTAAACTCCCGCGAGTCCGTCTTGGGCAGGCAAGGCGCATGCGGCTCGGCGCGGGCTTCGCAAGCGAAGCCCCACTTTTCATTAAGCCTTTAATACGTACGGTGTAGGGGCGCTGCTTGCGGCGCCCGCGAGGCCCGCGACACGAAAGTACGCGCCTCTATTGCCTTGTGCCAGGAATGCTCCCTAGTCAATCCTCTTCAGCAGCGCCTTCAATTCCATCAGCTTGCCCGTGCACGATTCCGCCTTGAACCGCGGGAGCCTGTTCTGAAATTGCACCAGGTCCCCGCCTTCCCGGGAGAGGAGAATGCGATCCTCGCGCGTGGCGATGCCGACCAGCTTCTTCTGCGCCCCGAGGATGCGGATCTCCGCCATGAGGAACAGCCGCTCCAGGGCGTCGGGAATCGGGCCGAAGCGGTCCCGCATCTTCCGGCGCAGGGCCGTCACCTCGTTCACGGTCCAGGTGGAGGCGATCTGACGGTACTGGGCAATTTTCAGGGCTTCGTCGTCAAGGTAATGCGACGGGATAACAGCCGCATTTTCCGCATCGGCGAGGTCGGGCGAATAGACCACGAAATCGAGGTGCATCTGCACGTCCACGATCGGGATGGTGCTTTCCCGGCCCTTGAGCCGCTCGATGGTGCGGCGCAGGAGCTGGCAATACAGGGAGAAGCCGACTGCAGCGATGTGGCCGCTCTGCTCATGGCCGAGGATGTTGCCCGAGCCCCGGATCTCCAGGTCGCGCATGGCCAGCTTGAAACCCGCGCCCAGTCCCGCGTGCTGGCGCAGCGCCTGGATCCGCTTTTTGGCGGAGGGGTCCACGAGCCCGTGTTTGGGGAGCAGCATGTAGCAGTAGCCGCGCGCCTTGGCGCGCCCCGCCCGGCCGCGCAGCTGGTAGAGGTCGGACATGCCGAAGCGGTCGGCCCGCTCGATCAGGATCGTGTTGGCGTTCGGGATGTCCGTGCCCGACTCCACGATGGTCGTGCACAGCAGAACGTCGCTGCCGCCGCGGACGAATTCCTGCATGATCCCGGACAGCTGTCGGGGCGGCATCTGCCCGTGGGCCACCGTGATGCGCGCTTCCGGGACGATGGTTTCCAGCCGCTGGCGGACGACGTCGATCGTATGCACGCGGTTGTGCAGGTAGTAGACCTGGCCGCCGCGGCTCAGCTCGCGCAGGACGGCCTCGCGCACCACCTCGTCCTTGTTTTCCGCCACCACCGTCTCAACGGGGAGCCGCTCCGACGGCGGGGTCTGGATCAGGGACAGGTCACGCACGCCCGTGAGGCTCATGTAGAGCGTACGGGGAATGGGCGTGGCCGTGAGCGTGAGCACGTCCACCAGCCGCCGCAGGTTCTTGAGCCGCTCCTTGTGCGCCACGCCGAAGCGCTGCTCCTCGTCCACGATCACCAGCCCCAGGTCCTTGAACACGATGCCGGGCTCCAGGAGCCCGTGCGTGCCGATGACGATATCGATGACTCCCTCGGCCAGGCCCTTCACCACCTCATGGCGCTGGTCCAGCGAGCACATCCGGCTGTACATCTCGATCCGCAGGGGAAAGGCGCTCATCCGCTCGGCGAAGGTATAGAAGTGCTGCTGGGCGAGCACGGTGGTCGGCACCAGGACGGTCACCTGCCGGCCGTCCATGACGGCCTTGAAAGCGGCCCGCATGGCCACTTCCGTCTTCCCGTACCCCGCGTCGCCGCAGATCAGCCGATCCATGGGCCGGGTGGATTCCATGTCCTTTTTAACATCTTCGATGGCGCTCAGCTGGTCTTCCGTCTCCCGGTAGGGGAAGGCGGTTTCAAACTCGTGCTGCCACGGGGTGTCGGGCTTGAACGCGTGGCCGGGTTGCAGGTCGCGCGCGGCCTGCGTTTCGAGCATGTTGGCGGCCAGGTCCTGGACGGCCTTTTCGACCGATTTGCGCTCCGTCTGCCAGCGCTTGCCGCCCAGGGCATGCAGCTTCACCGCGTGCTTGCCCATGCCGACGTATCGCGTGAGCAGGTGCGCGTGGTCCACGGGCACGTGCAGGCGGGAGCCTTCCGCGTACTCGATGATCAGGGCTTCCTGCTTCTGGCCGACCACGTCGATCTCGCCCAGGCCGCGGTAGCGGCCGATGCCGTGGTCGATGTGGACCACGAGGTCGCCGGGCTGGATTTCGGAGAAGTCGCCGATGCGGTTTCCCGCGCGCTTCCGGGCGCTTTCGATGCGCAGCCGGCCGCGGGTCTGTTTCCGGCGGCCGTACAGGTCGCTTTCCGAAGCCAGCACGAGTCCGAACGCGGCGCTGGTAAAGCCTTCCGACAGGAGGGCCAGCCGGGGGGTGATGACGGCGCGGATCTCGTCGGTGGCCGTTTCCAGGAACCGGTGGAGCGCGCCCTCCGTTTCGAAAAACAGGTACACCTGGCGGCCTTCGCCGGCCAGGGCTGCCAGCCGCAGCAGGAAGGCGTGGCGCTGCTGCTCGGCCAGGTCGGGGCGGAAGGTGTCGCGCGTGATGGAGACCACCGAGGGGAGGGCCTCGAAATCGAGCGGGCGGATCTCGTCAAACAGTCCCGAGCGGACCTCCCGGAGCCGGCGCGTCAGGACGATCTGGTTCAAGGCGTCGAGGGGAATGGCCAGCGGGCCCGCTTTCCGTTCGCGGACCGTCTCTTCGTAAACGGTGGCCATGTTTTCGACGGCCGGGTAATCCGCCCACACCACGACGGTATCGGGGGGCAGCAGCGCCAGCAGGGACACCGCCTGGCCGGGCTGTTCGCCGGCCTGCTCGGAGACCGGGGCGAGGTAGGCGGTCCGCAGGACGGCCCGGGAGGCCTGGGTGTCGGGCTCGAACTGGCGGATCGATTCGATGTTCGAGCCGAAAAACTCGATCCGCAGCGGCCATTCCTCGGTCGGAGGCCAGGCGTCGATCAGTCCGCCGCGCACAACCGCTTCGCCCGGCTCGTGCACTTCGGCCTCGAACCGGTAGCCGGATTTCTCGAGGAAGTCCACCAGCTCGCGCAGCTCGTGCGATTCGCCGGTGGCGATCCGGCGGATCCGGCGGGACAGCTCGGCCGGGGACAGCGTGGGCTGCATCAGCGCCTGCACGCAGGTGACGATGATCGGGCGGTCGGCGGTGTCGATCGACGTCAGCGTGGTCAGCCGCGCGCCGGTCAGCTCGGGCGGCGGAGGCCCCTTGCTGTCGGCCGCGCTGTTTTCGAGCGGCGGAAAGAACAGGACCGGCGCCCCGGGGTCGGGGGCTAATGTCCGCAGATCGCGCAGCGCATGATCGAGCGAGACCGGCCCGTCCGAAACCCACAGCACGGGGGCGCGCAGAACGTCGCGCAGGCCCCAGGCGACAAAGGCCTGGGCGGACGCGGGGATGTCCCCGAGGCGGACGGGGGGCGGATCCTGGAACCAGGGTTCAAACAGGCGGGCGGCCTTGTCCCGGACAGCCGGGGCCCACCATCCGGGGCCGGCTGGCGGTTCGGGCGCCTTCATCCGAAGGTCTTGCGCAGGTGGGAGGGCGGGATGTGGAGGGCCATCCGGTACTTGGCCACCGTCCGCCGGGCCACATCGATGCCCGCGGTTTTCAAGCGGTCCATGATGTCCTGGTCGGACAGCGGGGCGGCGGCGGATTCGGCCGACACCATTCCCGAGATCATGTCCATCACCGACTTGTTGGAGACGGAGCCGCCGGCCATCGTCCTGATCGCGGGCGTGAAGAAATACTTCATCTCGAAAAGGCCGACCGGCGTGCGCATATGCTTGCCGGATACAGCGCGGCTGATGGTGGTTTCGTGCAAGCCGACGGCCTTGGCCACCTGCGCCATGGTCAGCGGCTTGAGGTGCGAGACGCCGTGCTCGAGGAATTCCTCCTGGACCTTGACGATTTCGGTCGCGATATTGAAAATGGTCTGCTGGCGCTGCTGGATGCTCTTGATCAGGAAGGTGCCGGCCCGCACCTTGTCCTGCACGTAATCCCGCAGCTCGGTGGTCGTCTGCGCGTCGTTCATCAGGGTCCGGTATTGGCGGCTGATGCGGATGTGCGGGATCTGCTCGTCGTTCAGGATCACCACGAATACCCCGTCCAGTTTCCGCACCTGGACGTCCGGCGCGATATACGCGGACGCATCGCCGGTGTAGGCGCTTCCGGGGCGCGGATTCAGGGTGGCGATGAAATCGGCGGCTTTCTGCACCTCTTCGGGCGTCGTTTTCAAGATCCGCGCGAGATCCTGGATTTTCCGGCCCCCCAGCAGTTCCAGGTGGTCCCGCACGATGGCGGCCGAGAGGCTGTCTGATTTGTCGAGGCGGCGCAGCTGGCACAGGAGGCAGGTTTTCAGGTCGCTGGAGCCCACGCCCGTGGGGTCGAAGTCCTGGATCGTCTCCAGCACCGCCTTGAATTGCTCCGGGTCGACGTTGATGCTGTCGGCCAGTTCATTGATCGGGGTGGTCAGGTAGCCGTCGTCATTGATGCTGCCGATGATCAGCTCGCCGATCTGCCGGCTGGGGGCATCCAGGTCGGACAGGCCCAGCTGGTTGATCAGGTGGACCTGGAGGGATTCGCGCTGGGGGACGGAATCGAAAAAATACTGGCGGCGTTCGGCCGCTTCGGCGGAGTAGGGATGGTTGTTTTCCTCCTGGAAAAAGTAGTCCCTCCATTCGTCATCCAGCCGCGCGAGAACCTCGAACTCCTTCCGGAAGTCGAGCGCCTTCTGGTCCGCGTCCTTGTGCTCGACCTCGGCGCCGCTGTCCTCCTCGAGGGGCGTGTAGTTCTCGGGCGGCTCTTCGAGCGTGGGATTCTTCTCCAATTCGGCGCGGACCATGGCGCGGAGTTCCAGCATCGGCACCTGGAGCAGCTCCAGGGATTGACGCAATTGGGGCGCCAGCACCATCTGCAGGCGCTGCTCCTGGGACAATTGCATGCCTTGTTGAACCATGAGGGCGGACACTCCGTTAAATAAGTGCTATTTTACGCCATCCAGACCATGGTACAACAGAAATATACGATTGGGGTGGGATTTTGGAAAGAGGGGAGGCTGCGCATGTGTGTAGGGGCGCTGCTTGCGGCGCCCGCCAGTCTGGCGCCTCCACTCGGCGGGCTTCGCAAGCGAAGCTACACCATTCGCTTTTCATAGGCATGCGCACGTGTATCAGGGAGCAATCGGCGTCGGTTCTCCGGTGACCAGCCCCGCCGCCAGGTAAAAGCGGGTTCCCTTGTAGCGTTCCGGGATGTCGATGGCCACCCCCTGGCGGGAGAGAAGGGCCGCTTTGTCGGGCTCCTCGGCCAGCAGCCGGATCCGCACCCGGTGGGGTTTGTTCTCCAGGTGGTGGGTCAGCAGCTGGTAATTCGGCCGGTAGTAGGAGCAGAAGGCGTCGAAAAGGAGGGTTTTGACCGGCGGGCCGCCGTCGAGCGTCCATTCGATCTGCCCGCAGGCCGGCCCGATGACCATGAAAAGGCCGAAGGCGGTGCCCGTGAAAGTCGCCTCGAGCGTGGCTCCGGGTTGATCCGCCAGCCAGAGCTCGGGCAGGATTTCCGCCGACCAGGCGATGGGCGGCCAGTCGCTCCGCTC
>CAYZVY010000278.1:0-5539 GCA_964481675.1 uncultured Verrucomicrobiota bacterium
AAGCGTCGAGTCGCGCCCAATTCCCGGTCGGCCAGTGAAAGGAAGCGGACTTTCATTTTGGACGATACCGCTTCATCACTTCGGCATAAGAAAGAGAATCCGTCTTGCCGGCCAAATAGGCAGTCCGACGCTCGCGGGCCTCGGAAGCCCAAGCCGCATCAATTTCCGGATCGGGCCTATCGAGTTCCGACAAAATTTCGTCCACCAGCGCCAGTTTTTCAAGATCCGGCAGCTTTCTGACCTCTTCCCTTATGCGTGGCGTCATATCAATTTTTCCTATTCAAAACGCCTTCAGTTTAATTCGTCGGAGAGCAAAAGAAAAGTTCAAATCCAACACCCCCGTTTTTTCTTGCCCCCACGCCGCGCTCCCCGTACATTTTAACCCATTCTTCTATAACGCCGCCAACCGGAGACTGATATGGACTACCAGCTTACCGAACTCCAGACGAACATCCGGGACATCTGCGCCCAGATCGGGGAGGAAAAGATCAAACCCGTCCGCGAGCACTTCGACGAGACCGGCGAGTTCCCCAAGGAAATCATGAAGGTCTTCGCCGAGACCGGGCTGTTCGGCCTCTTCATCGAGGAAAAATACGGCGGCATGGGCGGCGGCGTGATGGACCTGTCCATTGCCGTGGAAACGCTCTCCAAGACGTGCAGCGGCATCGCCCTCGGCCTGGCCGCCACCGGACTGGGCACCTTCCCCATCATCCTCTTCGGCAACGAGGAGCAGAAGCAGAAATACCTGACCCGCATCGCGGCAGGCGCGATCGCCGCCTTTGCCCTGACGGAACCCGAGGCCGGCAGCGATGCCGCCGCCATGAAGACCACGGCCAAGAAGGACGGCGACTACTACATCCTGAACGGCACGAAGCAGTGGATCACCAACGGCGGCGAGGCCGAGGTCTACACCGTCATCGCCATGACCAACAAGGAAAAGGGGCCCCGCGGCGCCACGGCCTTCATCGTGGAGAAGGGCACGCCCGGCTTCGACTTCGGCAAGAAGGAAAACAAGATGGGCATCCGGGCCTCGGCGACCCGCGAGCTGATCTTCCAGGACTGCCGCGTGCACAAGTCCCAGGTCCTGGCGCGCGAGGGCATGGGCTTCGTCGTGGCCATGAAGACGCTGGACCAGTCCCGCCCCGGCGTGGCCGCCCAGGCGCTCGGCATCGCGGCCGGCGCGCTCGACGTGGCCGTGGCCTACAGCACGCAGCGCAAGCAGTTCGGCAAGCCCATCTGCTCCTTCCAGGGCGTCTCCTTCATGCTGGCCGACATGGCCACGCAGACCGAAGCCGCCCGCGCCCTCGTCTACGCGGCCGCCCGCACGATCGACAGCGGGGCCAAGGACATCAGCAAGATCTCCGCCATGTCCAAGCTGTTCGCCTCCGACACGGCCATGCGGGTCACCACGGACGCGGTGCAGGTGCTGGGCGGCTACGGCTACATGCGCGAATACCCGGTCGAGAAGATGATGCGCGACGCCAAGATCACCCAGATCTACGAAGGCACCAACCAGATCCAGCGCGACGTCATCGGCAACGCCCTGGTCAAGGAAATCGGACGGGGAGCCTGACATGAACGTGGCCTTCATCGGGGCGGGGAAAATGGCGGAAGCCATCATCCGGTCTCTCCTGCGCGGGGAGCTGCTGTCCCCCTTCCAGATCATGGCCAGCGACGCGGACGCCTCGCGTCCCGCTGCCCTGGCGCGTGAGCTCAAGATCCAGGCGGCCGCCTCCAACACCGCGGCCGCCGAGTGGGCCGATGTGGTGTTCCTGTGCGTCAAGCCGCAGCAGCTGGACGACGTGCTGCGCGAGCTGGCGGGCACGATCACGGACCGGCACCTTGTCATCTCCATCGCGGCCGGGAAGAAGCTGGCCACCATCGAGGAGCGCCTGCGCCTGGCGCGTGTCATCCGCGTGATGCCCAACGTCTGCTGCCTGATCGGCGAAGGGATGAACGTCTTCGCCCTCGGCGCGAAGGCCACGGACGAGGACCGCGAAACGGCGGAATCGCTGCTCGGCGCTTGCGGGGCGTCGCACCCGATGCCGGAGGATCAGTTCGACGCCGTCACCGCGCTGAGCGGCTCCGGCCCCGCCTTCTTCGCCCGCTTCCTCATCCACCTGGTCGAAGGGGCCAAAGCCGAGGGCATGAGCGAGGACGACGCCTGGGCGCTGGCCTCGCAGACCATGTTCGGCACGGCCCGCCTGATCCGCGAAACCTCGTGGACGGCGGAGGACCTGATCAAGAACGTCACCTCCGCCAAGGGCACCACGGCCGAAGGGCTGGCCGTGCTGGACCAGTCCGATTTCGCCGCCGTCATCCACGCGATGGTGGCAGCCGCGGCCCGCCGCAGCCGCGAACTCAGCCAGCCCTCCTGAGGCTTGCCACCATGAGCAAAAAAGCGTCAGCCCCGGAAACGGCGGCCACCATGGCCGCGCGGCAGCGCGACATCTCCGTGTCCGAGTTTTTCCTGAAAAACCGCCATCTGCTGGGGTTCGACAATCCCCGCCGGGCCCTCCTGACCACGGTCAAGGAGGCGGTGGACAACGCGCTCGACGCCTGCGAGGAGGCGGGCATCCTGCCCGAGGTGGCGGTGGACATGACCGAGCTGGCGGACAGCCGGTTCCGCGTGTCGGTGACGGACAACGGCCCGGGCATCGTGCGCAACCAGATCCCGCGGATTTTCGCCAAGCTGCTCTACGGCTCCAAGTTCCACCGCCTGCGCATGTCCCGCGGCCAGCAGGGCATCGGCATCAGCGCGGCGGGCATGTACGGCCAGCTGACCACCGGCAGCGCCACGCGCATCGACTCCCGGGTGGAGGGCAAGCCGGCCCACCACATCGAGGTGCAGATCGACACCCGCAAGAACACGCCCTCCATCCTGAAGGACGCGGAGACGGACTGGCACCCGGCCTTCCCAGCCGACGACGGCACGCTGGCGCCGGGAAAGCACGGCACCTGCGTGTCGATCGACATGGAAGCGGCCTACGTGCGGGGGCGCCTGTCGGTGGACGAGTATTTGAAGCAGTGCGCCATCGTGAATCCCCATCTGCGCCTCCACTTCCGGGTGACCCTGCGGCCCAGGGAGCCGGCGGAGGGCGCGGCCGCGCCAGCGGCGCCCGCGGCGGACGCCGCGGCGGGCTGGACCACCTACGCGCGGGTCACCGAGCAGCTGCCGAAGGCGCCGCTCGAAATCAAGCCGCACCCGCACGGGGTCGAGCTCGGCATGCTGATGCAGATGCTGAAGGCCTCCCCCGCCCGCTCCGTGAAAACGGCCCTGGCCTCCGATTTTTCCCGCGTCAGCACGGCCAACGCCGAGGCGATCTGCCGGCAGGCCGGCCTGGACCCGCAGTCCAAGCCGAGCCAGATCGCGCACCACGAAAGCGAGGCGCTCTTCAAGGCGCTCAATGCGGCCAAGCTGATGCGGCCGCAGACGGACTGCCTCTCCCCGATCGGCGAGGAGTTGATGGTGGCGGGCCTGCGCAAGGAGGTGCCCGACGCGTTCTACGCCGCCGTCAGCCGCCCGCCCGCCGTCTACCGCGGCAATCCCTTCCAGATCGAGGCGGCGCTGGCCTACCTCGAAAAAGGGAACGTCTCCGAGGAGGCCGGGAACGACGAGCCTGTCCAGGTCCTGCGCTTCGCCAACCGGGTCCCCCTGCTCCACATGGCCGGCGGCTGCGCCATGACCAAGGCCATGACGGCGGTGAACTGGAAGGCCTACGGCCTGGCGCAGCCCAAGGGCTCGCTGCCGACCGGGCCCGTGGTGCTGCTGATCCACATGGCCAGCGTCTGGGTGCCGTTCACCAGTGAGAGCAAGGACGCGGTGGCCCACTATCCCGAGATCATCCGCGAGATGACCTTCGCGCTCCAGGAGCTGGGCCGCCTGCTCTCCGTCCACCTGGGCCGCCGGCACCGCGAGGACGAAGCGGCCCGCAAGCAGCGCTACCTGGAGCTGTACCTGCCCCACCTGGCGCTCGGCTTGCGCCAGATCCTCGGCCTGTCCGAGACGGAGGAGACGAAGCTCCACGACAGCCTCCGGGACATGCTCGAACGCTCCCGCTCGGACACCTGAAAGAGGAACAGCCCATGGCCCGCCGCCCGCCCAAACCCGCGCCGACCACCCGCGAGGACGCCTCCGCCCGCATCCGCGAAATCGGGGAGACCATCCGCCAGGACATCAGGAAACGGAAAAAGCCGGCCATGGAATTCCCGGTCCGGTCGCTGGCCAACGTGCGCTACGACGTCAAGACCGGCTTCTTCGAGATG
This sequence comes from uncultured Verrucomicrobiota bacterium, assembly GCA_964481675.1. Classification (GTDB taxonomy): domain Bacteria; phylum Verrucomicrobiota; class Kiritimatiellia; order CAIKKV01; family CAIKKV01; genus CAIKKV01. The sequence continues at coordinate 4,267 of CAYZVY010000278.1, forward strand.
CTCGGGAAGACCGCCGTCCGCACCCTGAGCACCAACACCGTCAAGACCTTCGCCCAGTCGGTCCGCCTGCTGGCCACGACCAAGGCGGACCTGCTGGACAAGAACGACATCGCCGGCAAGCGCGAAGTCTACTACAACAGCAAGAGCTGGGGCGAATGCCGCTTCGAGGAGCAGCCCGAGAGCGACGCGCTGCTGGACGACATGGAGGCGATGCTGGGCGTCAACCGCGAGCTGCTGGGCTACATTCCGGAGGAGCGCGGGGGGGACGTGACGGGGCCCCTGGTCGTCATCGACCAGGACCCGGTGCGCGGGACGCCGATCAGGATCGACTGCGCGCGGCTGGGCTCCGGCGCGTGGAGCATTCCCTCGCGCGTGGAGCACCTGAAATTCGAAAGCAAGGCGGCCTTCATCCTGGTCATCGAAACGGCCTCCCTGTTCCAGCGCCTCGTGCACCACCGCTATTACGAAAAGGCCAAGTGCATCCTGATCTCGATGAGCGGCGTGCCCACCCGGGCGTGCCGCCGGTTCATCCGCCGGCTGGCGGACGACCGCAAACTGCCGGTGCTGGTCTTCACCGATGGCGACCCCTACGGCTACTGCAACATCTACCGGACCCTGAAAGTCGGGTCGGGCCAGGCGGCGCACATCAACAGCTTCTTCTGCGTGCCCCAGGCGCATTACCTGGGCGTGACGCCGTGGGACATCAAGGACTACCACCTCGAGGACGCCACCCATCCGCTGGAGGACGTGGACATCAAGCGGGCCAAGGACGCCTTGAAAAACGACCCGTTCATCCGCCACCACAAGGAGTGGCAGGACGCGCTGAACCTGATGATCAAGATGGGGGTCCGCATCGAACAGCAGGCCTTCGCCAAGCACGGGCTGAACTACGTCCTGGAGGAATACCTCCCCCGCAAGCTCAAGAAGGGCGTATTCCTGCCATGACGCAACGGCTCCGGGTGGCGTGCGCCGTGCTGGCCGAAAACGGGCGCCTGTTCGCGGCCCGGCGCGGCCCGGGCGGGCGGACCGGCCATCTCTGGGAGCTGCCGGGCGGCAAGCTGGAAGCGGGCGAAACACCTTCCGCCTGCCTGGTACGCGAACTGAAAGAGGAACTGGGGCTCGACGTCGAGGCGCTGGTCGAATGGGAGCCGGTTCACCACGACGAGCCGGGTTTCAGCCTTGACCTGATTCCGGTCCTGTGCCGGCGTCTGAGCGGGACGCCGAAGCCCGTCGAGCACGTGGAGACCGGCTGGTTCGATGAAGCCGGGTTGAA
>CAYZVY010000279.1:0-5511 GCA_964481675.1 uncultured Verrucomicrobiota bacterium
AGCCACGAGCCGTCCGACAGCTTCGGCGGCACGGCGTTCAGCAGGATGTCGTGCGAGCGGGCCGGATCGGGATCGTGCGCATACTGCGCGTGCATATTGCGGTAGCCGTTCCCGAATTCAATGACATGGCTGCCGCCCGTGCGCAGGTTGAAAATGATGGCGCCCCAGGGCGCCCCTTCCATCCTGCCGTCACCCAGCCAGCTTCCCATCAGCAGCCGCTCGCTGTCGGCCGACAGGCTGAGCGCGCCCCTCACCCGCAACGGCGCCGACGACGAGGCAACCGGCTCCCGCTCCTCCCGTCCCGTCTGCAGGTCCACCCGCATCACCACGACTGTCCGGCCCTTGCGCCTGATATGGTAGGCGCACGACCCGTCGGGGCTCAGCACACCGCCGAGGCTGGCGTCGCCGTCGAAACTCGGGTTGTGAAATCCTTCCGGCCGGTCAAACTCGATCAGCGGCCGGCTGCTGAAACCGTCCTCCGTGTCGCACAGCCACAGGCCCGCCTTTTTGGAGCCATCCTCCGAGGCCTCCCGCTCGAACACGAACCGGCGGCTGTCCGGCGTCCACGACGGGCAGTCGATATACACGCCGCCGCTGTTGCGGTCCGGATCCGACGTCACCTGCATGATTGTCAGACCGTCCGGCGAAACCGGCGTCCGGTATTCATCCCGCTCGATGGCTTCCGATTTCATGGCGACCCCTTCCTCTACAAGCCGCAGTCAGCCTCGGCCTCTTTGACAATCTCATCGATCGCGCGTTCCTGGTCCCGCGTCAGCACCGGTTCGGATTCCTCCGCCAGCAGGCGTTTCACCTCAGCCGCCGCCCGCTCCTCCGCCGTCTTCAGCTCCTGCGCCCACGCCGCATCCCAGGGGTTGCTGTCAAACAGCTTGTGGAACCACATCTCGTCGCGCCAGTGCTCCAGCGTGTGGTCGTGGTCCAGGAAGCTCCGCTTCCCGGCGCACTCGTCGATGACGTCCACGCCCAGCGTGTCTTCATTGATGTCGAACTCCTTCAACAGATGCCGCATGCCGCCGCACAGGGCGTCGTCGATGACCAGCTGCACGGGCGAGAAGGTGACGGCGTTTTCCAGGTGCCCCACCGTGCCGATGCCCGGGGCCCCCGCCAGCACGGGCAGGATGATGCTCATGACCTTGTCGGCCCCGACCTGCAGCCCCGGCACGCAGGCGTCGGTTTTCCCGCCGTGCACGCCTGACGGGCAGCCGTAGAACTGGGAGATCATCTGCACGCGCGCGATTAGGTAGGGCATGCGCCCGAATCCCGAATATTGGAACAGGCCGCTCCGCATGTTGATGTGGCTGGGGATGATGTCCACGCCGATCACGGCGGCCGGATCCACCGCATAGCCCAGGATCAGCCCGCCCAGCGTTTCGGCGCAGCCCAGCGCCAGCACGCCGGCCAGCGTGGCCGGCGCCGTGGCCCCCGCGTTCGGCATGGTGTCCAGCGTCTGGGGCAGGCCTCGCTTCAGATAGGCCATCATGATGCCCGCCATGTTGCGGTCGATGCACAGCGGTGTCCGCGCCTCCCCGTAGCCCACCATGACCGGGTTCTTCCGCAGCGCCTCGCGGCCGCCCGCCACCACCTCGGCGATGCGGGTCAGATAGTCGACGTCCTCTTCCCTGAACACCTCCACCCCGCCCAGCTTGCGGGTGGCCCTGGCCAGCTCCGCCGCCATCTTCACGGGGCGGATCACGGCCGGCACATCCTGGGCGGAGACCGGCAGCCCGGTAAAGTCGATGTTCGGCAGACGGTCGGCCAGCTTCAGCGCGTCGCGCACGTCGCGAGTCGTCGCGGACCGCCGCTTCCCTTCAAGATCGTAGATGAACAGGCAGAACCCGCCGGTGCTCACGGAAAAGTCGGAATGGACGCGGTGCGGCTCGGAACGGAACCGGATGTGGCTGTACCGCACGCTCATGCGGGCCGGCATGCGGTCGGGGTCTGAGTAGGCCAGCCGCATGCGGGCGACGGCCTCCTCGGTGACCGCGGCCGGAAACCAGGCATGACGTTTGTCGCGATCCACGCGGCACCCGAAATCCTCCAGCCGCGTCAGCGCCTCGTCGTGGTCGATGGTCATCCCGGTCTTTTCCAGGATCTCCACCGCCGCGCCGTGAATGCGTTGCATCTCGTCGGGCGACAAAAACTCAAGGGGTTTGCTGATACGCGCCACGTTCCACTCCTCTAGTTGACCCGCACCTTCAGGGTCTGTTCCGTCTCCGGGCCGAAGGCGTCCGTCAACGTGATCGTCCAGTTGCCGAGCGGATCATTGAACGCCACCGGCAAGCCAACCTCAACCGGCTTCGCATCCGCCAGCACCACCCGCTCCCAGAAATCGGCGGCCGAACCGTCGGGTTTGCAGGCCCTGAGCTTGAACGCGTGCAGCCCCTTCGCCTCCGGAACGCGAATCGTCAGGGACAACACGGCTCCCCGAACCGCTTCACGGGGACACTCCACGACCGGCTTCGGCAGCGGCCCCGGCAGCAACGCGAAAACAGCGGCCTTGCCCGGCTCCAGGTCGGCGATCCAGAAGTTGAAATGGCCGCCGCTGACCTTGCCGATCATGTCATAGAGCCACGGCATGCGATCCTTATCGCGGATGGACACGCTCGCCGCGCGGGTCTGCGTGTCCGCCTCGCGCAGAAAGGCCACGATCTCGTTGCCGCCGTTGCGCCAGCGCTGGACCTTGACGAACCCGAAATAGGGCCCCTCCTTCTTGTATTCGGCGAGCTTGAGTGGCGACTCCACCCCGGCCGACTTGAAGAGCGACTGGAAAAACACGCCGATCTCCTTCGGCATCACGTTGAACGGCGTATGCCCGCTCAACGTCGGCGTCTCGCCCCGCGAATCGAACGCCGACGACACCTGGAAATTGAGCAGCACCGCGCGGCCTTTCCCGACCTCATGGACCAGGCATACCGGCGTCGGACCGGCCGTACCCAGCGCGATTCCCGCTAAGGCCTTGACGCCCGGATCCACCACCACCGGCGAGGGATGTTCGGCGGACGGACGGGCCAGCGTGACGACGACCTGTCCCACGCGGCCCGTAACGGTCATCGCGGCGGCGGCCCCCGTCATCGGGTCGCCCCCGACGCCGAACAGGTCGTCCAACAGCCCCTTTTCCCGCGGCTTGCCGTGCGCATCGTAGATGCCCGGACGGATGTCGGCGATCACGGTGCCGCCGGCGTTGACGAATTCACGGATGGCCTCGCCGGCCTTGGCCCCGAGCGCCAGCGTTTGCGGCAGGATCAGGATCTTGTAGCCCCGGGATTTCAGCTCGCCCGCCTCCAGCAGCCGCTCGGTGACGTAGTTGAACTGCATGTTCAGGTCCTGGACCACGTTCTGCCAGGTCATCAGGGTCCACCAGTAGGCGCCGTAGGACTTGTTGCGCTCCGTGCGGTCGGCGACGAACCGGGTCGGAAACGAATAGAGCATCGCGATGCCGTCGTGTTGCATCTCGTAATGCAGAAGCAGGTCGCCCAGCCCGTCGCGCATGACCCGGGTCTCCTTCACGAACTCATCCATGGCCGGCTCGCTGCCGCCCAGGTCGGGGCGCTGGAACCCCTCGAACGCCAGGCTGGACCACATCCAATACCAGGTGCTGTCGGCCCCGTTCAAAATAGACCGCCAGAACCGACCCAGATGCCCCTGCGGATCGCGGTGATACCCCATCCAGTTGCCCCGCACAAACTCGCGTGACGCCACGGATCGCACGAACTCGTCGCCCGACCCCACGTAGGGCACCCACATGCCGAACTCGCGGCAGATCAGCTCGGGATCGCATTTCGCGCTGCGGGCCAGGTCACCGGCGCCCTCAAATCCAATAATGGCCTGGGGATCCGTCTCGGCGCGCAACCGCTCGTTCAGCCGTTTCCCCATCTGCACGAAATTATAGCCGGCAAAGGCGAAACGGTCGTACTCGGGCGCGAGGTTTTCCGGATTCGCAGGGACAGGAGCCGCCGGCGCCACCTTGACTTCATCAAAAGACGTGAATAACGTTCCCCAGGACAGGTTCAGCGCGCCCACGTCGCCGTACTGCTCCTTCAGGTAGCGTTGGAAGGCGGCGTCCGACTTCGGTCCGGTTCCCGTTCCCGACGTCGCCCCCTCGTCCCCCAGCGAATAGGCCAGCACGCCGTGCGGCCGGGAGCGGGAAACGTGGCCTGTGAAATACCGGTTGTAATTCGTCTCGCCCCAGTTCTCGGCATCGCGCCCGGTCACATTGCCCCCGGTCCACGCCACCCAGGCCAGATCGTAAGCCGCGGCCGCCAGCGGCGGGGTGCGGGACGACAGGATCGTGGTCACGCCCATCCGGGCCAGGACCTCCGCGGCATAGGGCGCCAGGGTCTGGTCCACGGGGAAGTCCCAGAGCACAAAGTTGTATTGTCCCCGTTTCCGGTTGCAAACCCTGAGATACCGGTAATCCCGCGCCAGCTCCTCATCGCCCCGGCAGACGGAGACCTGCACGCGAACCAGCATGGGCAGCGCGGGGTCGCCGGCGAACCGGAACGACTGGCTCTCCTTCGCCGGGAGAACCTGCTGCGCCAGGATGCGGTCCCGCCGGTCGATCAGCCGGACCGTCAGCGTGGCGCCCTGCAGCGGGCCCGACAGGTCGACCTGTCCCGCGATCGGCTCGCCCGGCTCGATGAACGGCGTGTAGGCCCCGGTCCGCACGGATGCCGGCGTGCCGGTGTCACCGGGCGGAAACTCATGGAGGGCGTTCGTCATCGCCAGGACCAGCCGGCGCACCGCCGTTTCGCAGGTGACCGCGAACGGCGCCACGGCCCAGGCGGAGATCCCCGCCTCGCCGCGCAGAAAGACTTCCAGATGATGAACACCCGCCCTGAGCGGCGGAATGGTCACATTCATCCGCCCCTGCCTTCCGCCCTCCTGCCGCCCCAAGTCCACGGTCTCGCCGTCGGCGGTCCTCACCCGCGCCTCGCAGACGGCGCGGGCCGGGGCGTTGGACCAGGCGACGGGCACCGCCAAGGGCATGCGCTCCCGGGCCGTCGCCTGCGCGGAGACCGCGACATCCAGGCCTGCGACTGGCTCGCGGCGCGCCGCCCACAACATCGCCCGCCCGAGCTGCTGCTCCCAGCGGTCGTAATCCGCCTCCCAGCCGACATGGTACCCGATGACCGGCCTCGGAGAGAGCCAGACGATCCGCCCGTTCCCGAACAGGGCCGCCTTCCGCGCGGGGCAACCGGCCAGCGCCGCGGGCGCGGGTTCGAGCGGAACCGAGCCCGCGAACAGGCCGCCGTCCTCCGCGCCCAGCAGGACCACGCCGGCCCCCTCTTGTACCTTTTTTAGAAATTTTCTATCCGGCTCCCAAGGCCAGGACGGAAGGTTGGTCGGGCAGACGTCCTGGAAGATGAACACGTCATAGGGGTTATCCATCAGGCGGGAGATCCGCTTGACCCCCGCCACGCCCCCCAGCCAGCCTTCCTTGTAGAACCGGAACCGCCAGGCGGCGTCCATCTTAACGTCAAAGCGCTGGGCCAG
>CAYZVY010000280.1:0-5504 GCA_964481675.1 uncultured Verrucomicrobiota bacterium
TGGGAATCGCCCGATCCCGGCCGCCTGGTCGTCAGCGACGCGTATGTCCTGGCCGTCGGCCGGGTCGCCGCCTTCTACTGGAGCACGCGCCTGCCGGTCAAGCTCGGGAACGGGCTTGCCGTCATCACCGGCCGGCGGAGCCGCCTGGACCTGGTCATTCCGCCCGGCTGCGACGCCGCGCTGGATGAGCTCCCGCTGCTGGACGGAACCGTCCAGCGCCGCCTCGTGTTCCGAAAAAAGGGACAATCGGGCCGCCTGCGCGTGGAGGCGCGGCTCGTGCCGGGGTAGGGGTCAGGCGAAGCAGAGGGCGATGACCTCGTCGAACGTTCCGACGAAGTGCGGATCCAGCCCCTTGCGGATGTGCTCCGGCAGCTCGTCGAAATCCTTCTTGTTCTCGTTCGGGAAGATCAGGGTCTTCACCCCCGCGCGGCGGGCGGCGATGGTTTTCTCCTTCAGCCCGCCGATGGGCATGACCAGGCCGGTCAGCGACAGCTCCCCGGTCATGGCCAGCCGGCGGCGGATGATCTTGCCGGTGACCATCGAGTAGAGGGCGGTGGCCATCGTGATGCCGGCGGACGGGCCGTCCTTGGGCGTGGCGCCGGCGGGCACATGGAGATGGACGAGGTGCTCCTCGAAAAAGGTCTTGTAGGCCTCCAGCGGGCCCAGCTTGCCGCGCACCACGCTGAATGCGATTTCCGAGGACTCCACCATGACCTTGCCCAGCTGCCCCGTCTGCTTGAAGCCCGGCGTCCGGGAGGGAATGCGGGTGGCTTCCACATACAGCGTGGCGCCGCCCATGCTGGTCCAGGCCAGGCCCATGACGATGCCGGGCCGGCGCTGGCTGAAGGGATCGGTGTCGTTGAACTGCCGCTTCCCGAGGTAGGCGGCCACCGTGTCCTTCGTGACATCCGCTTTATTCGTGGAGCCGCTGACGATGTTCTTGGCCACCTTGCGGAAGATCTTGCGGACGCCGTTTTCCATCGAGCGGACGCCGGGGTCGCGCGCGTAGCCGTCGATGATTTCCCGGATGGCCGAATCCCGGAGGGTGATCCGGGCTGGCGTCAGCCCGTGCTCCTTGAGCTGTCGCGGGATGATGTGCTTCTTGGCGATCTGGAGCTTTTCCTCCAGGACGTAGCCCGACAGGTTGATGATCTCCATGCGGTCGAGAAGCGGCGGGGGAATGGTGTCGGACTGGTTGGCCGTGCAGATGAACATCACCTGGGAGAGGTCGAACCGGACGTCCAGGTAATGGTCCAGGAAATCCCGGTTCTGCTCCGGATCCAGCACCTCGAGCAGGGCCGAGGCCGGGTCGCCCTGGAAGCTGGCCCCGATCTTGTCCACCTCGTCCAGCATGATCACGGGATTGCGCGTGCCGCAGACCTTGAGGGCCTGGATGAATTTTCCCGGCATGGCGCCGATATAGGTGCGGCGATGGCCGTTGATCTCGGCTTCGTCCTTCATGCCGCCCAGTGAAAACCGGTAGAACTTGCGGCCCACGCTCTGGGCGATGGCCTGCCCGATCGACGTCTTGCCCACTCCGGGCGGTCCGATCAGGCAGATGATGGTGCCGGCCATCTTCTCCTTCAGGATGCCGACCGACAGGAACTCGAGAATGCGCTCCTTCACGTCATCCAGGCCGTAATGGTTCGCGTCCAGCGTTTCGCGCGCTTTCTTGATGTCCAGCGAGTCTTTCGAGTCGATGCCCCAGGGCAGAGAGGTGATCCAGTCGAGGTAATTCCGTGAAACCGCGTATTCGGGCGAGGCGGGCTCCATGACGCCCAGTTTCTCGAGCTCCTCGTCGACCCTCTTGCGCGCCTCCTCGCTGAGCTGCAGGCCCTCCAGGCGTTTGTGGAAACGGTCCAGTTCCGTCTCCTTGCCTTCCTTTTCGATCCCCAGCTCCTTCTTGATCATCTTGAGCTGCTCGCGCAGGAAGAACTCGCGCTGCTGCTTGGTCAGCTTGTCCTCGATCTGCTTGTTGATGTGGACCTTGAGCTTGGAGATGTCCACTTCGCGCGTCAGCAGGGTGAGGGATTTTTCGATCCGTTCCCGGATGTTGAAGGTTTCCAGGATCTGCTGGAGCTCCTTGCCGTCGGCCGTGGTCAGCGCGGCCGCGAAATCGGCCAGCCGCCCCGGATCGTTCAGGCTCGAATGGGACAGGAAGAGGCGCAGCTCCTCCTTGAAAAGCGGGTTGAGGTTGAGCAGTTCCTTGAGCGAGGAGAGGATCGACTGGGCGTAGGCCTTCAGCTCGTTGTTGCTCTCCATTTCCGGCTCGGGGATGTGCTTCACCTCGGCGCGGACGTAGGGCTGTTCCGAAAGCACGTGCTCGATCTTGAACCGGCCGAGCGCGGCCACCACGACCTGCATCGACCCCTCCGCCTCGGGCCGCTCCACCTGGGCAATCTCGGCGATGGTGCCGATGTCGTAAAAATCGTCAGCCTGGGCGGGCCGGGGCGATTCGCCGCCCGGGTCGCGCTTCCGGCGCAGGAGCAGCCCCACGAAGCGGCTCTTTTTTTCAACAATTTCGCGGACCAGCGGCTGGTAATGCTCGTCAACCGTCAGGGGCACCACCATGCCCGGAAAAACGGGCCTGTTGGGCAGGGGCAGCATCGTCAGCACCTTGGGGAAGACGAAGCGGGCCGGAATGACGATGTGGTCTTCCGGTCGGGGCTCCGAACCCGACTGGAGGGGCTTGATGACCTCCGCATCCTCGATAGGCTGATCGTCTTTTTCCGCCATGTCCATAACCTCCGTATACGCCTGAATGCGTTTATTATGGCAGGGAACCGGGTGGCTGACAAGTCTGACACAGGGGGGAATACACCCCATCCGGAAAGATCAAAAGGGGAAATCATTTTGAAGACGGCGCGTGATCGGGTATAATGGAAAGCGAAAGGGATAAGCCGTGTCACGCATGTTGAACACCTCGACTTCCGATTCATCCCTGGCGCCTGTCGGAGGCGCCGCCTGGAGCATTTCCGGCGTTTCCTATGATCATCCCGCCATGAAATTCTGGTCCGTGCTGTTCGACGAGGTGGCGGAAGACTATCCGGAGGCCGACGCGTTCAGCGTGGAAGGCCATTGCGACGATCTGCTCATTCCCGACATGCTGGACCCGTCCCGGCTGTTCACCGAGGAACTGGAATCGCTCCAGGATGACGAGAAGATGGACCATACGCTCCAGGAAGTGACCCAGGAACTGGAGCTGATCGGCCCGCCGCCCATGGTCCTCGCCACGGTCTGGAAGGGCGACGCCATCCTGTGCAGCCAGGACCTTCCACCGGACGTCATCGACGCCGAACTGCTGCCCATCTTCCTGGTCTGGCCCCTCGAATGGGCCAACCTGACCGAATACGGCTGGAATCGCCGCCAGGTGGAGGGCCGGTTCACGGCCCGGGACGACGCCCGGAAATGGGATTACGACGTGAGTTTCACCCTCGACAACCGCCACATCCGCGAAGGGCTCTTCCACCGCATCATGAAGCTGTCGGTCCGCCGCCGTCCGGTTGGCTGACAAGTCCGTCACGGAAGCCCTTCCAGAAGGCGTCCACCTTGACCGCGGGATCGGCGGCATCCACCACCTCGTCCCGCCAGAACTGTGGAAATTTTTCGCGGTAAAGCTTGGACTGGAACCGCTTGCCGATCAGCATGACAAAACCGCGGTCCTTTTCGGAGCGGATGACGCGCCCGCCGGCCTGGACGGCGCGGACGACTCCGGGCGTCACGTAGGCCAGCTCGAACCCTTTCCCTTTTCCGTCATGGGCTTCGTAATAATTTTCCAGGATCTTGAGCTCCGGGCAAATCATGGGCAGGCCCGGCCCCACGATGAACGCCCCGATGGCCAGGTGGCCGGGATAATCGACCCCCTCGGCAAAGACGCCGCCCTGCACGCCGCACAGCAGGAGCGTGTCCCGGGTGTTGTCCGCCAGCCGCTTGAGAACGGGCTCCGTTTTCATGGCCGGCTTCTGGAGGATCACCTGGTAATCGCCCGGCGGGAACCGGGCGGCCACCATGTCGCGAAAGGCGAAGCTGGGGAAGAACACCAGGTAGTTTCCGTGCCGCAAGGCCGCGGTCCGGATAATCAGCCCGGCGATGGCATCGGCGTCCCGCTCCCGCGCCTTGAACGACGTGTCGACGGTCGGCACCGCCAGGATGAGCCGGTTTTCGCGGGGAAAGGGCGAGGGCATTTCCAGCGACGCCGAGGCCGCTTCCTCCACCCCCAGCAGCCGGTTGTAATAGGGAAACGGGGTCAGGGTGGCGCTCATGAACAGCGTGAAGGCGAACCGGTCGCACTGCGGCTTGACGAACGCCGCCGGATTGAGGCAGATCAGCTTGAGCGAATCCTTTCCCCAGAGCGGGGAGAACAGCCCCGGGTCGCTGCCGGCGCACAGGCAGAAGGTGCGCAGGGTGTAGAGCGCCTCGAGCAGGGGATCGGGCCCCAGCCGGCCGCCTTCGCCTTTCTTGGACTTTTCGCGGGGAAAGAGAACCGGCTGGCGGGCCAGCGCGAGAAAGGTGTTGTACAGGGTGGCGTCCAGCGTTTCCTGGATGGTTTCGTAGAAGTGGCGGTCGATTTCGGAGGTGAACAGGGCCGCGCCCTCGTTTTCCTCCTGGACCGCCTTCCAGGCCGCCCGCTGATGGCGGCAGATGGCGTCCAGCAGCTTGCCGGTTTCGCGGAGGGTTTCCGATTCGTTCCCCAGGCAGACGGTGCCCATGCGGTCCATGGCGCCGATGTCCAGCTGCGGCGAATAGAAATCCGCCACGCGGCCCGCCAGGTTGTGGGCCTCGTCCACCACCAGGTACAGCGGCCGGTCCTTGATTTCGAACAGCATTTTCAGCGCCACGCCCGGGTGGAACACGTAATTGTAGTCGGCCACGATCGCCGTGGCCTTCCGCGCCAGCGCCAGGGTGGTCTCAAAAGGGCACAGGTCGGCGCCCAGCGCGGCCTGCGCGATGGCGTCGCCGGTCAGGACGGCCGCCTTCATGAGCGTCTGCTCGATACCGGAGGCCGTCAGGCGGTCCTGGAAGGTGTCGATGAGCGGGCACCAGCCCTCCACGCACTGCCACTGGGAGAACGGGCAGGAGCGGTCCTTGGCCGTCACCTGCACCGCCAGCGCCCCTTTGTCCGGCGGCAGCATGGCTGCCAGTGTGCGCAGGGCCAGCTCCTGCTGGGATACCCGGGAGGTGAGGAAGAAGACGATGCCGTTGTTTTCCAGGGCCCGCTTGACGATCGGGAAAAGCGCCGCGGCCGTCTTGCCGGTTCCCGTGGGGGCCGAGCACATCATGGTCCGGCCGGCGTCGCAGGCGGACCCGATGTCGTGGACCAGGATCCGCTGGGGCTCGCGCATGTGCGCGTGGGGGAAGGGCAGGCGGGCGGCCAGGTCGCGCCGCCGCCGCCGGTCCGCCGCCTCCTGCTCGACCTCGTCGATCAGGCAGTCGATCCGCTCCAGCATCAGGCGGCCGACCGATTCCTCATCAAAGGGCACCTCGAAGGACCGCGTGGAGCCGTC
>CAYZVY010000281.1:0-5430 GCA_964481675.1 uncultured Verrucomicrobiota bacterium
ATTATTTACCGCTCGGGAATTTTCCGCCTATAATCAGGAGATCTGACAAATAAATTCCCGATCGGTGTAATTTCATTTTCAAGCGCAGGGATTCATCTTCACTTTGCCTCTCGTTTTTGAGATAATGGGGGGATGACGCGGAACGAGAAAATACGGACCCCCTGGTGGCGCGACCCGCTGTTTGTCAGCCTCGCGGTCATTCTCGTCCTGATGGCCTACCTCTACGGCGTTCACGGGAGCCGGGAACGGCTTGACGCGCAAAGCCCTTCGGCCCTCCATTGGATGGTGATCCGCTGGACCGGCGACGTGGCGGCCGACATGTCTTTCGGCTGGATGATCCCCCTCGTGGCGCTCTTCGCCCTCTGGCAGCGGCGCGGCGCCCTCCTGGACGCCGTGACCGCTCCGGATTGGCGCGGCATCGGCCTCACCGGCGCGGCGCTGGTTCTCTATTGGGCGGGCGTGCAGGGCCAGCAGACGCGCCTGACCCTGCTGTCGCTGGTCATGCTCCTGTGGAGCATTCCCTTCGCCTTCTGGGGCTGGGGCGTGGCCCGCCAGCTTGTCTTTCCGGCCGGCTACCTCCTCTTCTGCATCCCCATGAGCTTCCTGGACACCCTCACCTTCCCCCTGCGCCTCTTCGCCTCCGCCGCCTCCGCGGGCATTCTCAATGCGCTCGGCATCGCCACGGTCCGGACCGGCACGGCCCTGATGGCGGACGGCTTCAACTTCGAGATCGCCGACCCCTGCAGCGGACTGCGGTCGGTGCTGGCCATGACGGCGCTCGCGGCCGCCTATGCGCACTTCACCCAGAAAAGCCGGCCGAAGCAGCTGCTGCTGTTCCTCTCCGCCTTTCCCCTGGCCGTGGCGGGCAACATGGTCCGCATTGTCATGATCGGGGTGGTGGCCCGCCTGTTCGGCCAGGAGCGCGCCATCGGCTTCTATCACGACTATTCCGGCTACGTCTTCTTCATTGCCGCGACCAGCCTGATGCTGGGCGTGGGGACGCTGATCAACCACGATTGGAAAACCGCATGGGCCGCCGCTCGTACCAGGCTCCGCGCTTCGCCGCGCACCTGATCATCCCGCTGCTCATGGCAGCCGCCGCGCTCTGGATCCGTTTCGCCCCGCCGGCGCAACCGGCCGAAGCGCCGCGGCTGAATGTGCTGCTGCCCGCCGCGCTGGGCGACTACGCGTGCTCGCTGGTCCTCCACTGCCAGAACGAGAACTGCCGGATGGCCTTTCCCGTGAAAGCGGAAACGGACATGACAACCTGCACCGCGTGCGGCGGCGCCCTGCTTCCCCTGACCCGCAGCGAGCGCGACGTCCTGCCGGCCGACACGCGCATCGTCCGCCGCACCTACAAGGCGCCGGGCAGCCCCTTCTACACCGTCACCATCGTGCTCGCCGGGTCGGACCCCCGCAGCATCCACCGCCCGCAGCAATGCCTGCCCGCGCAGGGCTTCAGCATCGACCGGCAGAGCGACCTGCGGCTGGCCGCGGGACCCGGCCGCACGCTGGACACCATGCGGATCGACGCGCGCCAGGGGCCGGACCCGCGCAGCCGCTTCGCGTTCGTCTACTGGTTCGTCGGCGCCGGCCGCCTCACCGCCTCCCATGCCGTCCGCATGCTCTGGACCCTCTACGACCAGCTCCTCCTCAACCGCACCGCCCGCTGGGCCTACGTGGCCGTCACCATCAGCGAGCCGCTGGACACGCCGCAGTCGCAGCAGCGCCTGGAAGCCTTCCTCCGGCTCCTGCTCCCGGCCCTCGAAACGCAGCCCCCGGGGGCGCCATGACGCCCGTCTCGTTCGCCCGCTGCGCCTCCTACGACCAGGCCGCCGAGGCCGTCGGCCGCGCCCTCGACGCGCTGGGCGGCCCGGCCCGCTTCTTCCGCCCCGGCCAGAGGGTTCTGCTGAAGCCCAACCTGCTGCTCGACTCCACCCCCGACCAGGCCGTCACCACGCACCCCGAAATCGCGCGCGCGGTGATCCGGATCGCCCGCGCCGCGGGAGCGGCGGTGTCCGTGGGCGACAGCCCCTCCGGCGCCCTCCGGGTCCGCAACGTGTGGGAGAAAACCGGCTTCCGCGCCCTCTGCGAATCCGAGAACGTGCCCCTGCTGAACCTGGAGCAGGCCGGCTCCCGCTCGTTCGCCTGCGCCGGCGCCACCGTCGTCATCGCCGCGCCCGTCCTGGACGCGGACCTGGTGGTCAATCTGCCCAAGGTCAAGTCGCACAGCCTCACCGTCTACACCGGCGCCGTCAAAAACCTGTATGGAACCCTGCCCGGCTTCCAGAAGGCCACGCTGCACAAGCTGTTTCCCTCCGCCGACGAGCTCAGCCGCCTGGTGGCGGCGCTGGCGGCCCTCATCCGGCCGGGCCTCTCCATCGCGGACGGCGTGATCGGCATGGAGGGCAACGGCCCGTCGGCGGGCGAGCCGGTGCACCTGGGCTTCGTGGCGGCCTCGGTGGATCCGGGCGCGCTGGACGGCGCCATCTGCAGGGCGCTCGGCATCCCGCACGCCAGCGTGCCGCTGTTCCGACACCTGCCCGCCCGGACCTGGGAAAATCCGCCGCTGCTGGGGGAGCCGCCCGCGCCGGGCTCGCTGGCGCTCCGCCTCCCCGGCGCCTGGAAGGGCCGCTTCATCCCGCGCGTCCTGGTCCGCCTGCTCGCCCCGCTGTTCTGGATCCGCCCGCAAATCGACCCCGCCCTCTGCATCCGCTGCGGCCGCTGCGCGGACGCCTGCCCGCTCCAGGCCCTGGTTTTCAAAAAAGGGGAGAGCCCCCGCCTGCTCGGCTCCCGCTGCATCGGCTGCTGCTGCTGCCACGAAGTGTGCCCCGTCAAGGCCATCCGCATGGCCGAAAGCCCCCTCATGCGCCGCCTCAGCCGCGGCCGCCTGACCGCCCCCTAAGGAACCCGCCATGGCGTCTCTCAAACATCGCATCGAGTTCGCCGCCCTCCTGGGCGTCAAGGGGCTGGCCGGCCTGCTGCCCTACCGGGCGGCCCTCGCGCTCGGCTGGGTCCTGTCGGTCATCGGCTTCCGCCTGCTCCGCTTCCGCCGGGCCGAGGCGGTGCGCCGGATCCGCTCGGTGTTCGGCGAAACGGTCACCCCCCGCCGGGCCGAGGCCATCGCCTGGGAGGCGTTCCTGAATTTCGTCTTCACCGCCATCGAGTCGATGCGCGGCGAGCGGGTGGACGACGCCTGGCTGGCCGCCAACCTGGATGCGGCCGATTTTTACGACGTCCTGCGCGGGCTGACGGCGGAGAAGCGCGGCGCCATCCTGGCCCTGCCGCACATGGGCTCGTGGGAGCTGGCCGGCGCCGCCTGCCGGGTGCGGAATGTCCCCCTTTTCTCCATCGCGGGGAAGCAGAAGAATCCGCTCTTCAACGACTACCTGAACCGGCAGCGGACGCGCAGCGGGATCGACATCCTGGTCCGCGGGGAGGACTCGCTCAAGCAGATCCTGCGCAACCTGAAGCAGGGCCGGCACTTCGCCATCCTGCCCGACGTGCGCATGCCCACGCCCGGCCTGCTCGTCCCTTTTCTAGGATCAACCGCCAACGTCGGCGCGGGCATGGCGCTCTTCGCCCGGCAGGCCGGCGCCCCGCTCTACCCGGTGCTGCTGCTGCGCCAGGGGTGGACCCGGCACCGGCTGCGCCTGCTCGACCCGGTGCTGCCGGATCCCGCCGCCCCGCGCGACGCGGACCTGCTGCGGATGACGACGGCCGTGTTCGCCCGCTTCGAGCAGGCGATCCGGGAGCATCCCGGCCAGTGGTTCTGGTACAACAAGCGGTGGATTCTCGACCCCGTGGCGGCGGAACCGCCCCCCTCGCAGCCGCCAGTATAAACAGGACACCCGCCCGGCTATCCGGCCCTCAAGTGTGGGGCGCCTCGGGATTAGCCCGGGCCCGGACTTCCACGTCGATGGCGCCATAGGCGACCGCCTGGATGATTCCCGAAGGCGGGAACAGCCGGACCGGATAGCCCTCCAGCGGCACGACGGCGTCGCCGAACTCCCACCCCAGCGGAATCGCCAGCAGGTTGTCCGGGGAGAGCGCCCACGCAGGATCGGGATTGTGGCCGCACAGGTAGATCACCCGGCTCTTTTTCTCCTTGAAGAGCGGCGGGCACTCGGGGTCCTCGCCGTTGTAGCCGAGGCGCAGCACCAGCGCGCCGTCGGGCGTGCGGTCCCGGAATGTCTTGCGCTGGCCCTCCAGGAACGCGTGCAGCTCGATCGGCTGCGCCCAGGAGGCGTCCTCCTGCTTGCCGATATAGGATCCGGCCATGTGGCCGGCCCAGGCGACCACGGTCTTGCGGCCCGCCAGATGCTCGGCCGCGATCAGCTCCGACGCCTTCAGCACGCCGGGCAGCTGTTCATTCCGCAGCTTCGTCACCAGCCCGCGAATGGCGGCAAGGTAGGCGCGGCCCAGGGCTCCCGCCGGCTGGGGCGGCACCGTGAAGTCGTCGTGGAACTGCGCCTTGCCCATATATTTGGCGCCCCAGTCCTTGCCGTCGGGAAAGCTGTACGATTTCCACATGGCGGGCATCTTCCCCTGGCGGGTCAGGGCCCCCACGATCTCCGCCTGCAGCATCCAGCCGTGCAGCGCGTTGGCCACGTGGTTCACGTGGCCCGACAGCTCGCCGTCGCCCAGCTCCACCACGCGATCCTCCGACCCGTATCCCGAATCGATGAACGTGCCGCACAGGGGGACGGTGCGGGCCAGGTCCGGATGGCGGCGGGGCCCGAAGCCCACCACCCAGCAGCCACGCGCCTGCTCCTTTTCGACCAGCGCCTTGTCGAGGTCCCACAGCGGCCAGTCGAAGCCGACGAAGGCCACGTCATTGGATTTGTCCGACTCCGTGCGGTCGGTTTTCCAGACTCGGTTGAGGCCCATGTTGACGAAGCCGCCCGAGCGGCCCGAAATCTCGGGCCCCAGCGTCTGGTTGTTCCACCAGGCGTTGAAGGCCCCGCCCCGGATATGCCGGGCGGCGACCGTTTCAGCAACGGGAACAAGGGCGTTCAGATTCTTCTCGGCCTTGTCGCACAGCCGCAGCACGGCGTCCAGGTAGCGGACGGCGGGGCCGGGCGGCGGCGGAGGCGCCTCCGCCGCGAGGGCCGCGGTTCCCATCAGCGCCAGTCCCATTCCGAAAGCCGCCAGTCGTATCCGCTCGATCATGCCGTCACCTGCTGTTCAAGCTCCGCATAGCGCGAGAGCATCCGGGTATAGACGCCGTGGGCGGCCGGATCGGGGTCCATGGCCCGGGCCGTTCCCGGCGCGGCCGGAACGACGTCTGAAAAGGGGACAAACGAGCCGGCAGCGGCGCACCGCCAGCCGTGCAGGGCGCGGTAGGCCGCCCCCACCGCGGCGGAGTTGGGCACATCGCCGGTCAGGACCGGCACGCCGAACACGTCCGCCAGGATGCGGAGCACGGTC
>CAYZVY010000282.1:0-5427 GCA_964481675.1 uncultured Verrucomicrobiota bacterium
TTGCCCAGGTAGACGACCGCGGCGTTCACGCCCTGCTCGCGCATGTCGGCGGCGGCGGCCATGGCGTCGCGCTCGGTTTCGATGATGATTTTGCAGGGGACGATCGGCAGTTTCAGCTTTTTGCACTGCTCGACCAGTTCCTGAAGGCGTTTGCGCGTCAGTTCGATGGGAAAGCAGTCGCGACTGACTCCCACGAGGCCGAGTTTGACGACAGGCGTGTTTTTCAGCGTCTCCATGAGCGGTCCTTTCCAAAAAGGCCATATTTTTTACTTGCCCTACAGGCTGATAAGATATGAAATAGGGGTTCGCAACGCAAGAGACTTGTCTTCGGGATGCAGGTGATCCGCCGGCGACGGCGGAAAGTCCTGACCGGCGGTGACAGCCCGCGAGTCCTTTCTGGATGGAAGGGACAGATCCGGTGAAACTCCGGGGCCGACAGTATAGTCTGGATGGGAGAAGAAACCGGTCTTGCGGCAACACGTTTTGGCGTCGTTGTACCCGGAGACAGACTGGCTTGTCTTCGGGTTTTTCATTTAAGGACAGGTATGAACGAGACACCGGACAGCGGCGACGCGAACGAACTGGATCCGATCGAGACGGTCCTGGCCGCCCTTGCCAGGGGCGAAATGGTGGTGGTGACCGACGACGAGACCCGCGAGAACGAGGGCGACCTGGTGATGGCCGCCGAGAAGGTGACCGACGCCGCGATAAACTTCATGGTCACGCACGGGCGCGGGCTGATCTGCACGGCCCTGACCCGGGAGCGGCTCGAGCAGCTCCAGATCAATCCCATGGCCCGCACGGGCGAGGGGGATTCGCACGGCACGGCCTTCATGGAAAGCGTGGACGTGCGGCACGGCACGACCACCGGCATCAGCGCGCCCGACCGCGCCCGGACGATCCGGGGGCTGGTCGACGAAGCCTCCACGCGCCGCGACTTCATGAGCCCGGGCCACACGTTTCCGCTGCAGGCCCGCGAGGGCGGCGTGCTGCGCCGGGCGGGGCATACCGAGGCGGCAGTGGACCTGGCGCGGCTGGCGGGCCTGAAGCCGGCCGGCGTCATCTGCGAAATCCTCCGCGAGGACGGGCACATGGCCCGCTTTCCGGAGCTGCGCGTGTTCGCCCGCAAGCACAACATCCGGATGACCTCGGTGCGCCAGCTCATCGCCTGGCGGCAGAAGCGGGAAAAGCTGGTGGAGCTCATCCAGACCATCCAGCTGCCCACGCATGCCGGCATCTTCACGCTCAAGCTTTACAAGTCCCTGCTGGATAACGAGCTGCACCTGGCGCTGGTCATGGGCGACACGGCGGGCACGCCGCTGGTGCGGGTCCACAGCGAGTGCCTGACGGGCGACGTCTTCGGCTCCCTGCGCTGCGATTGCGGCGACCAGCTGCACCGGGCCATGGAGATGGTGGCCCAGGCCGGGGCGGGCGTCATCCTCTATATGCGCCAGGAAGGGCGCGGCATCGGCCTGGCCAACAAGATCCATGCCTACGCCCTGCAGCAGAACCAGGGGCTCGACACGGTCGAGGCCAACCTGAAGCTGGGCTTCGCCGCCGATCTGAGGGATTACGGCGTCGGCGCCCAGATCCTGGCGGACCTGGGCCTGCGCCGCATCCGCCTGATCACGAACAACCCGCGGAAGGTCGTGGGGCTCGAAGGCTACGGCCTGGAGATCGTCGAGCGGGTTCCGCTGGTGATGGGGTCAACCGAGCACAGCAGCCGGTATTTGAAGACCAAGAAGGACAAGCTGGGACATTTGCTATGAAACGGGGCATTCTTACAGGAGTCCAGTCATGAAGGAAATCGGAGCAAACCTGATCGGGAACGGCATCAAGGTCGGCATTGTCGTCAGCCGCTTCAACGACTTTTTCACCAAGCAGCTGCTGGGCGGGGCGGTCGACTGCCTGACCCGGCACGGTGTCGAGTCTGACAACATCACGGTGGTCT
The DNA here is from genome assembly GCA_964481675.1 of uncultured Verrucomicrobiota bacterium. Lineage (GTDB taxonomy): Bacteria > Verrucomicrobiota > Kiritimatiellia > CAIKKV01 > CAIKKV01 > CAIKKV01. Next base: position 1,952 of record CAYZVY010000282.1, read on the forward strand.
GGGTGCCGGGCGCCAACGAGGCCCCCTATGCCGCGCAGCGGCTGGCCGCCTCCGGGAAAGTCCAGGCGGTGGTCGTGCTGGGCTGCGTGATCCAGGGCGCGACGCGCCACGCCGAGCTGATCAACTCCCAGGTCTCCCGGGCGCTCATGCAGATCGGGCTGGAGGCCAAGCTCCCCGTCATCAACGGGGTGATTTCGGCGGAGACGCTCGAGCAGGCGGTGGAACGGGCCGGCACCAAGGCCGGCAACAAGGGCTGGACCGCGGCCCAGGCGGCAATCGAAATGGTGAACCTGATTAAACAGTTATGAATGAACGCAATAAAATGAGGCGCGAGGCCCGCGAATGCGCGCTTCAGTTCCTCTTTGAAATCGAGTTCGAGCATTCGGACATCCAGGAAACGCTCAAGGATTTCTGGTCGCTCCTTGAGGAGGATGTGCCGGCGGAATGCCAGGCCTTCACCGAACAGCTGATCTGGGGCGTGCTCGAAAACCTGGATGCCCTGGACGCCACGCTCCGGAAGGTGGCCGAGAACTGGGACGTCAAGCGCATGTCGAAGGTGGACCGGAACATCCTGCGGATCGCCATCTACGAGATGAAGTTCCGCACGGACATTCCGCCCGTGGTGTCGATCAACGAAGCCGTCGATATCGCCCGCGATTTTTCCGGGGGCGTGTCGGGCAAGTTCGTGAACGGCATCCTGGACCGCATCAGCAAGGACCTGCACCGCCCGCTGCGCACCGCCCAGGCGCAGGCGCCTGAAACGACCCCGGACCCGAAACCGTGAACAAATGGTTCCAGGCACTTGCACGCACGCGGCAGGTCATTGCCGACGGCTTCCGCTCGCTGGTGGAGGCGGTCCGGCCGGATCCGCGGACGCTCGAGCAGTTCGAGGAGATCCTGATCCGGGCCGACGTGCAGCCCCGCCTGGCGGCCCAGCTGCTGGACGAGGTGAAGCGCGGATTCGGCGACACGCTGCCGGCCCGGCTGGAAAAGTCCATGCTGGCCATGCTGGGCGAGCCGGAGCCGGTCGACTGGTCGTTCGCCGGCACCCCGCGGGTGATCCTGCTGATCGGCGTCAACGGGTCGGGCAAGACGACGACCGCGGCCAAGCTGGCCCACATGGCCAAAAGCCGCAAGCGCTCCGTGCTGCTGGCCGCGGGCGACACCTTCCGCGCCGCCGGCACGGACCAGCTCCGGATCTGGTCCGAGCGGGTCGGCTGCGAATGCGTGTCGGGCCGGCAGGGCTCGGATGCGGCGGCCGTGGCATTCGACGCGATCCGGGCGGCCCAGTCGCGCGGCGTCGAGCTGGTGATCATCGACACGGCGGGTCGCATGCACACGCGCCTGCCGCTGATGGACGAATTGCGCAAGGTGCACAAGACGATCGCCAAGTGCCTGCCGGGCGCGCCCCATGAGGTTTGGATGGTGGTGGATGCGGCGCTGGGCAACAATGCCGTTTCGCAGGTCGTCCATTTCCACGAGGTGCTTCCGCTGACGGGCCTGATCGTGTCCAAGCTGGACGGCTCGTCCAAGGCCGGCTTTCTCCTGGGGGTTCGCAAGGAGCTGAACGTGCCCATCAAATTCGTGGGGCTTGGCGAGGGGATGGACGACCTGGAGCCGTTCCAGCCCGGGGAATATGTAAAGGCCCTGCTGGGCGATGAGACGCCGGCCACGGAGACGCCATGAGCGCCTCGCCGCTTGAACGGGCGGATCGCCGCTGGATGCGGGCGGCGCTCAAGCTGGCCGCCCGCGGCGAAGGCTGGACCCGCCCCAATCCGCCCGTGGGCGCCGTGGTGGTCAAGGGCGACCGGATCATCGGCCGCGGCTGGCATCAGAAAGCCGGGGGCCCCCATGCGGAGGTCCACGCGCTGGCCGACGCGGGCGAGGCGGCGCGCGGCGCCACGCTTTATGTCACGCTGGAGCCCTGCTCGACGTTCGGCCGCACGCCTCCCTGCACGGCCGCCATCCAGGCCGCCGGAGTGGCGCGCGTGGTGGCGGGCACGGGCGATCCCAACCCGAAGCATGGCTCGCGCGGCTTTGCGGTGCTGAACCAGGACGGCATTCAAACGCGATGCGGCGTCCTCGAGGACGACTGCCGGCGGCTGATTGCCCCGTTCGGCAAGTGGATCCGGACCGGCATGCCGTACCTGACGTTGAAACTGGCCATGACGGCGGACGGCCGCATTGCGGATGCGACGGGGCTGTCGCGCTGGATCACGGGGCCCGATGCCCGGGCCGAGGTGCACCGGCTGCGGCGCCGGGCGGATGCCATCCTGGTGGGGGCCCGCACGGTGGAGGCGGACGATCCCGGCCTGCTGCCCGAGGGGGCCAAACCCAATCCGCTCTACCGCGTCATTATCGACGGCCACGGCCGCTCGCCCGCGAAAGCCAGGGTGTTTACCGACGCCCAGGCCGGACAGACGATCCTGTGCACCACCCACGACTGCCCCGACAGCCGCCGGAGCCGGTGGGAAAGCCACGGGGCGGCGGTCTGGGGCGTGCCGTCGCGCAAGGGCCACATCAACCTGACCGAGGTCCTTCACCTGCTCGGCAAAATGGGCCTGCTCCATGTTGTCTGCGAAGGCGGTGGCGTGCTGGCCGAGGGGCTGGTCCGCGAAGGGCTGGTGGATGAATTCTGGTTCTTTTACGCGCCGCGCCTGCTGGGCGGCCATGCCGTCCCCGGATTCGGCGGAAGCGGCTGGTCCCTGGCGGAAGCCCCGGCGCTGCGATTCGATTCGGTCGCCCAGGCGGGGGACGACCTGTGGGTCCGGGCCTTCCCGGTCCGGGAGGGAGACGCATGTTCACCGGCATAATCGAGCAGGTGGGGCATCTGGTCCGGCGGGACGACCGGGGCGACGGCGGCCGGCTGACGGTTGAAGGCGCGGCCTGGAGCGATCCGCTGGCGCTGGGCGAAAGCATCGCCGTGGAAGGCGTCTGCCTGACGGTTTCGGCCGTCACCCCCGGCGGTTTCGCCTGTGACATCCTGAAGGAGACGCTCGCGCGCACGACCCTGGGCCGGAAGAAGCCGGGCGCGCCGCTCAACCTGGAGCGGGCCCTGCGGCCCGACAGCCGGCTGGGTGGCCATTTCGTGACCGGCCATGTGGACGGGGTGGGGGAGTTGGACGCAACGGGGCGGGCCGGGCCGGATTACGTCCTGACCGTCCGGGCGCCGGAGGCGCTGATCGGCGGGATGGTGATGAAAGGGTCGGTCGCCCTCAACGGCGTGAGCCTGACCCTGGCGCGCCTGTCCGCGACGGAGTTTGACGTGCACCTGATTCCCCACACGTGGAAGCAGACCTCGCTTGCCTCGCTCCGGCCGGGCGACCCGGTGAACCTTGAGACGGACATGCTGGGCAAGTATGTGAAGCGCTTCCTGGAGCGGACCGCGGCGGGCGGGATGACCCTGGAGCGGCTCGGTGAGGCGGGGTTCCTGTAGGTGGGATTCTGGACGGCGGGCTTCGCAAGCGAAGCCCCTA
>CAYZVY010000283.1:0-5410 GCA_964481675.1 uncultured Verrucomicrobiota bacterium
GGCTCGCGCTGCAACCTGGACTGTGCCTATTGCTTTTTCCTGAAAAAGGCGGCGCTCTATCCGGACAGCGCGTTCCGCATGAGCGACGAGATGATGGAGAGCTACATCCGGCAGGTGATCGGGGCGGGGCAGCCTGCCATTGCCTGGCAGGGCGGGGAACCCACCCTGATGGGGCTGGACTTCTTCAAGCGGGCCATGGCGCTGGAGAGGAAGCTTTTGAAGCCGGGCATGTCGGTTGAGAACACGATCCAGACCAACGGCATCCTGATCGACCGGGACTGGTGCCGGTTCCTGCACGACAACCGGATCCTGGTGGGTATCAGCCTGGATGGCCCCCGGGACCTGCATGACGTCTACCGCCGGGACAAGGGCGGGAACCCGACTTTTGACCGGGTGCTCGCAGCCGTGCGCCTGATGCAGGAGCACAAGGTCGAATTCAATATCCTGTGCACGGTGAATGCCGCCAACGTCCAACACCCCCTCGAGGTTTACCGCTTCTTCCGCGATGAATTGGGCGCCCGCTATATCCAGTTCATTCCCATCGTGGAACGCGATAATACGGACGGATCCCAAGCCGGCGATACGGTAACAGACCGCACCGTGCCGGCCGGGGCATACGGGCAGTTCCTGATCGCGATCTTTGACGAATGGGTGAAGCGGGACGTGGGGACCATGTTTGTCCCGTTCTTCGACTCCGTGCTGGCTTCCTATGTCTACGGCCAGTCGTCCGTGTGCGTACTGCGTCCGACCTGCGGCGATGCCCTGGCGCTGGAGCACAACGGCGACCTCTATTCCTGCGATCACTTCGTGGAGCCGAAGCACCTGCTGGGGAATATCCGGCAGGTGCCCCTGGCCCAGTTGGCGGCCTCGGGAAAGCAACGCGCCTTCGGCCAGGCCAAGTCAAGCGGCCTGCCCGGGACTTGCCGGGAGTGCGAATTCCTCTTCACCTGCCATGGCGAATGCCCGAAGAACCGGGTGCTGACCACGCCGGACGGCGAGCCGGGGCTGAACTGGCTGTGCGAGGGGCTGAAAGCGTTTTTCACCCACACGCAAGGACCCATGAAAACCATGGCCGGTCTACTGAAGAGCGGCCGCTTTGCCGATGAGATCATGAACGCACAGAACGAGGGTCAGGCCTGAAGTGAAACGCGTAGGAAGCGGCAATGAAACGCACATTTACCATTCTTCACACCAACGACATGCACTCGAGCCTGATCGGGATGGGCCCGGCCGCGGACTATACCCCTTTCACGCTCAACGACGATGCGACCCGGGGCGGTTTTGCCCGTCTGGCCGCGCTGATCGCCACGCGCAAAGCCGCTCGCACGGCGCAGGGTCCGGTGCTGGTGCTCGACGCGGGCGATTACAGCATGGGGACGCCATTCGGCGCCGCCACCCGAGAAATAGGGGGCGAATTGCAGCTCATGTCCCGGATGGGCTACGACGCCACCACTTTCGGCAATCATGAATTCGACCTGGGGCCCGACGGCCTTGGTAAATCCATCGGCGCTGCCGCCAAAGCCGGCCTCGTTCCGCCGGTGCTTTCTTCAAATGCCGATTTCACGAAACAGGACCCAACGCTGGCCGACCTTCAGCGCCTGGCCAAGGAGCAGGTGATCCGCCGGCACCTCGTGATCGAACGGGGCGGCCTTCGCTTCGGCTTCTTCGGCCTCCTTGGCAAGGAAGCTCAAATTTATACCAACGGCGGAGCGGTCGCTTTCCGCGATGCCATCGAGACCGCCAAGGAGATGGTCACGCTCCTCCGCGAAAAGGAAAATGTGGATGTGGTCATCTGCCTCAGCCACGGCGGCGTGGTGAAGGGGCAGGACGGAGCCTATTCCGATGGCGAGGACGTGAGCGTGGCCAAGGCCGTGCCGGGGATCGACATCGTGATCGGGGGCCACAGCCATACCGAACTGCGGCAGGCGATCATGGCCAACGACCGCACGCCCGTGGTCCAGACCGGGAAGGAAAGTGCGAACCTTGGTGAACTGGTGCTGGCGCTGGACGACGGCAAGCTGACGGTCGAGTCCTATCGGCTCATCCCGATCGACGACACCATTGCCGGCGATCGCGCCATTGCCGACGAGATCGACAAGTTTAAAAAAACGGTCACCGGGGCGGTGTTCGCTTCCCGCGGTTACAGCGTGGATCAGCCGTTGGCCGTCGTGCCGCGCGACCTGCCCAACACGTTCACCGACATCCCGGCCGGTACCATTCTTGCCAACCTCTGCACCGACGCTTACAGGAAAGCCACCCGGGCGGACATCGGTTTCACTGCCAACGGCATGATGCGCGCTCCCTTGACTCGAGGCAAGACGGGCGTGCAAACGGTCTATGACGTGTTCGCCGTTGCGCCCCTGGGAGCCGGCGTTGTGGACTCCACGGCCGGCAGTGCATTGGTGACCGGCTACTTCACAGGCCTGGAGCTGAAGAACCTGCTTGAGTTCTTTCTCGTGGATAATCCCGCCCATCCCGGCGAGTATTTCCCCCGCGCTTCCGGCATGCGGTTCCGCTACGACGTGTCCCGCCCGAAGCTCGACGTGGTGACGGCCATCGAGCTGGGGGACCTGGACCGCGGCTACCGGGCGATCGACATCGCCGGGAAGGACGCGCGTCTGTACAGCCTGACGTGTCCCCTGATGCTCGGGATAATCCTGGCGGCCATCCCGAAATATACCAAAGGCAGACTGCCTTTGGTCCCCAAGAACAAGGCAGGGCGCCCCCTCGCATCCCGGATCGAGGCGCTTGATGATCCCCGCGGCAGCACGGCCCATCTTCTGTCGCCGCCCGGCGCGCTGGACAAGGCCAGCGTCGCCACGGCGGCGGGCGCGGGCGCGGTCCGGGAGATCAAGGAATGGCAGGCCATCATGGATCACCTGCGCAGCCTGCCGGTCAAGGAAGCGGGTGGCCTGCCCGTGATCCCGGTGGATGAGCGGGCTGCGGAAGTTCGGGCGATCCATTGACTGTTCTCCGGTTTTCTTCAGCATTGACCCTCTTTCGTAAAAGTGGCATAACATGAGAGATGAGACTTGCAAAAACCTTAGTTGTATATTGTTGAAAAAAGGAGATTGCCATGGCTCTGAAAGAATATAAACCGGGAACTGCATTTAACGGCGTCATTGGGCGGACATTCGATGTCTCAAGCCCCGCCTGGCCCCAGCCGTTGCGCGCCAAAGAGGGCGCGCCCAACGTGCTGTTCATCGTGCAGGACGATACCGGCTTCGGCCAGATGGGCTGCTATGGCAGTCCGATCAAGACGCCGAACATCGATTCGTTGGCGGCAAATGGGCTGCTGTTCAGCAACATGCACACCACGGCCCTCTGTTCGCCGACCCGGTCCTGCATCCTGACTGGCCGCAACCATCATTCCAATGCCATGTCCTGCATCACCGAAGGCTCGACCGGATACCCGGGCGGCAACGGGAACATCCCCTTCGAAAACGGGTTCATGTCCGAAATGCTTCTTCAGAAAGGGTACAACACCTACGCGATCGGCAAGTGGCACCTGACGCCGGCGGACCAGATTTCGGCAGCCGGCCCCTACGAGCGCTGGCCCCTGGGGCGCGGGTTTGAGCGCTACTACGGCTTCCTGGGCGGGGATACGCACCAGTATTATCCCGAACTGGTGTATGACAATCACAGCGTGGAGCCCGAGAAGACCCCCGAAGAGGGGTACCACCTGACGGAAGACCTGACGGACAAGGCGATTTCGTTCATCGCCGACTCCAAGCAGGTGGCGCCGGACAAGCCGTTCTTCATGTATTTCTGCCCCGGAGCGGGCCATGCCCCGCACCATGTGCCCAAGGAATGGGCCGACCAGTACAAGGGCCAGTTTGACGACGGATGGGACGCCTACCGGGAAAAGACCTTCAAGCGGCAGAAGGAATTGGGCATCATCCCGAAGGACGCCGAGCTGTCGCGGCACGATCCCGACGTGCAGGATTGGAAATCGCTTTCGGCGGACGAGCGGAAGCTCTACGCCCGCATGATGGAGGTGTTTGCCGGATTCCTGAGCCACACGGATCATCAGTACGGCCGCCTTTTCGAGTTCCTCAAGTCCATCGGGCAGTGGGAGAACACGATCGTCATGTTCATCTCCGACAACGGCGCCAGTTCGGAAGGCGGGCCCACCGGGTCGGTGAACGAGAACAAGTTCTTCAACAACGTCAAGGACGACCTGAAGCAGAACCTGTCGATGATCGACCAGCTGGGCGGCCCCTCGACGTTCAACCATTATGCCTGGGGCTGGACCTTCGCCGGCAACACGCCGTTCCGCCGCTGGAAGCGAGAAACCTATCGCGGCGGCATCAGCGACCCGTTCATCGTCCACTGGCCCAAGGGCATCAAAGCCAAGGGCGAGGTGCGGACACAGTATGCGCATGCCATCGACATGGTGCCGACCGTCCTGGAGGCCCTGGGCCTCGACGCGCCGACGGTGGTCAAGGGCGTGACGCAATCGCCGATCGAAGGCCACAGTTTTGCGGCGGCCTTCAATGACGCCAAGGCGCCCTCCCGGCACATCACGCAGTATTTCGAGATGATGGGGCATCGTTCCGTCTATCACGACGGCTGGCGCGCGGTGTGTCCGTGGCCGGGCGCCTCGTTCACGGAAGCGGGGGCATTCTTCGGCGCCCCGATCGACAAGGACAAGCTTACGGCGCTGGATGCCAAGGGCTGGGAGCTCTACCATATCGAGAAAGACTGGGCAGAAAATCACAACCTGGCGGCCGAGAACAAGGCAAAGCTGATCGAGATGATCGCCACTTGGTATGTCGAGGCCGGCAAGTACAACGTCCTGCCCGTCGATTCGCGCGGGACGCTGCGGTTTGCCGATCCGCGTCCCCAGATCGCGGTGGCCAAGACGTCCTACACCTATTACCAGAATACGCAGGCCATCCCGATCAATGCCTGTCCGACGGTATTGAACCGGCCTCACAGCATTTCGGCGGAGGTTGACATCCCTAAAGGGGGAGCGGAAGGCGCGCTTTTCTCCGCCGGTGATGTCCAGGGTGGGTTTGCCCTGTATCTGCAGGAAGGCCGGTTGCAATATGTCTATAATTACGTCGGCAGCCAGTTTTTCCATGTGGTGTCAAATGTGACGGTCCCGGAGGGGCGGCACACCCTGCGCTTCGAGTTTGAGGTGACCGGCAAGCCGGACGTCAAGAACGGCAAGGGCGCCCCCGGGCGCGGGCAGCTCTATATCGACGGCAAGCTGACGGGCCAGGCCGAGATTCCGCTCACCATGCCGCTGTCCCTCGGGCTGGGCGGCGGATTTGTGTGCGGAGCCGACTCAGGGTCGCCGGTCTGGGACAAGTACAAGTCGCCGTTCAAGTTTACCGGCACGATCAAGGGGGTGACGGTGGATGTGAGCGGAGAGCTGATCAAGGACGATGAGATGGCCCTGAAG
>CAYZVY010000284.1:0-3645 GCA_964481675.1 uncultured Verrucomicrobiota bacterium
GAGATCATCTGCTACAGCGACCTGTGGGCCTATTTCGGGATGCGCGACATCAACTACTGCGGCTCGCAGGTGGCGCCGGGGCTGTTCAAGCTGGTGGACCTGCCGGATGCCCAGGGCCTGATCGCGCCGCGCCCGCTGCTGGTGGACATCGCCGCCTATGACACCTGTTTCATCGTGGACACGGCCATGCAGTGCTTCAACCAGGTGAAGCGGATTTACAAGGCTGCGGGCGCCCCGGAGAACCTGGAGCTGGACTTCTACCAGAATGAACATGCCTGGGGCGGGAACAAGTCCGAGGCGTTCTTCAAGAAGCATCTGGGGGGCTGAAGAGGGGGGCAGGGCAACTACCGGGCATGACTTTGCCACTGGAGGTGGGAGCGCGGCACCGTCCGCGCGATCAGGCGCTAGAATTGCGCTTCTCGCGCCAACGGTGTGGCGCTCCCACCTTCGGGCGCTGGCATGGTGTTAATATTGCCCATCGGGGGCTCGCGGTAGTCCGCCCCTCCGGCGGAAAATCACCCCACGGACGGCCGCACCGAATACCTTACCCAGCCCTCGACGGTCTGGCCGGGATCGGCGTACAGGACGTTGGCGACTGAGTTGTCGCCCTTCGCGACCAGGTTCTGGGCGTTGGGCGAGGTGGTCAGATTTTCCACGCACACGAACGGGGCCTCGGGGGAGGCCGTGTAGACGATCATGTGGGGGAAGTGGGCGCTGGCCTCGATGACAAGCCGCCGGCCCAGCGCGTCGTAGATCACCTCGGCGGACTCGCCGGGGTTGCGCTTGAAGAAGACATTGTCTGGCGTCAGGCCGGCCAGCGGCTTTGCCTTGCGGAAATCGAGCGGCGTTCCCGCGACCGGCGTCGTGCCGCCCGTCGGCACCAGGTCCTTGGACTCCAACGTGCTGTCGCAGGGGATGCGCAGCCGGACCTCGTCGCGCCGCCCGTGAATCCGCCAGTACGGATGGATGCCGTAGCCGAAGGGCAGCCGGCGGGAGTCCGTGTTGGCGACCTGGAAGGTGACGGTCAGGCCGTTGTCGTCGAGCGCGTGGATCAGCGTGAAGGTGCAGGAGAAGGGGAAGCCTTCATAGACGGGCGAACCGGGCTTGATATCGATGCGGGAGACGATTTTCGACGGCTCCGCCGTGAATGCGAGGGCTTCGTCGCGGATCAGGCCGTGGATGAAAACGTCTTCGCCCCGTTTCCGCTGCACGATCATCCGGCCCTCGAATTCATAGGAGCAGTTGGCCAGGCGGCAGGGGGTGGGGAACATGTTGAAGGCGCCCGTGAATTTTCCGCCGCCGAGCAGGATGGAGGCGTCGTAATGGATGAACTCCGTGCCGTCGGCCTGGAATGACACCAGGTTGGCGCCATAGCCGGGCGTGATGGCGGCGGAGTAGGCGGTGCGGCCGCGGTGGGAGATGACGACGGGCTTCAAGTCAGCGGGCTGGGGTTTTTGCATGGGGAAGTCCCTTTGATGAGTTGGCTATTTACGTTCAGAAAATACGGCAAAGCGGCCGATATACAAGCCAAATTTGACCCTACTTGACCAAGAGGTTGCACGGGTCTTCTGACCCGTGTCCCGCCTGAACGATGCCGTTTGCCAGCGAAGGGGCGAATCCTGCATGGGTTGTACTTTTTCCGTTTGACTAAAGCATTCCATGGGTGGGATAATCCCACCATGACGACAACAGCCGATAGCAAGAAGCGAATTGTGTTGCCAACGGCCAAGCCGGGTGATGTGTTCGATGTCCAATGTCAGGGGGACGGTCAGTTCATGCTCGTGCGCCTGGCGCGCCCGGAGCCGAAAGCGCGGCTGACCCGGGCGCAATGTCTGCGGGCCATCGGGCGGGCGCCGCTCCATTTGAAGATGGACTGGGAAACGCTCAAACAGGTGACCCGCGAACCATGATTTTGCTGGACACCAATTTGTTGATTTATGCATCGGACGGGAAGTCAAAATTTTGCCGATGGGCAAGACGTACAATCGCCGAGGCCGTTTCCGGTGAGGGAGCCGCCGTCAATGCGGTCAGCGTGGCCGAAGTGTGCGTGGGGGATGCCGAGCCGCAACTCGTGGCCGATCGGATCCGGAGTTGGGGTGTGGCCGTACTGGACGTGCCTGCCGCCGCCTCAGAGGTGTGCGCACGGGCCTACATGATCTACCGGATGCGCAGAAAAGCCGATTCCGGAAAAGATGCTCCTGCTATCCCGCTGCCTGATTTCTTCATCGGTGCTCATGCCCAACTCATGGGTTGGAAACTGGCGACTGCGGACGAAGGCCGTTTCAAGACGTATTTTCCTAGGGTCCCGTTGATAACACCGTAGCGCGGCGTTCAAGCCAGAGGTTTTTTGTTTCTCGGCCTATCCTTTTCGCGACGTGCCATCAAATCATATTCGGGATCGAGGGCCCCCGTGTAAGCTTCATCGGGGAGAGACCGTTCGAAAAGAAGTCGCAGTGAAACGGCGTGATTTTTGGGCTTTATTGCTGCCACATCCGCAACGCCAGTCGACATGTGGCGTCGCGGGAGCTCCGCCCTCCGTTTCTTCGAGTGAACAATGATTCTTTTACTTTTCATTCGGGACATGGACCAGTCCTCTTAAAATCTTGAGGTCATTAACGCGCTTCTCGTCGCTCTCGGTTTCCAGGCATTTGCCGATTTTGGCGAAGCGGGCGTCGTTCAGGATCAGGCGGAACGGTTCCAGGCCCAGTTGGCCGTCGCCCAGGTGGGCGTGGCGGTCGACGTGGGAGTTGAAGCCGGTGACGGAGTCGTTGATGTGGAAGAACCGCAGGCGGGCGAGGGGGAGCGCCGCCTTGAGCGCGTCCATGGTTTTGGCGTAGGTCTCTTCGGTGCGGATGTCGTAGCCGGCGGCGAACACGTGGCAGGTGTCCAGGCAGATGCCGAGCCGTTTTTCCTCTTTGGAGGCGTCGAGGATGGCCGCCAGGTGTTCGAACCGGGAGCCGATGGAATGGCCCGAGCCGGCGGTGGTTTCCAGCAGCACGGAGGTCACCGTGTTCTCCGACTCGGCATAGGTTTCGTCCAGCGCGGCCCCGATGAGGCGGATGCCCGCCTCGAGGCTTCCGGCGCCGGCCGTGCCGGGATGGACGACCAGGTAGGGAATGTTGAGGGTCTGGCAGCGGCGGAGTTCGTCGGCGAAGGCGGCGCGCGCCTTGTCGCGCGGCTCGCCGTCGGCCGCCAGGTTGATCAGGTACGAGGCGTGGGAGACGGCCTCGACGCCGGTCTCCTTCTGCAGCGCCAGGAATGTGGCCACGGATTCGTCCGCGATTTTATACGGCTTCCACTGGCGCGGGGAGGAGGTGAAGAGCTGGGCGACCGGACAGTTCCAGTCGCGGGCTTCCTCGAGGGCGTGATGCGGGCCCCCGGCGGTGGAGAAGTGGGCTCCGATCGGCGGGAGCGTCCCGTTTTTTGGATTGTGCCTGAGCATGGAGAAAGCCTATTCTCTCGAATCGGGCTTGGCAATACCGAAAGGAGCGCGGCGCGTGAACAGCGCTGGACCAACTGCTGGGCCGTGGTGCGGGTGCTGAAGGGCAAGGGGGTCATCGAGGATCTGATGTTCGACGGCGTGCCCGCCGCGGAGTACCTGCGGGATCAGCGGCCGGTGAAATGAGGGTGGGGGACATGCGCAAG
>CAYZVY010000284.1:3745-5400 GCA_964481675.1 uncultured Verrucomicrobiota bacterium
TCCGCCGCAAAGCCCATGAGGTGGCTTTGCACGGAGCGCTGGATGGAGGACTCCATGGACGCAGCGTCGGGTTTTGTCATTTCGGTGTAGAGCGCGGCCATGAGGGCCGGATCGCCGCCGCCGTGCCCCGCATAGCCGCCGTCCGGGAGCGTCAGGTCCCACTTGGTGCGCTTGTAGGTGTGATGCTCGATCAGGACGATGTCGGCCAGTCTGAGCTTTTTCATGCGCCTATACCACCGCGTTCCTCGCGATGACTTCGCGGTAGAACTTGGCGCTGAGCTTGGGAATCCGCTCCAGGGTCTCGTAGTTGACGTAGGTGATCCCGAAGCGCTTCGTGTAGCCGCAGGCCCATTCGAAGTTGTCGAGCAGGCTCCACAGGAAATAGCCCTTCAGCGGCAGGCCTTCCGAGACGGTCCGGTGCGCCGCGATCAGGTACTGCCGCAGGAACATGAGGCGGTCGGTGTCATCGACCTCCTTGGCCGTGTTCAGCTTGTCGTCGGAGGCGCAGCCGTTCTCGGTGATGTAGACGTTCTTGACGGTCCACAGCTCGGAGGCGAGCCGGGTGGCCCAGTAGATGATCTGGGGGCCGAAGTAGAGCCAGGGCATGTGCATGCGCGGGTAGCTTTCCGGCCACGGCACCACGGAGAAGCCGGCGGGGCTGGCGGAGTCGGCCCGCACATACAGCGGCGCGTAGGTGTTCAGGCCCAGGAAGTCGAGCGGCGCGCCGATGGCGGCCATGTCGGCCCCGGTGAACACGGGGGCATTTTTCCCGCAGGCCTCCAGGTAGGCCGGCCGGTAGGCGCCCTCCATGAGGGCCGTCAGGAACGGCGCGTTCAGCGCCCCCATGGCCTTGCGCGCGGCCTCGATGTGGTCGGCTGTCTCGATAATCGGAACCGGGATCTGGGCGTTCTCGGCCAGGCCCACGGAGACGGGGCGGCGGGCGTGGGCGCGCAGGGCGGCAACCGCGAGGCCGTGGGCCAGCACGGCGTGGTGGCGCACCTGGTTGGCCACCTGCTCGGGCACGACGACCCCGGGGGGGAACACGGTATTCTTGTAGCCCATGTCGGTGAAGCACATGAACTCGTTGATCGTGAAAAAGCGCGTCACGCGGTCGGAGTAGCGTTTGGAGATGGCGGCGGCGTAGTCGCCGAACCGCAGGGACGTCTCCCGCGACGCCCACCCGCCGTATTTCGTCTGGAGGGCCTGGGGCAGGTCCCAGTGGAACAGCGTCATCCAGGGCTGGATGCCGGCGCCCAGCAGGGCATCGATCAGGCGGTCGTAGTAGTCGAACCCTTTCTCGTTCGGCTCGCCCTCGCCGTCGGGGAAGAGGCGGGACCAGCTGACGGAGAAGCGGTAGGCCTTGAGGCCGAGCCAGGACATGAGCTGGATGTCGTCGCGGAAGCGGTGGTACTGGTCGACCGAAACGTCGCCCGTATGGTCGAAGGCCACCCGGCCGGGGGAGCGGGAGAAGGTGTCCCAGATGGAGGGGCCGCGGCCGTCCTCGCGGGCGGCGCCTTCAACCTGGTACGAGGCGGTGGCGCAACCCCAGAGAAACGAATCGGGGAATTTGTAGTAGTCGGCCATGGCGGGATTCTCCTTTGATCAACCCTCAGATTACTGGAACGGAACGTCCTTCTCAAGTCCGGATGTGAGAC
>CAYZVY010000285.1:0-5376 GCA_964481675.1 uncultured Verrucomicrobiota bacterium
GTGGAGATGCCCATCTTGGACATGATCTTGAGCAGCCCCTTGCAGCAGGCCTTGATGTAGTTCTCGATGGCCGTGGTGACGTCGACCCCGGCCGAGAGCGCGCCGCGCAGGGCGAGGTCGGCCACGGATTCGTAGGCCAGGTACGGATTGACCGCCGAGGCGCCGAACCCCAGCAGCAGGGCCATGTGCATGACTTCGCGGGCCTCGCCCGTCTCCACCAGAAGGCTGGTGCGCGTGCGGATGCCCCGGCGGACAAGGTGCTGGTTGACGGCGGAAACGGCCAGCAGGGTCGGAATCGGCACCTGGTCGGCCGGCAGGTTGCGGTCGCTCAGGATGACGATCCGGGCGCCCGCCTGGATGGCCGCCTCGGCTGCGGCGCTCAGGGCGTCGAGCGCCTGCTCGAGATCGCGCCCCTCGGCCGGCAGGGGGAACCCGGCGGGAAGCGTGGCGCTACGGAAATCATCCAGATTCAGGGTTCGGATGCGCTCCAGGTCTTCATTGGAAAGAACGGGGTATTTGAGCTTCACCAGCCGGGCGTGGGAGGGCTTCTCCTCCAGGATCTGGTCGGTGTTGCCGATGAAGGTCATGAGCGACATGACCAGCTCTTCCCGGATGGGGTCGATCGGCGGATTGGTCACCTGGGCGAACAGCTGCTTGAAGTACCAGTAGAGGAGCTGGGGTTTCTCGGAAAGGACGGCCAGGGGCTGGTCCGCCCCCATGGAGCCCACCGGCTCCGACGCCTTGGCGGCCATGGATTCCAGGACCAGGTCCAGGTCCTCGCGCGTGTAGCCGAACAGGAGCTGGCTGGTGTGAAGGGTGGCGGGATCGGGCGCGACGGCGCCGACGGCGTTGAAGAAGCCGTGGATGTCGATGCGGTTCTCTTCCACCCAGCGGCGGTAGGGCTGGCGGCGGGCGAGGCGCATCTTGACTTCGTAATCCTTCATCAGGCGGCCGGTGGACAGGTCGGCCAGGATCATCTGCCCCGGGCGCAGGGCGCCTTTTTCGATCACGTCGGCGGCGGGGATGTCCAGCACGCCGGCTTCGGAGGCGAAGACCATGAAGCCGTCGCGGGTGACGGTGTAGCGGGCGGGCCGCAGGCCGTTGCGGTCCAGGGTGGCGCCCACGAACCGGCCGTCGGTGAAGGCGACCGCGGCGGGGCCGTCCCAGGGCTCCATCAGCCCGGCGTGATATTCGAAGAAGCCGCGCAGGTCGGGCCCCATGGGGTATTTCACGCCCCAGGCCTGGGGCATGAGCATCAGCATGGCGTGCTCGAGCGAGCGGCCGCCCTGGAAGAGCAGTTCAAGGGCGTTGTCGAGGTTGCCGGAGTCGCTGGTGGAGGCTTCGAGGATGGGCGACAACTTGGCGATATCGGCGCCAAACAGGTCGGACTTCAGGTTGCGCTCGCGCGACTTCATCCAGTTGCGGTTGCCGCGGAGGGTGTTGATTTCCCCGTTATGGGCCAGGAGCCGGAAGGGCTGGGCCAGCGGCCAGGAGGGAAAGGTGTTGGTGCTGTAGCGCTGGTGCACCACGGCCACGGCGCTGGCAAAGCGAGAGTCGCCCAGGTCGGGATAGAACAGCGGCACCTGGGGCGCGGTCATCATGCCCTTGTAGACGATCGTGCGGCAGGACAGGCTCACGACATAGAAGCCGTCGGCGCCGTCGGGCTCGCAGCCGGACCGGTTTTCGGCCTGCTTGCGCACCACGTACAGCTTCCGCTCCAGGGCGTCGCCGGACAGGTTCGGGGCCGCCAGGAAGCACTGGCGCACGCAGGGCATCACGGCGCGGGCGGTTGCGCCCACGGCCCGGGGCTCCACGGGCACATCGCGCCAGCCCAGGCAGGTGAGCCCCTCGGCCGCGGCGACCTTTTCAACCGTCAGGCGGCAGGCCTCGCGGCGCTGGGGATCGCGAGGAAGGAAGAACATGCCCACGCCATAGGCGCCGGCGGGCGGCAGGGCGATCGAAAGACCGGAGGTCACGCCGCGAAAAAAGGCATCGGGAACCTGGACCAGCAGGCCGGCGCCGTCGCCGGTTTCGGCATCGGCCCCGGTCGCCCCGCGGTGCAGCAGGTTGACCAGCACCTCAATGCCCTTGAGCACAATGGCGTGCTCCGCCTTCCCGTTCAAATTCAGGACAAAGCCCACACCGCAGGCATCATGCTCATTCTCGGGATCGTATAGGCCAACCGCTTTCAACCCGTGCTCCTCGTTTGCATCTTAAACGTATAACAGCAAAGAATATGCCAACAATGTAAGAATGCCATATTAAGGCACAATTTTGTTAATAACTGGCTGAAAAATTGGCTTATGACAACATTTTTGTATGCTTTTTAATAGCTTAGATACAATTTTGTTGAAAAGAAAAGAGACCTAAGGGACCTCAAGGACCTAAGGTCCTTAGGTCGTTTTTGTCCCTTTGGTCCTTTTCGTCTTTTTTTCCGTGACACCCCTTCCCTTTCTTCCTACATTCTCTTCACCCTTCCCGCCGATTCCCGCGCTTGGTCATTGGAGTTTTCCATGCCAGCGTCCTTCATCCCTCCCCATGGCGGTTACCAGAAACTGGTTTCCTACCAGAAAGCCCTGATTGTCTATGATGCCACGGTCTATTTCTGCGGCCGATTCCTTCACCCCAGGGACCGGACAGTTGATCAAATGGTCCAATCCGCCCGCTCGGGAAAACAGAACATCCTGGAGGGAAGCCAGGCTTCGGGCACATCAAAAGAAACGGAAATAAAACTCACGAGCGTGGCGCGGGCAAGCCTTGAAGAGCTAGTGGAGGATTATCGCGACTTCCTTCGGACTAAAAAGCTGAAGGAGTGGAAGCGCGACCACCCCTATGTCGCCCGGCTTCGCGAGCTGAACCGCCACCCTAACCCGACTTACGAGACCTTCCGAAAAGGCATCGAACATGCCGATCCCGCGATCTGCGCCAATGTTATCATCGGACTCATCAAAGTGACGGGTTATCTCCTGGATCGGCAGATCCGAAGCCTGGAGCAAGCCTTCATCCGCGAGGGCGGCCTGCGAGAGCGCATGTCCCGCGTAAGGCGCGCCAACCGCCCGCAGGATCCACCTTAGGTCCCTTTGGTCCCTTACGTCCCTTCAGTCCCTTTCCCAAGCCTCTCCAGCACCCCCGGAAAAGGCCCCAACGCGCGCTTCAAAATGCCCAGGCAGGCGGCGATGGCGAGGCCGTAGTTGGTGATCGTCACGCCGGCCTCCTTCGCCCGCTCAAGGCGGATCAGCATCTCGCGGCGGGTCAGCATGCAGCCGCCGCAATGGATGATCAAATCGAAATCCTTCACGTCGGCCGGAAAATCGCGGCCGGGCGACGTCACGATGTCCAGCTTCCCGCCCACGCTCTGCTCCAGCCAGCGCGGCAGTTTCACGCGCCCGATGTCGTCGCAGATCGGATGATGGGTGCACGCCTCCGCCATCAGCACCCGGGCCCCGGGCTTCAATTCCATCAGCTTGAACGCACCCTGCGCCAGCGGATACAGGTCGCCCTTGAACCGCGCAAAAAGCACCGAAAAACTGGTCATCGGCACCTCGGGCGGCGTATCCGCCGCCACCTTCAGGAACGCCTGGCTGTCCGTGATCACCAGCGCCGGCGGATGGGTCAGCTCCTTCAGCATGGGCGCCAGCTCGCGCTCCTTGACCACCAGCGCGCAGGCGTCCTGGTCGAGGATGTCCCGTAAGACTTGCACCTGCGGCAGGATCAGCCGTCCCTTCGGCGCCTCCTTGTCGATCGGCACCACCAGCACCACGGTCTGGCCGGGACGGATCAGATCGCCGATAATCGTCGACGGCGTCAGGAAATCCTCGGGCGCGGCACGGATCAGCGCCTCGCGCAGCCGGGCCATGCCGGAGCCGTCCACAGCGCTGACCGTGACCACCTCTCCGTAGCCAGCGGCAGTTGCGGCCTGCTCCAGACTCCGGTCCGATCGCAGATCGGCTTTCGCACAGGCGATCACCAGGGGTGTCTTCTTTTCCCTGAACCCTGAGACCCGAACCCGCTCCTCCTCCCCCCACTCGTCCGCCACCAGGATCGCCACGTCGACGCGGTCGAGCACAGCCCGGCTCTTGGCGATCCGCTTTTCGCCCAGCGCCCCGGCGTCGTCCAACCCGGCCGTATCGATGAACTGCACGGGGCCGATCGGCTGGAGTTCCATGGGGCGCTCCACCGGGTCCGTGGTGGTGCCGGGCACCTCGGACACGATGGCCACATCCTGGTGCAGCAGCCGGTTGAACAGGGAGGATTTACCGGCGTTCCGCCGTCCGAAAAGTCCGATTTGCAAACGCATGCCGCGCGGGGTGTTCATCACAGTCTCCTTGAAAAAAGGATACCCTGAAGGTGACACACGAGCAAGTATAAGGAATTGTGTTCTGAATCGGACCCCGCTATGCTCGATCCATGGAAATACCGCAAGTGGCTTTCAAGCTCGTCCGGTTAGCCGCCATCCTCATCGCCCTCCTGGCGCTTGTCAACCTGCTCGGCTGCGTCTCCGTCCGCTCGCTCCTCTTCCAGCGGGGATCCTACACGCTGGACCAGGTTCGCGCGGAAGCCGCCAACCGGCAACTGCGCCTGTGGCCGGAGGAAAACCGGGATTACAGCGGCCTGGTCAGCCTCTCAACCCAATCCGCCCCCCGGGGAACCGTCGTCGTCTTCCACGGCAACGCCGGTCTGGCTGCCCACCGCGCCTATTACACCAAAGCCCTGGAACGGCAGGGCTACAAGGTGGTGCTGGCCGAATTTCCGGGCTATGGCGCCCGCGGCGGCAGCCTGGCCGAAAAAAACCTGGTCCGCGACGGCGTCCGCACGGCCGAGGCCGCCCGGAAGGCGTTCGGCGGGCCGCTGTATATCTGGGGGGAATCGCTGGGCTGCGCCGTGGCGTCCGGCGTGGCGGCGGACCTGAAGGAGAAGCCGGCCGCCCTGATCCTGCTCACGCCGTGGGACAACCTGCCGGACCTGGCCGCCGCCTTATATCCGCACCTGCCCACGCGGCTGTTCATCCGTGAGCGGTTTGACAACGCCGCCAACCTGGCCCGCTACAACGGCCCGACCGCGTTTCTGATCGCGGAGCAGGACGAGGTGATTCCCGTCCTCCACAGCCAGCGGCTGTATAACGGATACGCCGGGCCCAAGAAACTCTGGACCTTCCCTTATGCCGGCCACAACTCCTGGCCCGCCTCGCCCGTCGCTCCCTGGTGGCGTGAGGTCATGGAATTCTGCTCACCGCCTTTGCCGGACAAAAACTGAATTTGGAGTGCGGCGGCCCGCCATGAGCCTGTCGAAGGGCTTGACCTGCACCTTACTCGCAAACAGGTCATGAATGGCGTGGCACGGCCTTTCTAGGCCGTGTCCCGGAAGCTTGCCGGCCTT
>CAYZVY010000286.1:0-5374 GCA_964481675.1 uncultured Verrucomicrobiota bacterium
TCCTCGCCTAAGGGAATGTATTCCGAAGGGAAAGGGCGTGAAGATTAGGTATATTCACGATATTTCGTATAACGCAACGGCGCGGAGGAGTTATAGGGATTCCATAGGAGGCGGAAGACGGGAATGGCCCGGCGGGGGTGCGGCGTTTCGGCACGATCTGGCGGACGCTTTGGCGCGCTGGCGCCACCCAACGCGGCTTCGCGGCCCGGAAGGCCAGCTCGCCGCGTCGCGCGGCCCCATCATCGCCAAAATCGTCTCGCCATATCGTGCTGATCGAAACGCCGCACCCGACTCTCGTCGCTCGCCCTGGCCGAAGCGGCCGGGGCAGCTCGCGATGGTCCCCGTAAAGTGCCCGCAAAGCAGGTCGTTGTTTAAGCATGAAGGGCGTTTCTTTGGGAACCAAAATCGCGCGCCGCCCAAGCGTGCCCGGCAGGGCCGCGGGCGCGCGAGGCAAAGTCGTTGCGGCGTTTCGATCAGCGGAAATGGGCGAGGCGATTTCGAGGCTCAGCCGGGCGACAACGGGGCGGCGTGGCCTCCCGGGCCCGACGCCCCCAGTTGGAGCCCGGATCAGCCCGAAAGCGCCCGCCCATTAACGCCGAAACGCCGCAACCCGCTGGGTGTCTGCCTGTCCTTAGGCGAGGATTTGGGTATCTCGCTTGACGTTCCTGGCCGGAGGTGCGATATAGACGCCATGCAAGCAGGCGCCGCCATCCGAGAGATCAGTCCGCCCCGACCCGCCTTCCTGGCCGGGTTCCCCCACGTTGACCGCATCTCGGAGGGCATCCACGATCCGCTGCTGGCCAGCGCGCTCTTCCTGCGCGGCTCCTCCGCCAACCTGATGCTGATCGCCCTCGACCTGCTCTTCCTCAGCCCCGCCGCGGCCCGGGACCTGCGCCGGCGGGTGTCGCAGAAGACGGGGATCCCGGAGGCGGGCGTGTTCATCAGCTGCACCCACACGCATTCCGGCCCCCATACCGCCGCCGTGCTGGAGTGGGGCCCTTCGCCCGTGGTGCCCGGGGTCGATGCCGACTACATGGCCTTCATGGCCGACCGCGTGGTGGAGGCCGCCGCCGACGCCGCGGGGCAGAACCGCAAGGCCGACCTGGCCTGGTGCTCTGCCGCGGTGGAGGGCGTCGGCCGCAACCGGCACGATCCGGAAAACGGTCCGCGCGATCCGGAAGTCGGCCTCCTGGCCGTGCGCGACCGCACGACGAAGAAGCTGTTCGCGCTGTCGATGATTTACAGCATGCACCCGACCGTCCTGCATGAGGACTCCAGGCTGGTTTCGTCGGATTTTCCCCATTACACCCGCGAGTGGCTGAAGGCCCGGCTGGGCGAGGGGCTCGTCGTGCTTTATCATAACGGCCCCGAGGGCGACCAGAGCCCCCGGTACGACGTCGCCGCCAACACGTTCGACGAGGCGAAGCGGATCGGTGACCGTCTCGGGCAGGTTGTGTCCGACCGGCTCGGCGGGCTGAAGGATAAGGATTACACCGCCGATCCGATTGTCGGCGCCCGGCTGGCGCCGGTGGATCTGCCGCGCCGCGTGCTGCCGCCGGTGGAGGAGTCGACCGCCTCCCTGGCCCGGTTCCGCGAAACCTTCGAGGCGCTGAAGCGGAACGGCGCGCCGCGCGGGCCCGTGCGGACGGCGGAGTGCGATGTGTTCGGGGCCGAGGAAACGGTCTATCTGGCGCAATGCCAGGCCGACGGGACACTTGCCGCCACGCTTGCGGCTTACACGCCCCTTGAGGTTCAGGCGATCCGCATCGCGGACGCCTGCCTGGTCGGCTTTCCGGGCGAGCTGTTCGTGGAGTTCGGGCTGGAGCTGAAGCGGCGGGCCGGCCGCACGTGTTTCCCGGTCGCCCTGGTGAACGGCGAAGTGCAGGGCTATATCGTCACCCGGGAAGCCGTCGAAAAAGGGTGCTACGAGTCCAATAACCGGGTGTTCGAGCCGGAGGCCGGAACGGTCCTGGTGGATGCCGCGCTGGGACTGATGCGGGGGCTGTGAGGGGGAAGCGCCGCGTAGCGGTTGTCTTTCGGCCCTGTGTGGGAGCGCCACACCGTGGCGCGAGAAGCGAAGGAAAGGCACATGATCGCGCGGACGGTGCCGCGCTCCCACCTCCTGTTACATGGAGGCGTCCTCGCCGAGCCGCTCTCCCTCTATAGAATGGCGCCCTGGCTTGTTAGGATCCGGCGGATTTCAGCGGCCGGTACCGCGCGGGCTGCTGTTCCGTTTTTAGCCGCCAACGCCGCCGCCACGCCGGCCGCATGGCCGGTGGCCATGCAGACGGCCATGACGCGCAGGGAGCCCATGGCGTCGTGGGTGGCCGACACGCAGCGCCCGGCCGCCAGCAGGCCGTCCATCGTTTCGGGGACCAGGCAGCGGTAGGGGATGGCATAGCTGCGACCGGGCTCCAGGTGAGTCATCTCTCCGCCCGGTCCGGCCGCCTCGTGGATGTCGATGGCATAGGCGCTGCGGGCGATGCCGTCCTCGAATTCCCGGTACGCGAGCACGTCCTCGCGTGTCAAGGTGTAGACGCCTTTCAGCTGCCGGCTTTCGCGCAGCCCGATCTGGGCGCCGGTCTGTCGCACTTCCATTTTCTCGCAGCCCGGAACGTTGGCTCGCAGCCAGGCGGCCAGTTCCATGACCTGCCGGCGCCCTTCCAGTTCGGCCCGGGTCAGGTCCGCGGCCTTGGAGCAGTCGCCCGCCATCCGCGTGGCGTTGAAATAGTATTCGCCCGGACGGCGCAGGGCGAACAGGGTCGGGCTTTTGGGGGCCGGGAACGTCTTCGCCTCCAGGGCCGCCTTGATTTTGGCGCGGGCCGCCTCGTTGAATCCCTCGGGCCATAAGGCGATGCCCGAGGCGGTGAAGGTAAGGGTCATGGGCTGGAGCTTGGCGTCCTTGTCGAACGCGGCGCCGGACTGGGCGATCACGTCGCCGTCGCCGGTCGCGTCCACGGTCGCCGCCGCCTTGAACGCCCGCCGGCCGCTCTTGTTTTCCACGATCAGGCCGGCGACCGCGCCGTTTTCGAGGATGGCGCCGCAGACGACGCCATGCAGGTGAAGCTGCACGCCGGCCTCCTGCAGCATCTGCTGGATGACCCACTTGGAGGCCTCGGGATCCTGCCGGAGGAATGTTCCTGTTTCCGGTTTCTGTTCGGTGCCGCCCGCGTCGGCCAGCCGGCGGGCGTATTCCAGGCCGGGCCCGCCGATGACGAGCTTCTGCTTGTCGTTGTACTGCCGGATGTTCAGCACGCCGCCGGCGGTCAGCATGCCGCCCAGGAAGCCGTGCGACTCGATCAGCCCCACCGTGGCGCCGGCGCGGGCCGCGCCGAGGGCCGCGCAGAAGCCGGCGGGCCCTCCGCCGGCCACCAGGACGTCCGTTTCGGTGATCACGGGGATGGAGCGGGCGGGCTCCTGGATAAAGGCGGGCATGGCGATCTCCTTTTGCTTTGCCTTGCGAAAAACGGTAGTATAACCAGATGGCGGTCTGGAAAAAAACTCTAATCGAGATTGACGGGCGGCCGGTCGAAGCGTCGGCCCCCGTGATCATTTCCGCCAGCCGGGCCACGGACATTCCCGCCTTCCATTCCGAGTGGCTGGTCAATCGGCTGAAAGCCGGGTGGTGCGGCTGGGTGAATCCCTTCAGCGGGCAGTTGAGTTACGTTTCTTTCGAGGGCGTGCGCGCCTTCGCGTTTTTCACAAAGGATCCCGAGCCCATGTTTGGCTGGCTGGACGAATGGGATCGCTGCGGGCTGGGCTATTATTTCCACATCACCCTGAACGACTATGAGCGCGAGGGATTGGAACCCGGCGTGCCGTCCCTCGAGCGGCGGATCGCCTCGTTCAAGGCGCTATCGGGGCGGCTGGGAGCCGATCGCGTGGTCTGGCGCTTCGATCCGCTGCTGATCACCTCCCGGACCCCGCCGGAGCTATTGCTGGACAAGGTGGTGCGGCTGGGGCGGGAGTTGCAGGGTTACACGCGGAAACTGGTGTTCAGTTTTGCTGACATCGACCGGTATGTGAAGGTGGGGCGGAACCTGAAGAAGGCGGGGGTCGAGGCCCGGGAGTTCACGGCCGGTGAGCGGGCGTCCTTTGCGGCCGGGTTGGCGGCGGCCGGGCTGAAGATGGAGTTGGGCGTGTGCGCGGAAGAGGATGATTTGACGGGCTATGGCATCCAGCCCGCCCGGTGTCTGGACGGCGATCTGCTGCGACGGCTGTATCCGAAGGATGCGGCCCTGATGAGCTTCCTGGGGCCGCCGGCTGAGGCGGATTGGTTCGGGGGAGCCGGGAAGGCGTCGAAGAAGGCGCGCCTGAAGGACCGGGGGCAGCGCCGGGAGTGCCATTGCATGATGGCGAAGGATATCGGCCATTACACCACCTGCCCGCACGGGTGCGTGTATTGTTATGCCAATGCCAGCCCGGAGCAGGCGGTCCGCCAGTTCGCGCGCTGCCGGGCGGATAGTCCGGCGCTGCTGTGATTTGACAGGACAGCGAATGGTGTAGGGGCGCTGCTTGCGGCGCCCGCGTCGGTTAGTCGCCGGAAAGGGCGGGCGCCGCAAGCAGCGCCCCTACAACCATGCTCATAAATGCGGGTAAAATTGACATTTTGCCCGTTTGCTGGCATAAATAAGTGTTTAACTGGACGGGGAACGCAAGGAGCCGCAGCGAATGAAGTGTCTGGTCACCGGAGGAACCGGTTTTACGGGTAAAGCCCTCTGCCTGAGGCTGTTAAAGGAGGGGCATGCCGTCGTTTCCCTGGATTACAAGGAAGGCCTGAAGACCGGCGAACTGCGCCAGGCGGGCGCCGAGGTGATCATCGGTTCCGTGACCGATGCCGCCATTGTGGCCCGGGCCATGGCCGGCATTGACACCGTCTATCACCTGGCCGCCGCGTTCCGCGAGATGAACGTGCCGAATTCCTTCTATGACGAGGTCAACGTGGGCGGCATGCGCACGGTGGCCGATGCCGCGGTGAAGGCCGGCGTCCGCCGCCTCATCTATTGCAGCACCTGCGGCGTCCACGGCAACATCGACAACCCGCCCGCCGGCGAAGACGCCCCCATCCAGCCCGCCGATTACTACCAGCGGACCAAATACCAGGGCGAGGAGGCGCTGCAGGCCTACACGGCCAAGGGGCTGAAGTGGACGATCCTGCGGCCCGCGGCCATTTACGGCCCCGGCGACCCCGAGCGCTTCATGATGATCTTCCGCCGGGCCGCCAAGGGCTGGTTCCCGATGTTCGGCGGGGGCCGGACCACCTATCATCCGCTTTACATCGACAACCTGGTGGATGCCTTTTTGCTGGCCACACCGGACGGCAAGGGCGACGGCCAGGCCTACCTGATCGCCGACGCCGAGTATTTCGAGATCC
>CAYZVY010000287.1:0-5305 GCA_964481675.1 uncultured Verrucomicrobiota bacterium
GACAAGACCTGGCGGTTCTCCCTCTCCGGCGGCCGGATGCGGTTGGTTGGCGGCTGACATGATCGCGCGGGCGGTGCCGCGCTCCCACAGACTGGCGCAAGACTGGCGCAAGGAGGTGGGAGCGCCACACCGTGGCGCGAGAGGATAAAGACTATGAACCGTCTGGACTATACGCTGACACGCGAGACGATCGTCGAGGGCTTCGACGGCGAGACCGAATGGTTCGCGCCGCGCGCGGCCTTGCTGCCCCCGAACGGCGCGGTACTGCTGATGACCCGGAGCGTGGCCAAGGGCGGGGCCAGCGACGTCTTTCTGGGCGGCCACGATATGCGCTCGGACGACCTGGGCCGGACCTGGAGCCCGCCTGCGGCCCACGCCGCGCTTGGCCGCCTGCCCCACCAGGGCGGCCGGGTGGAGATTGTGCCGGCCGACCTGGTGCCGGCCTGGCATGCGGTGACCGGCAAGGTGCTGGCCCTGGGCCACACCGCCTGCTACGCCCCCGGCGCGCGCACCCCGGTGTTCGACGACAGCATCCGCATTTACGGCAGCTATTCGGTCTATGATGCGGCCGCCCGGACCTGGAGCCAGTGGCAGGCGCTGGAGTTTCCCGATCCCGACCGCTTCTACCTGGCGGCCGGCGGCGCGGCGCAGCGGGTCGATTTGCCAAACGGCGATATCCTCTGGCCGTTTTATTGTCAGGAGCGCAAGTATGTCGGCACGAACTACAACAAGGCCCGCTTCTTCGCCACCGTGGTCCGGTGCTCCTTCGACGGGAAAACTGTCCGCTACCTGGAGCACGGCGACGAGCTGCGGGTGGACGCCGGGCGCGGCCTGTGCGAACCGTCGCTGACCCGGTTCGGCGGCCGCTTCTACCTCACGCTGCGGAATGATCTGCGCGGCTACGTGACGACCGGCGCGGACGGCCTTCATTTTGATGCGCCCGTGCCCTGGCTTTTTGACGACGGAACGGAGCTGGGAAGCTACAACACCCAGCAGCATTGGGTCACCTGCGGGGACGGCCTGTTCCTGACGTATACGCGGCGCGGGGCGAACAACGACCACATCATCCGCCACCGCGCGCCGCTTTTCATGGCCCAGGTGGATCCCGAGCGTCTGTGCGTGGTCCGCGACACCGAGCGGATCCTGCTTCCCGACACGGGCGCCCAATATGGGAACGGCGGCGCGCTGACCGTGTCACCGCACGAGTCGTGGGTGCTGGATGCCGAATGCATGAAGGGCGACGCAAAAAATCCCCACGATACCGCCCTGACCGTGCGGCGCGGGGCCAACAACCGCGTCTGCCTGTGCCGGATCGAGTGGGATCACCAGTCGAGGGCATGACCGTCTCGAATAATCCTTGTAAAATCGACATTGCCATTCGAGTTTTCAAGGATTAGGAAAGCCAATCAGCCCGGTCTTTTACCGCCCGCAGATGCCGTCGCGGACCGTGTGCTCGAAGGCGAGCAGGGACGTGCCGTCCGGGGCGGTCCGGTTGAAGGCCATGATGCCCCACGTCGTGTTGTTCCCGAATTTCATTTCCGTGTCGTATTCGGTGTGCGAGAGGCAGAGCGTATCCGTGTGCCCGGGGAACGTCAGCCGGACTGCCGCGGCGCGGTAGGGGTCCGCCGACTTGCCGTTCATCTCCACGGGAAGCCGGGCCATCGCGGGCGGCGGCTGTTTTCCTGAAAGAGGGACAAGCGCCCAGACCAGGCAGTCGGACGCCGTCCGCTTGCGGTAGGCGAAGCACGGGTAGGTTGTGGGGTCGAGCTTCTTCTCGCCGATGTAGGCGGCCAGTCCGTCGCTTGAGACGCGTTCGGCTTTCACCGGCTCGTCCGCGGGCGGGAAGACCGCCAGGCGGGGGCCCTTATCTGTTCCTAAAATGATAGTCTGGCCGTCCAGGCGCCCTTCGACGCAGCCGTGGAAATAGGCGGCCACGTTGTTTTCCGTGTCCGACTCGATCCAGTCGAAGACGATCCAGTAGCCGGGCTCGGATTTCACGAAGACAATCTTCCGGGCGTGCAGCATCCGGTGCTCGGGGTAGCGGTAGTAGCCCTCGTGCACGCCGTGGAAGAAATCGTGGTCGGGCGTGGTGATCCAGCGCCGGACGGCGGGGATGACGTGCCCCTGCCAGCGCCACTCGCCGGCGAGCGGGGCCTGCTCCATGCCCTCCACGGCCAGGCAGGTGTGGGCTTCGGTCTTCTGGTCGTAGTCGCGGCCGGGGGATGTGCCGTAGGGGGCGCAGCCCCTCTCGCCGATGAAGCGCGTTCCCCGCGCGTGGACGTCGAGCGAGAACACCTCGTTGTGGCCGTGGCTGGTCACGATCGGCCCGCGGTCGGCCGCCGCCACGGCCATGTAGTCGGCCGCCGGCCCGTCCGCATTGCGCAGGGCGGCATAGCCTGTGGGGCCCATCAGCACCGACACAAAAGCCGGGTCTTTCGCCCGCGTTTCGGCGTAGGTGGCGGCGCCGGCCAGGCCCACATCCCAGAAGGCGGCGGTGGGCAACCGGCCGGGTGTCTGGACGTCATCGCCCGCCAGCTGTTTGCGGCAGCGCTCCGCGAACCATTTGCATTCGCCGTCTGCCGTCAGGGCCGCGGCGATGGCGGCCACGCGGGTCAGGGTTCCCGGGCCGGGGACCGTGTCGCCGAACGAGGGCAGGCCGCCGTCGGGGCTCATGATCCGCAGGAGGAAGCGCGTGGCGTTGAGCAGCCGTTCCTTGTAGTCCGGCGACAGGGGGAAGCCGTTCCGTTGGGCGATCAGGTAGAAGTCCCAGAGGCCCGGCAGCGAGCTGAGCTGGTAGCCCGGGGTGGTTTCGCGCGCGCCGCCGTCCGCCTTGTAGTGGCCCCGCATGTGCTCTTCGAAGATGCCGGCGCCCGAGCGCAGGAAGAAGGCGGCGCGTTTGAACTCCGGGAACAGCAGGCCGGTGAGCGGCAGCACCTGCGAGCCGTGCAGGTACCAGTTGTGGCCTTCGGTGCCGAGTCCGACCTGGGCCCAGGTGGAGGTGTGGGTGTCCCAGGCGTCGGCGGTGATCGCCTGCAGGTGGTCCAGGAAGGCCACGCGGCCTTCGGTGGTGAAGCCGGGGCAGTCCAGCAGCAGGAACCAGGCGCTCAGCTCCAGGGCGCCCTGCGCACCGTTGAACGAGTACCAATTGAACATATCGCCGGTGGGCACGGAGCGATAGAAACGCTCGAAGGCGGCGCCATAGGCCGGATTGCCCGTGGCCCACCAGGCCTTGCCGAGCTCGGCCACCCCGGCGAGGGCGCGCGGACCCTTAGCCTGGTCGAGGGTTAGAGCGGCCACCCGGTCGGCCGCGGCGGTGTCGAAGCGGCGCCAGGCCCCGTCGTGTTCGCGCAGGAACGCGAGGATGTCCGCCTTGCGGTCATATTCGAACCGGAAGCGGGGGCGGGGCGGCCCGGACAGGCGGCGCAGCAGCTCCTCGGCCGGGTTGGCGGCGGCCGTTACACCGGCCAGTTCCGGGCGGGACAGGTCAAGGGCGTTCAGCAGGCTCTGCGTTTTGTCGTTCATTTGAAATCCACCTTCTGCCGGCCGATGATAGGAAGTCCCTTTCACAGCGGCAAGGTGAAACACGTCGGGGGATGATCCATCGTACTCGTACGTCGTACTCGTACGCGTACTCGATTCATGCGGTTGTTTCTTTTGCACGCGGATTGAGTATGTCGTCGGCTCCCGTGCTGCCGCCCCGGGCGTTTTTTAGGTTTTTCTTAGGCTTGACGGCAGGCCCGGATGCAGGGATCATATTAGATTCACACGGAGACACTCATGGTTCTGACCCTTATCATCGTGGCGGTATTTCTGACCATCGGCATTGTGGCCATGGTGGTCCGGGCCCGGGAAGGGGACCGGGAGTAGGGCATGGGCGAATTTGCCAGTACCTTCGGCATCATGTTCAAGGCCATGGTGCAGCTTCTGCTGATCGCCGTGCTGGCCGGTCTGCTGGTGCGCCGGAAATGGGTCACGCAGGACCAGGTCAAGGTCCTGGCCGTCATCACGGTCAACATCCTGCTCCCGTGCATGATCTTCTCCAACATCGTCAAGACCTTCCACCCCGCCGCCACGCCCGGCTGGTGGGGCCTGCCCATCCTCGGCGTCGGGATCAGCCTGGCCGGCCTGGCCATGGGCTGGCTGCTCTTCCGCCGCGAGCTGCCGCGGAAGAACCTCATGCTGGCCATGGCGTCCCTGCACAACTCGGGCTACATGGCCCTGCCGCTCGCCAAGATGGCCTACCCCGAGCAGTTCGACCGGTTCGCCATGCTGACCTTCCTGTTCATCCTGGGCTACAGCCCCATGCTCTGGAGCGTGGGCAAGCGCCTGTGCACCACCGTGGATAACGCCGGCTCCATCGGCCAGCCCCTGCCGGGCGCCGGCTGGCGCGGCTTCATCACGCCGCCCTTCGTGGCCAACATCGCCTCCGTCCTTCTGGTCCTGGTCGGCCTGGCCGGCTTCATCCCCGCCGTGGCCGTCGATTCGCTCGACATGCTCGGCGAGGCCACCGTGCCCATCGCCACCTTCGTCCTGGGCGCCACCGTGGGCTCCATCACCCTGACCCGCCTGCCGGCGTGGTCCGACGCCGCCCGCGCCATCGGCATCAAGCTCGTTCTCCTGCCGGCCCTCATGATCACCGTCCTGGGCGCGCTCAAGGCCTGGACGACGGTGACGATCGACCCGCTGATGGGCAACTTCCTGGTTATCCAGTCGGCCACGGCCCCCGCCACGGCCCTGGCCCTCCAGGTCCGCAAATACGGCGGCGACGAGCAGCTCACCGGCGGCCTTCTCTTCATCAGCTACCTGCTCTGCACCCTCACGCTGCCGCTCTGGCTTGGCGTCTGGGGGGCCCTGGCGCCATGATCGAATTCCTTCAAGTCTATAAGAATTACGGCGGCCAGGATGTGCTGACCGATGTCAGCTTCCGCATCAGCCCCGGCGCGCGCGTGGGCGTGGTGGGGCCCAACGGCGCGGGCAAGTCCACGCTGTTCGCCCTGATCAACGGCGAGGTGTCGCCCGACAAGGGCAAGGTCACCTGCCGCAAGGGCGCGCGGCTGGGCTACGTGCGCCAGATGGTGGTGCCGCAGTCGGACGACCAGGCGCTGATCGGCTACGTCGAGATGGCGGTGCCCGAGCTGCACGACCTGGAGCGGGAGATCCATGAGCTGGACCACCGGCTGCACGCGGGGCTGGAGGCCGACCCGGCACCGGCGCTCCGCCGGCTGGGCGACCTGCAGACCCGGTTCGAGCACATGGGCGGCTACGTCATGCGCAACCGGGCCGAGGCGGCGCTGAGCGGGCTGGG
>CAYZVY010000288.1:0-5273 GCA_964481675.1 uncultured Verrucomicrobiota bacterium
ATAAAACAAATCCTGTTCCGTCTCCACCTTCCACTCCGGCACAACGATGACCTCTTCGCCCGCGTCCCTTGCCACAATTAAATCCCGCCGGCCGTCCGCCAGTTCCACTTCCACCGCGACAGGCATGTCGCCCAGGGGTGCGCCGGACTTCGAGCAAAGCACCAGCCGCCGCACGGCTTTCACGCAGGGCGTACCTTCATACGGCTCCAT
This sequence comes from uncultured Verrucomicrobiota bacterium, assembly GCA_964481675.1. GTDB lineage: Bacteria > Verrucomicrobiota > Kiritimatiellia > CAIKKV01 > CAIKKV01 > CAIKKV01. Next base: position 211 of record CAYZVY010000288.1, read on the forward strand.
GATGCTCACAAAGGTGGAGCGCAGCCCGTCTTCGGCGGATTGCCGGCGGACCATCAGCCGCGGCACCCAGGCTTCTTCCAGCGCGTTGAAGCTGCCCGCCGTCACCCACGCCTCGCAGACGGTCGCTTCGGCCTCTTCGGTCAGGTCCGTGTAGCGGAACCGGACCTGAGAACCTGCGGGAAGGGTGCTGTAGCGGTCTTCGATTTCCCAATCCGCCTGCCAGCCCGATTCGGGGGCGGGGTCGGTCCGGAAATTGCGCAGGAACGTGTCGTTCCCGAACTCCTTTCCCGGCGCCAGGTTCAGCCCCGTCGTCTGTAGCGTTCCGAAATGGCTGCCGGTGAACTTGGCGTGATCCCGCCCGCCTGCGACCCGGAAAATATCGAGAACGTAAAACGCCGTGTCCGAAATATCCACCAGCGCGAGCGTGCGCTCGTATTGCGTCGTGTGCGGATAAAGGTTCGCGGCTGAAACGCGGATGGCCTGGATCCCGGGTTCCGTTTTCCAGAGGGTGACCGTGCCGGCGATCGGCTTCTCTTTCGCGTTGAACTGCCAGCCGGCTTGATCCTGGCCGTCAACGGTCACGGTGTTGTGGGCCGCTGTCTTGATGTACCATTTGGAGCGGGGCGAATCCCAGCCGCCGAACTGGACGGGCGGGTAACCGAAGTCCGGCAGCAGGTCCAGCCCCCTGGCGAAGAGCCCGACGTTCAGGCCGTCCAGGTGGGCGTGGCGGGATCCGGAATCGTAATCCAGCCAGAGCGCCCGCTCGTGCGGCGGCGTGCCCGAGCGGAGAATGGCCAGGTGCCATTCGGCTTTGTTCACGCTGCCCAGTCGGATGCGGTCGCCTTCCCGGGCAATCAGGTCCGCCGCTCTCCGCTGGAAGGCTTCCGGCTCGGCGCCCGCCAGGTCGCGAGGCAGGCTGTCGGTCCTTCCGCCATTGCCGTGGACGAGCGCCTGGATGTAGGAGGGATCGCCGGTGATGTCGTAAAGCCGGTCGAAGAAGGAGTACATGCTCGGGGCCAGGAGGGAGGCTTTCTCGAACACGACGCCCTCCAGATGGTCGGTCCGGCTGGCGAACCAGCCGGCATCGCCGCACGAGGGGTAATAGGCCTGGAGGCACCAGGTGTCGATGAAGAAGCGCCATGTTTCGCGCAGCCGGGGATGGCGCCGGACCAGTTCGGCCAGGAAGCCGGGGCTCATCCGTTCGAAGGATTGCAGGAACGTGGCGAGGCTGGAAATGACGTAGGAGCTGTAAGCCGAAAGCCCTTTTTCCCCGGTCACGCCATCGACCCCGGTATGACCGTCGATCATTCGCCCGATGCCGGCCAGGAGGGTCTCGGGATCCTCGTGCCAGGAGAGGATGGCTTGAAGGGTGAGCAGGGCCAGGTCGGTGCGCGGCGGATTGGATTCGATTTTCTTCCGGTTGGCCAGCGGGTGGCGGAGCAGGCCGTCCTCGATGTTCCGCTGCACCTGCTCGAATGTCGTCTTGGGATTGGCCAGGCCGCAGGCCCCGGCCTTGCCGGAGAGGAAGGCGATCCAGTCGCGATCGCCGCGCAGCGCGTCGAACACCTGGTCGTAGGCCAGCGCCAGTTCGCGGGTTTCCTCGCAGGCGTCATGCCAGGTCGAGACATAGCCCTGGCTGGGATACTGCCTTTCATACACCCAGCCTTCGGCGGCGTAGTCGAAATCGGGATACAGGTCGGCCACGCGGTCCAGGAGGATGCCGGCCTTGCGGGCGTAGCGCGCATCGCCGGTGAGCACATGGGCCTGGGCCAGCGCCAGGATGCCGCCATAAACGGCTTTCTTCCACTGGCCGTAGACCAGGTAGGCGCCGATGAATCGCCAGCGCTTGTCGCCTTCCACGAAGCCCTGCCCGTCGTCCACGCCGAAGCCGTGGCGCGGGTCGGCAGGGTCGGGATGTTCGGCGTTGAACAGGAGGGCGCGGTCGGCGCGGGCCGGATCGAAGACGCCCGCGGGATCGAGGCCGGATTTGTAGAACGCGCAGAAGTCATTTTTCGGGAACAACTCGCGGCAGTGCGGGCAGCGCGTTTTCCAGGGGTTTGCGAGCGGCTCCATGATCCAGGTATACATGGGGGTGCCCTGGCGGCAGGCGGGGCAGTGGCCGTCGGACCAGACCATCCAGGAGCGGGGGAGGGTGTGGGCGAACATGAGGGACCAGAGCTCGTCGTCCGGCATGGCCAGCCAGGGATCGGCGGTGCGGAGGGCCTGCTCAAGTCCGGGCCTGGCCCAATCGAGGCGCGCGGCGTTGAGGCGGATCTTGTCGGTGACGGCGGGAGGGAAGAAGGTGCTTCCGGTTTTCATGTGATCATTGTCGCCAATGGCATGTCAAACGCAAGGCGTATGTGCGGCGGGAGGGGGAGGCGGTTGTCCAGCGGGGGTGCGGCGTTTTAGCACGATCTGACGGGCATGATGCCATCAACCGAAAGTGGGAGCGCCACACCGTTGGCGCGAGATGCGCAGAGTTTGTGCATGTTCGCGCGGACGGTGCCGCGCTCCCACATCCAGTGGCGAAGCCATGCACATGCGGCATCTCGAGCGTCACGACACTTTTCTTATTTTCCACTCGGAATCCGCCTGCGATCCTGCCATAGTAATGTTTTACTTTCGGCAGTCCCGCAAGCGCCAAAACAGGGGAACCCATCATGAGCGCAAAGAGCAGCAGCAAGACCAAAGCCGCGGCCGGCAAACCGTCGCAGATCGAATTTCGCTACAGCGTGGGAGCCGCCAAGGTGCCGTGGCACACGGTGGGCGAGCGCTTCTCGGGCCAGGACGTGCTGGAAGTGGTCAAGTTCCTCCTCCCCCCCGGCGCCAACGGCCGCGCCTACAAGGCCGCCCTGAAGAAGGCCGGCTCCACGGTGGGCGCGCTGGCGAAAACCAGCGCCGGGGCGGCCAAGCTGACCCTCGGCGGTTGGGTCAAGCAGGCGGAAACGGAGGCTGCCGCCAAGCTGAAAGTGAAGCACGCCTGCCTGCTCAATACCTGGACGGCCGGCATGGAGATCGGTTACAAGCTGGCCGGACTCCAGCCGGGCGACGAAGTCATCGTGCCCGCGATCACCTTCGTGGCCACCATGGCCTACCCGCTCATGATCGGCGCCAAGGTGGTCTTTGCCGACGTCGATCCCCGCACCCTCGGGATGGACGCTGCCGACGTCGCCCGCAAGATCACGCCCCGCACCCGCGTCATCGTGCCCGTCCACGTGGGCGGCTATGCGTGCGACATGGACGCCCTCATGAAGGTCGCCGCGAAGCGGAACGTCTACGTGATGGAGGACGCGGCCCACGCGCTGGGCGCGATGTACAAGGGGCGCCCGCTGGGCACCATCGGCCATTTCGGCGGCTATTCCTTCCACGAGGTGAAGAACATCAACTCGTTCGGCGAGGGCGGCCTCCTGGTCACCAACCTCCCGGCGGGCGAGCAGTTTTCCAAGGCGCGCTTCCTGGGGCTCGATTTCAGCCGCACCATCCCGAACTGGCTCTACGACATCACGTCCCTGCAAGACCGGTTCGGGAAGCCGCAGGTGCCCAACAACCACTCGGTTTCCGAGATCCAGGGACTGGGCTTCTGCCTCCAGTTCAAGCGGCTCGACCGCATCATCGCCACCCGCCGCCGCCACGCCGAATTCCTGAACAAGGCCTTCCGCAAGGTGCCGGGCATTTTCCTGCCGCCGGCCGACACCGCCCGCACCTACAGCAGCCATCACCTGTATCCGCTGCGCATCGACCCGAAGGTCGTGGGCGCCGACATCCAGGCGGTCCGCGCCAAGTTGAAGGAAAAGGGCGTCACCGAAATCCCGCATTTCGGACCGATGTATCGATTCCATATCCTCAAGGAGCTGGGCTATAACGGGGACGCGATCGCGAAAACCTGCCCGAAGACGGAGCAGGTGTTCGACCATGGGTTCACCCACCTGCCGTTGTATCCCCTGACGAAAACCGAATTGAAGTATATGGCGTCGGCGGTCATCGCCACGATACGGGAATTGAAGCAGGGGCGGTAAAGGCCGGAGGATCGGACCATGGCTTACCAAGGCGTGCTGGATGATCTGCACCGGGCGATCCGCATGGAGCGGCCGGTCCGGATGCCCGTGCTGATGTGCAGCGAGGAGGCCGACGTCCGGCTGGCCGGAAGCCGCTACGACCTGTATAACTCCGACGCCCGCGAGATGGTCCGCGTCCAGCGCGAGGCGATCGACCGCTTCGATTACGACTGGGTCTGGCTGCAGGTGGACGACTGCATGGAGTTCGAGCCGCTCGGCGTCAAGGTCCAGGGCGGCGGCGACATCCTTCCCGCCACCTGCGGCTATCTGCCGCTTACCGAGGACTCCCTGAAGCAGCTCAAGGCGCATGGCTATCGCGTGGCCGGCCGGATGAAGGTGCTGCTGGACGCGATCACCGAGCTGAAAAGCCATTTCGGCGACACCGTGTGCGTGACGGGGCGGACGGCCGCGCCGTTCAGCTCGGTGACGCTGGCGTTCGGCATCCAGGAGACCATGCTGGCCCTGTACGACCGGCCCGACCTGGTCCGCGAGGCCCTGCGCTTTTTCACGGAATACCAGAGCCGGTTCGGTCTGGACCAGATCAAGGCCGGGGCGGACGCCATCTGGTTGGGCGACTGCAACGCGTCGGGCCACCTGATCAGCCCGTCCGTTTACCGCGAGTTCGCCTTCAAGTCCGCGTCGGTCGTGGCGAAGGCGTATCGCGCCGCAGGCGGCTTCGTGCACTGCCACAACAGCGAAGAGCAGCCCGCCATGCTGGAGGTGCTGGCCGATGTGGGCTTTTCGATCATCAATTGCGGCCCCGGCATCAACCTGACCGTGGCGCGGAAGGCGGTCGGCAACCGCTGCTGCCTGTCGGGCAACGTCAACCCGATCCTGACCCTGATGAACGGGACACCCGAGGCGGTCCGCGCGGAGGTGCGGAATATCCTCGCAACCGTCAGCGTGCATGGCGGCCACGTCATGTGCTCCGGCGAGATGGTCCCCCGCGCCACGCCCGAAGCCAATATCCGCGCGTTTGTCGAGGAGACCCGGACCTGGAAGGGGTGA
>CAYZVY010000289.1:0-5235 GCA_964481675.1 uncultured Verrucomicrobiota bacterium
GTTTAGGGTTCGGGGTTCAGGGTTCAGTGATCGGTGATCAGTAATCAGTGATCGGTAACCCCGAACGTCGAACAGTGAACTTTCAACATCGAACATCCAACGTTCAGAGTTCAACGTTGGATGTTCGATGTTCGTTTCTCCTCAGCCATTCCCTCTGGCGCCCTGCACGACGACGGGACTGGACCCTGATACCTGAACCCTGAACCCCGAACCCTCTCTCTATGCCCCTCACCAACGCCCTACTCTATCAGGCCGCCTGCTCGTGGCGGAACCAGTTCCGGCTGCTGCGCCGCGATTCGCGGTTCAAGGTGGTCTTCATCGGCCTGGTTTTCACGGGCTTTTTCCTGGGCATCCGGCTGCTGTTCATCAGCAGTTTCCGGTTCATGGACGACCTGGGCGGGCTGAGCTCGCTGATCATCAGCCATCTCTTCGCGCTCTTCTTCCTGGGCCTGGGCGTCATGATGGTCATCTCGGGCATCGTCACCTCCTACGCCAGCCTCTACCAGTCCCGGGAGGTGCCGTTCCTCCTGTCGCTTCCCGCCACGCCGCGCCAGATCGTGATGAGCCGGATCGCCGAGGCCATCCTGCTCTCGTCCTGGGCCTTCTTCTTCATCATCATCCCCTTCATCAGCGCCTACCAGGCGCACAAGCACCTCTCGCCGCTGTTCCTGATCTGGGCCTTTCTTTTCGCCGTGCCGTTCCTGGTGCTGACCGCCGGGCTGGGCGCCCTGGTGGTCATGGCCGCGATCCGGTGGATTCCGCGGGGCCGCACCCTCCTGACCGCCCTGCTGATCCTCCTGGCCCTGGCGGGCCTGATCGTCACGGTGACGTTCCTGGGGCGCTACCGCCACGCCGAGTCGGAGGAGGTCTTCATGCTGACCAACCTGGTGCCGGGCATGAAGGCCGCCGCCCAGCCCTGGTGGCCCAGCTGGTGGATGTCCGAAGGCATCATGGCCGGGTCCCGCGGCTTCTGGGGCCGGGGCCTGCTCTTTCTCCTGCTGCTCATCTCCAACGCCCTGCTGGTGCTGACCGCCATCGAGGGGCTCGGGGCGGCGGTCTTCTACGAATCCTGGCAGCGCGCCATGGGCGAGTCGTCCCTCGGCCGGCGGTCCCCCATCCTGCTGGCGGGGCTGGAGCGGGCGGCCGCCCGGGTGCTCCCGCCGGACCTGCGGGCCATGGCGTTCAAGGACATCCGCACCTTCCTGCGCGATCCCGCGCAATGGGCGCAGAGCCTCATCTTCTTCGGCCTGCTGGGCCTCTACTTCTTCAACCTGCGCGCGTTCCGCTACAACCAGATGCCCGAGGTCTGGCGCAGCTTCATTTCGTTCCTCAACGTGTTCAGCGTCTCGGCGGTCCTCTGCTCGCTGGGCGCCCGGTTCATCTACCCCCAGCTCAGCCTGGAAGGCCACGGGTTCTGGATCCTGAACCTGGCGCCCACCACCCCGCGGCGCATCCTGTTCGGCAAGTTCGTCCTCTCCGCGGCGGCCATGCTCCTGATCAGCCTGGGGCTGGTGGGCGTCTCGACCGCCATGCTGGACGTGACCGCCCCCGTGCGGCTGGTGACGCTGGGCATCGGGCTCGCGGTGCCTCTCGCCGTGGCGGGGCTGGCCACCGGCCTGGGGGCGCTGTTCATGGACCTAGCCGAGCGCAATCCGGCCGCCATCGTCTCCGGGTTCGGCGGCACCCTCAACCTGGTGCTCTCCCTCGCCTACATGCTGCTCGCCATCCTCCCCTTCGCCGCCCTCTTCCACCAGGCCCTCCTCGGCCATATCGCCCCCGCCGCCTTCCGCCAGGGCATCGCCCTCGCCTCCGCCTGGTGCCTGGCCCTCACCGCCGCCGCCGTCATCCTCCCCCTCTACCTGGCCAACCGCAGCCTCACGCAGCGGGATTATTGAGAAGGGGTCAGGGTTCGGGGTTCAGGGGTTAAGGGGGTCAACGGTTAGGCCAAAAATACGCCACACTTTACTGAACGGGCGCTCTATGGAAACCGCCTCGCGCGCCGCCCGAAAGTGCCCGACAGGGCCGAGGGCGCGCGATGGCTACCGGGTGCGGCGTTTCGATCAGCACGATATGGCGAGGCGCTTTGGCGATGATGGGACCGCGCGACGCGGCGAGCTGGCCTCCCGGGCCGCGAAGCCGCGTTGGGTGGCCCCAGCGCGCCAAAGCGTCCGCCAGATCGTGCCGAAACGCCGCACCCCCGCTGGGTAACAAGCCGCCAAACAAGCGCATCACCGCGGCCGCCGGCCGCGGCCACAGAAGACAATACACCCGAATCCCAAGCACAACGGCACTGAAATGCGAGGGCTTGTATCGGGCCGGGAAATTTGCCATAGTGTCCTTTCTGTAACGAGTCGGAAAGGGTAGGCGCTCATGGCCGGCACAAGCATCCTGCTGGTGGAAGACAATCCCGCTGTCGCCGCGGAGATCAAAACCTCCCTGGAAAAGCTCGGCTATGCCGTCCACCCCACCTTCAAGACCGGCAAGGACGCCGTCAAGGCCGCCTACGCCGTCAAGCCCGACATCGCCCTCGTCGATGCCCGCCTCAAGGGCCGCCCCAACGGCGTCGAAACCGGCTCGAGCCTCCGCCACGCCCACCAGATCCCCGTCATCTTCATCGCCGACAAGGCGGACGCCGCCCTCCTCGAAGACGTCAAGACCCCCGCCCTCTTCGGCTACATCCACCCCCCATTCGAAAAGACCGATCTCAAGATCGCCATCGAAATCGCCCTCTTCCGCCACCGCACCGAAAGCGTGCTCGAGGAAAACCGCCGCTGGTTCGCCACCGCCCTCGACTCCATCGGCGACGGCGTCATCGCCGCCGGCCGCGACGGCATCATCACCTACATGAACCCCACGGCCGAAGCCATCACGCTGTGGAAAAAGAAGGACGCCATCGGCCACCGCCTCGAGGAGCTCGGCGTCACCCGCCACCTCGAAACGAACGAGCCCGTGGAAGTCATCGGCATGCGGACCCTGCGCGACGGCGTGACCGAAGGCGGCGACGCCAAGGTCTTCGCCTTCTACGACCGCTCCGGCCAGCGCAAGGACATCCTCGCGTCCTCCTCGCCCATCCTCTCCCCCGGCGGCATGGTCGAGGGCGTCATCATCGTCATCCACGACGTCACCAGCCGCCGCATCCACGAGCGCCACCACCACAGCATCGAGAAGATGGAAGTGCTCGGCAAGCTGTCCAGCACCGTGGCCCACGAGTTCAGCACCCTCTTCGGCGTCATCACCGGCTACGCCTCCTCCCTGCTCGCCAGCCTGGCCAGCAACACCCCCGCCTACGAGGACGCGCAGAAGCTGCTCGACGCCGGCCGCCACGGGCAGGACCTGACCCGCCGCATCCTCGTCATCGCCCGCGCCAGCAACGCCGAGGGGGACATCCGCCTCCAGGCCGTCTCCCTCCGCCAGACCATCCGGCGCTCCCTCGAAAACGCCCACCCCACCCTGTCCCGCGGCCGCGTGGACGTCAAATTCCAGGAATCGGAGCACATGCCCCACGTCATGGCCGACCCGGCCCAGCTGGTGGACGTGCTGGTGGACTTCTTCTACAACGCCGCCGAAGCCATGCCCAACGGAGGCGTCCTCCGCGTCACCGTTCAGGACCAGATGGTCAAGCGGCCCGACGTGAAGGCCAACCCCAAGGCCGCCAGCGGCCCCTACGCCGTCATCCGCATCACCGATTCCGGCACCGGCATCCCCACCGAGGTGCTGGACCGCATCTTCGAGCCGTTCTTCTCAACCAAGAAAAACCGCGGCGTGGGGCTCGGCCTGGCCGTGGCCAACAGCGCCATCCTCGGCTACGGCGGCTGGATCCGGGTCAAGAGCAAGATCGGGGAAGGCACCACCTTCCACCTGTTCATCCCCATCGCCGCCCCGAAGGCCAACGGCGCGCCCCGGCTCGACCAGGCCCCGCTCTTCCTGCTCATCGACCACGAGCCGGACCTCCTCAACGAAACGGCCTCCCTCATCAAGGCCGAGGGCTACCGGGTGCAGACCGCCGGCTCCGCCGCCGACGGCCTGGCCCTCTACAAGAAAAATCCCGACGCCTACGCGCTCTGCATCGTGGACGCCATCATGACCGACATGGAAACCGGGGAAATGGTGCACAAGCTGCTGGAGATCAAGCCCGGCACGCCCCTCATCATCACCTCGGGCTTTTCGCGCGATTACATGCGGCGCTTCATGCCGCGCAGCGAATGGGTCTTCGTCCAGAAACCGGTGGAGCGCGAAAGCCTGGTCACCGCCATCACCCGCCTGCTGGGCGAGGACGCCGACGGCCGCGAGACGCCGGCTCCATGAACACCCGCTTCCGTCCCGGCATCGAATCCCTGCTCTCCGGCGGCGCCCTCCGCGGCAAGCGCGTGGGCCTCCTCTCCCACACCGCCGCCATGACATCCCAGGGCGCCACCTCGGCCGAGGCCCTGCAGGCCGCCCCGGGCGTCACGCTGGTCTCCCTCTTCGCCCCCGAACACGGCTTCTTCGGATCCGCCGGCGCCGGCGACCCCGTCCACACCCGCCGCCATCCCGTGTGGCGCATTCCGGTCTACTCCCTCTACGGCCGCCGCCTCGCCCCCTCGCGGGCCCAGCTCCGGAAACTGGACGTGCTGGTCGTCGACCTGCAGGACCTCGGCGCGCGCTGCTACACCTACGTCTCTACCCTCCGCCACGCGCTCGAAGCCGCCGCGGCCGCCGGCATTCCCGTGATCGTGGCCGACCGCCCCATCCCCCTTCCCCGCACGCCCGACGGCCCGGTGCTGGAGCCCGGCTTCGAGAGCTTCGTCGGCTGCATCCGCACGCCCTTGTGCTATGCCATGACGCCCGGCGAAACGGCGCTCTGGCTCAAGCGCGCGCTGAAACTGGACGTGGATCTCGGCGTGGCGGCCATGGCCGGCTACCGCCGCGACCCGCGCCGCGGCCCGGACTGGCCGCCCTGGGCGCCCCCGTCCCCCGGCATCCGCTCCTGGGAAACCGCCGCCTGCTACCTGGCCACGGTCTTCACCGAGGGCGTCGCCGGCATCAGCTGCGGCCGGACCACCACCCTGCCGTTCCAGGTGTTCGGCGCGCCCTGGATGAAGGCCGAAGCCCTGCGCGAGATCCTCTCCGCCGACACCCTGCCGGGCGTGGTGTTCCATCCCCACCCGTTCATTCCGCCCCACGATCCCTACGCCGGCCGCCTCATCCCCGGCCTCCGCATGACCGTCACCGACCCCGCCCGCTTCCGCCCCGTGC
>CAYZVY010000290.1:0-5226 GCA_964481675.1 uncultured Verrucomicrobiota bacterium
GCTTGATGCCCTTGATCGGGTTGCCGTGCTCATCCTTCGGGAAGCTGAGCGCGCCCAGGGTGACGCCCTGGTAGAGCTTGACGCGCCGGCCGATGACGCAGGTTTCGCCGATGACGACGCCGGTGCCGTGGTCGATAAAGAAGCCGGGGCCGATTTCCGCGCCGGGATGGATGTCGATGCCGGTCTGGGAGTGCGCATGTTCGGACATGATGCGCGGGATGAGCGGCACGCCTTCCGTGTACAGCACGTGGGCGAGGCGGTGGGTCATGATGGTCAGCACGCCGGGGTAGCTCATGACGACTTCCATGAACGACTTGGCGGCGGGATCGCCTTCGTACGCCGCCACGATGTCATCCTGCAGCACCAGCTTGATGCCGGGCAGGGAGGTCATCAGGATGTGGACGGCCTTTTCGGCCCTCCGGCCGCAGTCGCCGCATTCCTTGCAATGTTCGAACTCGCACTGGTAGCGGAAGGCCAGCTCGATCTGCCGGCGCAGGGAGGCGCGGATGGCGTGGAGCTTTTCCTCCACGAGCCCGCGGATCTGTTCGGCGGGGACGGGCTCATAGCCGTGGCAGCCGGGGAAGAGGGCGGCGATCAGGTCGTCGAGCACCTTGATGACGGCCTGGCGGCCGGCGAGGCCGAAACCCTTGCCCTGGCCGATCGGCGCGGTGCAGCGGTTGCAGTTGGCCAGCTTGCCGGCGATGGCGGCGAGATCTTCGGTTTCCGGGTGCTTGGACATGTTTTATTCCCTTTCCAGCATGACGACGACTTCGTCGGCGCCAAGGTTTTGGAGTCCCAGTTTGAGGAGGGCCTGGCTGAGCGCGCCGTTGGGCACGCAGTGGATGCGCGAGCAGCGGATGTGCTCCGAGCGGCACAGGTCCAGGAAATCCGTGAGCGTGGCGTGGTGGATGTTCGGCGTGTCGTACCACTCGAACGGCAGGGCGTCGCCCTTGGGCATGCGGCCGGCGAACCCGAGGCGGAGCCGGTGCTTCCAGTTGGCGAAATTGGGGAAGGTGACCACGGCGAAGCGGGCCACGCGCATCATCTCCCGGAGCACGCTGGCCGGCTTGCGGATGACCTGGAGCGTGCGGCTGAGGAGGGCCACGTCGAAGGACTGGTCGGGGAGCATGCCGAGGCCGGCGTCGATGTCGTGGATGAACACGGGCACGCCGCGGCCGACGGTGGCGATGGCATGGTGGACATCGATGTCGATGCCGAGCCCGGGGGTGTTGCTGCCGGCGGTGAGGGCCTCGAGGAGTTGGCCGTCTCCGCAGCCCAGGTCGAGAATGCGGGCGCCGGGCTTGACGAGGGCGCGGATCATGGGGAAGTCCTCGCCCTCGGGAGTGGGCGATGGGCGGCCGCCGGGGAGGTGCGCGGGCGAGGCCCGGAGGTAATTGCCGATCAGGTCCGAGAGCTCGGGCAGGTCGAGCAGGAAGGCGTCGTGGCCCTGTTCGGCTTCCAGCAGGCAATAGCTGACCTCGCGGCCGGCGGCCTGGAGCGCCTCGGCCATTTCCATCGACTGTTCGGGGGTGTAGAGCCAGTCGGTGTTGAGGGCCACGATCAGGCAGCGCGCGCGCACCCGCTGGAAGGCGTTCTTGAGGCTGCCGTATTTTTCCGCCAGGTCGTAGGAGTCCAGCGCCTCGGTGATGTGGAGGTAGGAGTTGGCGTCGAAGCGCTTGACGAACTGGTCGCCCTGGTAGGCGAGGTAGCTCTCCACCTGGAACGGGGAGACAAAGCGCGCCGCGGGGGCGTCCGTCTTCTTATCCCGGCCGAACTTCTCCTCCATGCTGGCCGGGGAGATGTAGGTGATGTGGGCGATCATCCGGGCGTGGGCGAGCCCGTTGACGGGCTTGCGGTCGGAGTCGTAATAATCCCCGCCGTGCCAGTGGGGGTCGTCCATGATGGTGCGCCTGCCGACCACGTTGAAGGCGAGGGCCTGGGACGTCAGCTTGGCGGCCGAGGCGATGCAGATGCAGCGGTCCACGTAGTCGGGGAACCGGATGCTCCATTCCAGCACCTGCATGCCGCCCATGGAGCCGCCGAGGACGGCGTGCAGGCGGGGGACGCCCAGGGCCTGGAGAAAGCGGTGCTGGACTTCCACCATGTCTCCGATGGTGATGCGGGGAAAGCGGGAGCCATAGGGCTTGCCGGTGCGGGGGTCGATGGAGCAGGGCCCCGTGGAGCCCTTGCAGCCGCCCAGGAAATTGGAGCAGATCACGAAGAAGCGGTTGGTGTCGATGGGCTTGCCCGGGCCGATCATCAGGTCCCACCAGCCGGGCTTGGGTTTCGCGGCGCGCATCTCGGCTTCGCTTTGGAATCCGGCCGCATGGGCGTCGCCGCTCAGGGCGTGGCAGATGTACAGGGCATTGTCGCCGGCCGGGGAGAGGGCGCCGTACGTTTCGTAGGCCACCTCCACCTCGGGCAGGCTTTCCCCGCTCTCCAGGCGGAAGCCTCCTGGCGGCAGGTCCAGCTTGATCCGGCGGGTTTCAACCACGCCGACGGACCGGCTGATATCATAGAGTTTGTCTGGCGGCATAGTCTTCCGAAAAGGGTTTCCCGTATCCCTAAAATCTTCCCTTTATGGGGGGTAAAAGTCAAGCCGGCAAAGGGGGGAAATAAGCGGGAGGGGCGCTATCGGACCAGGAGCACGGTTCCGCCGCGGCGGCGCATCGGCGCGCCCAGGTAGGTGACGTTGTCCTGCATGAAAATCCGGATGGGGCCTGACACGGCGGCGTCCGTGACGGAGGTGGCGTTCCAGACAAGCTTGCCGGCCCCGCGAAGGGTTTCCAGGTCGTTGGTGTGGTCGCCCGCCCAGCGGAGGCCCCAGTAGACCGGGGCATAGGCGGTCGGGTTGAGGAAGAGATTGCTGATGACGCCCAGCTGGACGGAGAGGGTGGCGTCGGAGGCCAGGTCGAGGCCGGCCGGGGCCCCCGCCACGGTCGTCAGGATCCGGCCCCTGTTGGCGGCCGTGGGGCCGTGGACGGCGACGCTGTTGGTGACGGCGAAGACCGTGCCGGTCATGAGAAGGGTCGCTTTTGATAGGTAATTCGAGCCGCCGACCTGGAGCGTGCCGGCGACGGCCGGGAACGCGGGCAGCCGGATTTCGCCGGCCGAATTGGTGCCGATCCCGATGACCACGGGGCCGTTGACGTCGATGAGCCCGTTGGTGACGTCCAGGAGGTTGAGCAGTGCATCGGTCTTGTCTACGTTTGTATAGCCGCTGCTCCGGCCGACGGTCAGGTTGGTCAGGTAGCAGGTGAACGTTCCGCCCGCCGCCAGGCGGCAGATTCCCGGCTGGTACCCCTCGCCGACATACAGGAGCGCCCGGTTGGTGGCGGAGCCAATGCGGGTGATGAAACGGGAGTTCAGGATCAGGGACGAGCCATAGGTTTCATTGCGCCCCTGGCCCACGATCACCGCACTGCTGACGTCCAGCAGGCCGGTCTGGACATTCCCCGCGAACAGTTTCTTGTTGCTGATGTTGTACCCGTTTCCCTTGACGCCGACGGTGAGGTTGGTCAGGTAGGCCTCAAAGCGGCCGGTCCCGAGCCAGAGTGAGTCTTCCGTAAATGAATGGGAAGAGCGTCCGACGATGAGGTTGCCGCGCGGCCCGTCGGCCCGCCCGATTTTCAGGTCGACCCCGTCGCCCAGGATCAGGATCCCGGCGGAGCCGCCGTCCCCCACCAGGACGGTTCCGGAGACGTCGATCACGCCGGTGGCGTTGCTGGCGAACAGCTGGCCCATGCCCACGGCGCTGGGATTCGCGAGTGTCAGCTCCGACAGGTACGCGTCGATGCGTCCGGCGCCGAGGGTCAGGCTGGATTTGGTATAGGCGCTTCCTGTCTTGCCCTGCGCGATGATCACCTTACCCCGCTGGGCGGGAGAGCCGACCACCAGGTCCAGGGAATCGGATAGCTTGACGGCGGCTCCGTGGGTGCGATGGGTATTCGAGATTTCGAGGGATTCGGAGATGTCGAGGACGCCCGGAGCCGTGACGGAAGACAGGTCGAGTTCGCCGTAACTGATGCCGGTGGTGGAGGCCGTCCGGTAGGAGAGGATGAGTTTTGACAGGTACCCGGTGAACGGGCCGGCCGCCGTCAGGAAGGAGAGATTGTGCGAGGGGTTTGCCCCGGTGTTTTCGCCCACCTTCATGGAGGCCCGCGCGGTGACGGCGGTGCCCAGGCCAAGCCGGATGGCGAAGTCGGGCGAGGTGGTCAGGCGGGCCTCCACGAACGGTCCGACACCGAGGGACATCTGGCCCGTGACCACCAGGGTTCCGTTGGTGAGGAACAGCACGGCGTTGGTCAGTGCATTGGTGGCGGCGCCGAACCCTTGCACCTCGAACCATTTGCAGGTGAGGGTGTAGCCGGAAAAATCGGTGATGTTCGTGCTTTTCATCACCAGGTTCGAGTTGATCAGCAGGGCGGGGATGTCGTTGGTGATCACGGCTCCGGGCGTGACGGGGCCGAAGCGGACGGTGTCATCGGCGCTGTTGGGCGACTCGGCCGGGGTCCAGTTGGCGGCCTCGCTCCAGGCTCCGCCGTCCGGGGCATTCCACAGCAGGTTGGCCGCCTTTGCCGGGGACGGGTAACAAAAGGCAGCGATGCACAACGGCACGAGGATCGATTTCAACACGGTGCGAAGCCCTCCTTGAAAAGTGGCGTTATCGTAACAGGATTTGCGTCTTTAACGAGGAAAAAGTGAAGTCATGCAGACAAAGTATTGACTTCGGCGTCGTGTTCGGGTAATTTTATTAGCCGCTATTTTAATAGACGAAACATGAGGACATTATGCCGTATAGCGCAGCGGATCTGAGAAAAGGCCTGAAGATCGAGGTGGATGGCCAGCCCTTCATTATCACCGAGTTCAGCTTTTACAAGCCGGGCAAAGGCGCCGCCATCTACAACTGCCGTATCAAGCATATGGTGTCCGGCGACACGCAGCTGAAGGCGTATCGCTCGAACGACATGGTCGACAAGCCCGAGCTGGAAGAGAAGAACGTGACGTTTTCCTACGCCATGGACGAGGAGCGTTTCATCTTCACGGACGAGAATTTCGAGGAAGTCCAGGTTCCGGCCAAGATCCTGGGCGACAAGCGCTATTTCCTGCAGGACAACATCGCCTGCATGATCCTGTTCCATCGCGGCCAGCCGATCGACATCACCCTGCCCAATTTCGTGATCAAGAAAGTCATCGAGACCGAGCCCGGCGCCCGCGGCAACACGG
>CAYZVY010000291.1:0-5147 GCA_964481675.1 uncultured Verrucomicrobiota bacterium
GGCCCAGGCCAGGTCGTTCAGCGTCTCCGGCGTCCGCTGTTCCGACAGGCTCCGGCTCAGCGAATCCTCGGCCAGCTTGTATTCCCGCCGCTTCATCTGCAACGTGCCCATCACGAAATTGCCGTACGGGTGGCCCGCCTGCGTCCGCAACAGGTCCAGCGCGTGCTGCTCGGCCAGGTCCAGCCGGCCATCCTTCATGTCCATGCGCAGCAGCAGGTCCAGGGTGCCGACATCGCGGGGCTTGTACAGCAGCGCCTGCTCCAGGTATTCGCGCATGGCCGCGCCGTCGTTCTTCATGGCCGCTGCGATCGCCAGGGCCCGGCTGGTGTGGAAATCCTGGCGGGGCAGCTCCTTGATCTTCTTGGACAGGGCCTCCAGCCCCTTGGCGTCCTTCTGCACCACCATCACGTTGGCCAGCATGTGCCAGGGCGTCGTCATGCCCTTGTAGGTGCTCACCAGCGTTTCCAGGTAGACGCGGGCCTTGTCGTTCTCGCCCAGGGCCATGTGGAAGAGCGCCTTGAGCTGGTTCAGCTCGGCGCTGGGGGCGCCGGCCGCCTCGGCCCGCTCGATGTACTGCTTGGCCTCCTCCGGCTTGCGCCAGCGCAGGGCCAGCTCCGCCATCCCCATCAGCGCGCGCACGTCCATCCGGTCCCGCTCCAGCATGCGGCCGAAAATCTTGCGGGTCTCCTCCGGCTGCCCCTGGTTCATGTAGACCGAGGCCAGCGCGATGTCGACCTGCTCCGAAATCTGCGAATCCTTGGACAGGTCCATCGCCCGCTTGAGGCCCGCCACCGCCAGGCCCGGATAGCCCGACAGCGCCCACGTCCACCCCATGGAGGCAAAGGCCTCCGGCGAGCGGACGTACCCGTAGTAGCGCGACAGGTTCCAGATGTTATAGTTCGCGAGGGCCTCCGACTCGACCAGGGCCAGCGCATTGGACACGGCCGCCGCGTCCGGCGCCTGGTAGCCGTCCTTGATCATGGCATACTGGTTCAGCAGGGCGCTGAGGTTGTTCGACTCCATGCTGCGCGACAGCCCGTAGGTGGCGTAGGCTTCGTCGCGCTTCCCGTCGTCCTCCAGCAGCACGCCCATGTTGTTGGCCATCAGGCTCATCTGCCGGTTGAAGTAATGCCAGAGCCCCATGCTGATCATCGTGCCCTGGGCGGGCGCCAGCTTCGCGGCCTCGGCCCAGATGGCGCGATTCTGCTGGCGGAGCACCGTCAGGTCCAGCTTGGCCGCCTTCGGGTTGCCCAGGAAAATGAGGCCGACCGGGATCGGGGTGCGCGGGGTGAGCTCCGTGCTGTACCAGAGGTCCGGCAGGTTCATCAGCGCCAGCTTCCGGTCCACTTCCGGATCCTGCCGCATCCATTCCTGGAGGAAGGGCACCAGCCCCAGTTCGGCCTGATTCCTCAGGCGCACATTATCGCCGAACTGCGCGGCTATCTCGCGCATCATCCGCTTGTCGTCCCCGCGGCTCATATCCATGAGGTGGAGCTTCTTGTTCATGTTGGTGGCGGTCAGCAGCAGGTAGTTGTCCATCACGCCGTCCGTCACCAGCCACTCGCGCTCGCCCATCGACTGGATGATGTTCCGCGACAGCAGGTCGAAGACGGCGGCCTTCCGCACGTTGCTGGCCTGGAAATTCAACGCCACCGGCGCCAGCACCAAGAGTCCCATCACGAGGGCCATGCCGCGGCAGAGGTGTTTGTGAAACGCCATCATCCCGTCGCTGCCCTTCTTGAGCCAGGGGTTGCGCTCCTCCACCAGCCAGAAGGCGATCAGGTAACCGAACACCATGGCCGCGCACATATAGGGGGTGACGAGCAGATTGCCCTCGCCCAGGAACTTCCAGGGCGATAGCGTGAAGTCGAACATCAGCGCCACGGTCAGCAGCGCGAACACGATGTGGAGGCTGATGAAGCTCCATCCGGTTTCGCTGCGCAGGCCGCGGCGGTGGAGCGGCAGCAGGACGATCCAGGGGATGAATGTGGTGATGCCGATGAGCAGCCAGCCGGTGTAGGGCAGGCTCCGCATGATCAGCAGCAGTTGGCCCTTGATGACGAAAACCAGCGCCTCGAAGACGCTGGACGCCTGGTTGGATGCGACATAGGGGGCGTGGAAATAGCGCCAGGCGGTCCAGCCGTACAGGGACAGCCCCGCCAGGGCGCACGCGGCCAGCATCACCACGCGGAGACTGCTCAGCCGGCCGGCCATGGCCAGCATCACGAGAATTGTCAGGGCGAAGACCGGCGCAAAGACAATGAACGTGGCGAATTCGGCGATGCCCAGCCCGTAGAGGAGTGCGAACAGGAAGAGCAGCCAGTTCTTGTTGATGTTTTCCGTCCACGCCAGGAACAGGCGGAACATGCCCAGGAGAAAGAACAGGTGGAAACAGGCGTAATCGGCCCGGTTGGCGGCATACCAGAACGGCTTGCAGAACGCCAGGAACAGCACCGCGGCCAGCCCCGCGCAGAGCGAGGCGATCCAGCGGATCCGCACGTCCGTTTCCTCCTCGATCGTGCGGTACACTACCCGGGACATGATCACGAACAGGCAGGCCAGCGAGCCCCATGCGCAGAGGGCGCTCAACAGGGCGGCTTTCAGCGGGAGATTGCCGGGCAGATGCGTGAGCAGGCCGAGCAGGAATTCATAGATCGGATAAAAGAGCGGTTGGATGCCCTTGATCTTGCCATAGTTGACCAGGATGTCCAGCGACCGCCCCGGAAAGGCGATGGGCGCCATGGTCAGCATGTAGGCGATAAACGCGACCGTGGCGGCCGCCGCCCCGAAAAGCCAGGACGGGGGCGCATAATAACGGGTTTGGACCGGTTTAACGGGTTCCGCCATGAATAGCCTCCTGATTAAATGCTGATATAAAAGAATACCTGCGGGAGGAAAGAAAAGTCAATGATTTAAGGCCGGGATTTGGGCCTGGATGTGCCAAGAGAAGAGAACCACGAATGGACACGAATCAACACGAATAAGAGAAGAGAAGGCAGGCGGGGAAGCCCCGCACCCCCGACAGCCACCCCGTCTGTCTTGATTTCTCTTCCGGGAGCCGGTGGCACGAGAAGAGAACCACGAATCAACACGAATAAGAGAAGACTTGGCGGGGAGGCCCCGCCGGCCCCCGGAAGAGAAGCCAGACGGGATGGCTGTCGGGGGTGCGGGGCCGCCCCGCCATTCTTCTCTTATCCGTGCCATCCGTGAGATCCGGGGTTCTCTTCTCCACTTCCTTTGCGCCTCCCTTTGCGTCCTCTGCGGTAACTCTTCTCTTATTCGTGTTGATTAGTGTCCATTCGTGGTTCTCTCGCGCCGCCGGCCGCCCTGCCTAAGACGCGGGGCGTGCCATCCGTGGTTCTCTCTTTTCTTGTTAAAGCCCATCCATCCCGCTATGGTTTTGCCATGAACAAGCGATCCACCCTGGCGATGGCGGCGGGAGCCGTCATCTTCCTGGGGTCCGCCCTTCTCTTCAATGTCCAACCCATGTCCGGCCGCATGCTGCTGCCCCGCTTCGGCGGCAGCGCCGCGGTCTGGACCGCCTGCCTGGTGGCCTTTCAACTCCTCCTGCTGGCCGGCTATGGCTACGCCGCCTGGGTCAGCCGGCTGCGGCCCGCCCGCCAGGTCCTGATCCATATCCTGCTCCTGGCGGCGGCGGCCGCCTGGCCCGGCATGACCCTCCTGGCCCGCGTGCCGGCCGCCGATCACCTTCCGCCCGCCCTCCGCGTCCTCCTTCTCGTCATCGCGGGCACTGGCCCGGCCTACCTGCTGCTGTCGGCCGGCAGCACGCTGGTGCAAAGCTGGCTGGCCCGCGTCCAGCCCGACTGGAACGTCTACCCCCTCTATGCCATTTCCAACGTCGGATCCCTGGTGGGCCTTTTCGCCTATCCGTTCCTGGTGGAACCCCACCTGAGCCTCTCCGCCCAGCAAACTCTGTGGCGGGTGTTGTTCGGGGGATATGGATTAGTGTTGGCGGGGTTGGCGGTCGTTCTGATCAGGTCCAGAACGGATTCTTCGGGGACACGGGTCAGGAGACCCGTGCCACTTCCCGAGCAAGATGGGGCAGGGACTTTCCAGGCGGATTCTTCGGGGACACGGGTCAGGAGACCCGTGCCACTTCCCGAGCAAGATGGGGCAGGGACTTTCCAGGCGGATTCTTCGGGGACACGGGTCAGGAGACCCGTGCCACTTCAGGCGCAAGACGTGGCACTTCAGGCGCAAGACGTGGCACTTCAGGCGCAAGACGTGGCACGGGTCTCCAGACCCGTGTCCCTGTGGTGGCTCCTGCCCCTGCTGAATTCCTTTCTCCTGACGGCCACCACGGCCAGCCTGACGGCGGACATCACCCCGATGCCCATGGTCTGGTGCCTCCTGCTGGGCGCCTTTCTGCTGGGCTACGTGGGTGGCTTCACGACGATGGGCGAAACCCAGACTCCGCTCTGGGCCGTGCTGACCGTCTGCTTCATGACCGGATTCGGCCTCTGCCGGGGCCTCGGCTGGGGCAGCATCTCCCTGGCCCTCTTTCTCGGCACCGGCGTGGTGCTGTTCGGCGGGCTCTTCCTGTCCGGCCGGCTCTATGCCGCCCGCCCGCCATCCGACCGCCTGCCGGTGTATTACCTGGCCATCGCGGCCGGCGGGGCGGCCGGCGGCCTGCTGGCCGGCATCGCGGCGCCCCTGCTCCTGAAGGGCGTCTACGAGTATGGCCTCATCGCCGCCATCCTCGCCCTCCTGGCGGCCTTCTTCATGTTCCAGCGCCGCCGCCAGTTGGATCCGCTGGAAGTCTGGCTGACCGCCCTGGCCGCCCTGGCCGTTATCGTCATCGAACCGCTGATCGTCGGGTCGCAGCTGACGCAATCCATGTGGCGCAACCGGAACTTCTACGGCGTCATGCGGGTGACGGACAGCGAGATCGGCAGCAAGTATGGCGACGTCCTGGGCCGGATGCACAGCCTCGTGCACGGCTCCACGGTCCACGGATTCCAGGCCCTCACGGCGACCCTGCGGGACACGCCCACGCAATATTACGGCTCCTTTGGCGGGGGCTATCCGATCCGGCGGCATATCGCCCTCCACCCCGACCAGCCGCTCCGGGTCGGGGTCATCGGGCTGGGAACCGGAACCCTGGCGGCCTATGGCCGCACCGGGGA
>CAYZVY010000292.1:0-5109 GCA_964481675.1 uncultured Verrucomicrobiota bacterium
TACAACAGCCCCGGCTCACCACTGGCTGAGCACGCGGGGGAGCGGGTCGGCGTTGGCCGCGATCCGCTGCATCAGGCGCCAGAGCATTCCCTCGCGGACATCCCGGTACGCGGGGTCGCCGTAGAGGTTGCGCGATTCGTCGGGATCGTTCGTCAAGTCGAACAGCTGGCCGTATTCGGGGCCGGCCGTGGGGTAGACGTTCAGCTTCCAGCCTTCGGTGCGCAGGGTCTGCACCGCCATGTAGGGGCCGCCGCCGGGGGCGATCAGGCACGTTTCGGGGCGGACGCAATCGTCATACATGTCGCTCAGGATGGACTCGCGGCCGATGGGCCCGTTGTGCAGAATCGCCTTCGACCAGTCGCGCCCCTGCACGCCCGGATTGATCCCGAGCCCTGCCAGGCGCAGCAGCGTGGGATGCACGTCCGTCAGCTCCACCAGGCCGGGGACGCGCCGCCCCGCGGCCTCGCCGCCCGGCAGGCGCATCAAAAGGGGAACACGCAGGACCTCGTCGTAATGGAGGGAGGGCTTGCGGATCAGCCCGTGGTTGCCCAGGAATTCCCCGTGGTCGGCGTTGAAGAGGACGATCGTGTTGGCGAGCTGGCCGGTTTCCTCCAGCGCGCCGAGCAGGCGGCCCACGCCTTCGTCGATCAGGCGGATGGCGGCCAGGTAATGGAGCGCGACCCGGCGCTTGACGGGGTCCGCCCATGCCAGGACTTCATCGACGGCCTTGCGGGCGGGCTCGGGAATGAACCGGGGATCCACGCCGCCCTTGAAGTCGGGGAGTGGAATCGCGGCTTCGTCGAAGCGGGCGATCTGGTCGGCCGGCGCTTCAAAGGGATGGTGCGGGGCGATGAACGAGCAGAAGGCGAACCAGGGCGGGCGGCGATGGCGGATGAACGCTTCGGCCTCGCGCGCGATGAATGTGGTGGGATGGCAGTCGGAGGGATAGGGGGAGACGAAAAGATCTCCGGGGCCGCCGGGGATGCGTTCGGAGGGTTTCTCCGCCAGGTCGGGCCTGGTTTGTTTCAGCCAGTCCTGGAAGACGCCGGGAAGGCTGTCCTCGACATCGACATGGTCCTGGAATCCGTAATTGAGTTTGCAGGGATGGTCGGGAAGGGGCGGGAGCCCCGCATCTTTTGCGAACTGGCGCCAGTCCAGGATGGGGCGCTTCGCGCCCAGCACCTGGCGGGTGTAGAGCTGAGGCGTCAGGTGCAGCTTGCCGAAGCTCCCGGTGAAGTAGCCGTGGCGCTGGAGCCATTCGGGCGTGGTGGTTTCCGAGGGCGGCAGGATGCCCATGCCGCGGACCCGGATGGTGGAGGGGTAGCGGCCGGTGAAAAGCGAGCCGCGCGAGGCCATGCAGACGGGGCTCTGGCAGAAGGCGTTTTCGAACAGGATGCCCTCGGCGGCGAGGCGGTCGAGGTTTGGCGTCTGGGCCGCAGGATGGCCCAGGCAGCCCAGGCAGTCGGCCCGGAACTGGTCGGCCATGATCCAGAGGATGTTGGGAGGGTTTGTCACCATACTCCAGGAATTTTAGCGGACCGTCATGACCGCGCCGCCGGGCCCCGATTTGTTTACTCTGAGGAACACGTCGCCGCCCTGGACATAGGTTGTTCCCCAGAACCCCTTGGGCAACGTGACGGAGGAGAAGCCGCCCGAAATGCCGCCGCCGTTCAGGTCGAACACTTTGTAATCGCCGGGCTCCAATCCGCCGGCGTCGGTGACGACGAGACGGCCGTCGAGCGTCAGGTTCCCGGTGGACGTGAAGGTCACTTTGTCGCTGACTCCCGACGTGCTGACGAGGTCGAACCGGGAGGTGCAGGCGGCGGCCAGGGTCAGCCGCCCCTTGCCGGTGAAAGTCAGGACGCCGTTGGTATGGCCGGGCTCCAGGAAGCCGTTGACGATCGTAGCGCCCGAAGCACCGGAAGTGGGGTCGAAGTCAATGGTGCCATTGCCCGTCAGCCGGGCGACAGTCGACGTGAAGCCGTGCATGTCAAGAACGGCGGTCGACAGGACGGTCAGCGTGCCGTTGGTGGGGAAGCGGTCGTTGCCCACGGTGTAGACATGTCCGTTGCGGATGAAGGTGCCGCCGGAATAACCGTTTGTCGAATAAAAGTAGAGGCTGTCGCCTTCAAAGGTAAAGCTCCCGTCACCATTAATGGTCGCGTCTCCAGGTGAAGTGGTGCTGCCCCAACTCATCCGCGCGGACCCGGGGCTGTTTGACAAGACGAGCATGGTTCCGCCCGCCAGCCGGAATTCGGTGAGGCACGCCCCGCTATCTTTGACCTGGCGAAGGGTCAGGCGGCCCGATGCATTGGTGGGAGGCTGGACGGTGAGCAGGGCGCCGCTCAAGTCTCCCAGGACGGATAAGGTGAGATCCGAGCCGCCGCTTCCGTTCAGGCGAAGGTTCATGTTGGCGTTGACTTGCAGGTCTCCATTGATCACGGTATTGGTCCCGAGCGACAGCGTGCCGTCCGCGGTCTGGTTGCGGAAATAATTGGTTCCGAGCGCGTAAGGGTGCCGGACAACGACCTCGCCGGAGCCATCGTTGCGGATATAGCCGAAGGCGTTCGAGCCGCCCAGCACGAGGGTGCCGGCATCGGATATGATGAACGAGTTGCCGACGGACGTGAGCGGCGTGATGCTTCCGCTGAGCGTCACGGTCTGGCTTTTCCGCTGGACCGAGAAGGTGTCCCAGTAACGGATGTCGGCGTTGATGGTCAGCGGCACCGTGCGGGTTCCCTGGATGTCCGTGGTCCCCAGGAATGTCAGGGTGCAGCCGTTGGTGGCACTGATGGTATAGGCCCGGTTATTGGTGGCCGTGCAAAACAGGGTGGCCAGCATGGCATGGGTGTCCAGCGTGATGAACTGCGCTGCGTCGGGGCAGTTGGTGGACAGATAGACGGTGTCATTGCTGCCGGGAACGGAGTCCGGATTCCAGTTCGAGGGGTTGGTCCAGAGGCCGTCGGCGCCGCCGTTATCCCAGTAATAGGTGGAGGCGCCGGCGTCCGGGGACAGGGTGAGCGATAGCAGGGGCAGGATCAGGATTGGGAGCCATCTCGTTTTCATAAAATCGGTCTCCTCCCCCGGTTCTTCGTGGCCTGAAGTGATTTTTATACCACGTTCAACTCATGACGTCATGCAATTCCTCAAGGCACTGGCGGACCGAGGCCTCCTCTTTTCCCGAAAACGGCGTGAATGGCTCCGCCAGGATGTTCCGGCAAAGCCCCCGGCCGGCGAGCGCGCATTTAAGGCCGCGGAGATAACCGGACGCCTCCGGGCTGACGCCATAGAGCCGGCCCAGGGCTTTGACCCGGCCCTGGCAGGCGAGGACAGACGCGGCGTCCCCGGCCATAAGGGCATCGAAGAGCCGGACGAACAGGGCGGGAAACAGGTTGGCGCCGCCCGTCACGCCGCCATGGCCGCCGGCCGCCATGGACTCCGCCAGCAGCAGCTCGGGGCCCATGAGCAGGGAGAAATCAGGCCGGTCGTGCATCGCATGCGCAACGGCCTTGAAATAGGCCAGGCTGCCGGAGCTGTCCTTCAGCCCGATGATTCCCGGAATGCCGGCCGCGGCCCGGACGGTTTCCGGTTCATAGGCCGTCTTGGTGAAGCCGGGGATATTGTACAGGAAGAGGGGCAGGGGAAGCCGCGGGGCCAGGCGGCCCAGGAAGTCCAGCAGTTCCGGCTGGGAGAGGGGGACATAATAGGGCGGGGCGGTCACCACCGCCGAGGCGCCGGCCTCGGCGGACCACTCGGCCAGTTCCACGGCTTCCTCGGCGGAGGGATCGGTGATGCAGACCAGGACCGGCGCCCGGCCGGCCGCCAGCGCGCACACCCGCTGGACGATTTCTTTTTTCATCCGGACGCTCAGGCTGGTGCCCTCGCCCGTCGTGCCCAGCACGAACAGGCCGTGCACGCCGCCGGCCAGCACGTGCTCCGTCAGCCGCTCCAGCGAGCCGGCATCCAGCTCGTTCGGGGTCAGCAGGGGCGTGGCCAGCGGCGGAACGATTCCGCGGTAGGGGCGGGGGATCGGAAGGGCGTGTTTCATGGAGCCATTCAAGCACAGGCCCCGCGTTCGCGCCATATCCGCAAGGGCCATAAATATATCCGTTTTGGCCAAACTGTCGAAGCGGGTGTTTTTCTTTGACAACCGGGGAGGCCTTTCCCATCATGACGTGAAATCATGAGGCAATCCACCCAGAAAGCCGGTTGCAGCCCGACGTTGCAGCGCCTGTTCCGCCGTTATGGAGGCGAGCTCTTTGTCCAATATGGCCAGGAGCTGCCGGCGCCGCTGGATCCGCCGCGCTCATATTGGCTGATTTGCGACCAGCCCCGCAGCGCGGGGGCGACCTTCATCCGGACCGCGGCCCGGATCGAGAAAAGCTGGGGCATGACGCTGCGGCTCCAGAAGAATCCGGCCTATCGGCGGGTGATCGACTCCTTCTCCATGACCTACCTTCTCAAGGGTGCGGGCTCGTTCTGGAGCGGCGATCGGGCCTATGAGGTTGAAGCCGGTGACCTGCTGCTGCTGTTTCCCGGCGTGCCGCACGCCTACTGTCCCGTGACCGGCGGGCGGTGGGACGAGATCAGCGTCTTTTTCGGCGGCCCCGTCTTCGAGGCCTGGCGGCAGCCCGGGCTGCTGGATCCGGCCGAGCCCGTGCACCGGCTGGCCCCGGTGCCGTCCTGGATCCGCCGGTTCCATCAGGCGCTGCTGCCGCTGGCGAAAACCGGGGCGGTCCAGCAGGCGCGCGACTGGGGGCGCTTCGCGGCGCTGATCGGCGACATGTGCACGGCCTGGCAGAAGCCGGTGCCGGATCCGGATGCCGCGTGGGGCGAGGCGGCCAAGCGCAGCCTGGGCCGGCGGCAGACCCTGCACGCGTCCGACTGGCCCCGGGTTGCGCGGGAGATGGGCGTGAGCGAGCGCAGCTTCCGCCGCAAATTCCGCCGGGTGTGCGGGCTCACCCCGGGCGATTTCCATATGCAGCAGCGGATCGAGGCAGCCCGGCGGCGCCTGCTGGAGACGCACGACAAGGTCGCGGACATCGCGCTCGGCCTCCATTTCGCCAACGAATTCCACTTTTCCAGGCGATTTAAACAACTCACAGGAGT
>CAYZVY010000293.1:0-2388 GCA_964481675.1 uncultured Verrucomicrobiota bacterium
GCGGACTGGAACGGAAGGATGACACCGTGACGGGGTCGCAAAAAAAAGTCGGTTTGAGCGTGTTCTGGGGCGGGCTCCTGCTTCTCGTGGCGGGTTCCGGTTTCCTGGTCTACACGGCTATCAACGAGTACCGTGCCGAGCGGAACAAGCTGGCCGTCGTGAAGGGGTCGCTGGAAGGCCTTTACAAGATGGCTCCGTTCCCCTCCGCCAGCAATGTGGAGCTGGAAAACCAGAACCTCGGCACCCTGCAGACGGCCCTGACCAACCTGCAGGCCGCGCTGTCTCAAAACCAGGTCGAGCCCACGGAGCTTAAGCAGCCCACGGTGTTCATGGAGTCGTTCTGGCAGGCCCAGCGCGACATGGTGAACCATGGGAAGACCCTGGGGATCACCATGCCGCAGAAATTCGGGTTCGGGCTGGACGCCTACCTGGAGGGCGCGCCGCCGAAGCCGGACCATGTGCCGCGCCTCATGCAGCAGCTGACCATCATCAAGGGGCTCTGCGACATGCTCTTCGCGGCCAAGGTCAATTCCGTCGAGGCGATCGGCCGGGAATATTTCGAGGGCGAAGGCGAGGCGTCCGCCGGCGAAGCGGCCGAAGCGACCGGGCGGGGCAGGGGGCGGAAGGGCGCCGAAGCGGTGTCTGATGTCAACGCCCGCGTGATGATCTTCAATCCCGACGCCGGCGTTCTCAAGCCCGGCGAACTCTATTCCACCATGCGGTTTGCGCTTCTGTTCAAGGCCAAGGAAAACAACGCGGCGCAGCTGCTGAACGCCCTGGCCGCCAACTCCATGTTCATCGCGGTCCGGCGGGTTTCCTGGCAGGCCCCGCGCGACCAGGTTTCCATCCGCAAACAGGTCATGAACGAGGAGACGGCCGGCAAGGACGGTCCTGCCGAGGCGGCCAAGGAGTCCCGCATCGTCTCCGGCCGCGAAGCCACCCTCACCATCCGGCTGGATTTGGATGTGTACCGGTTCACAAGGAAGGCGGAATAGGTGAAACTGACGCTGGAATCCATCCGTGACGCGGTCCGGTCCTACTATGACCGGGTGATCGCATTTCTTGCCATTCTGATCCTGCTCGCGTCCCTGGTCTTCCTGCTGTTGCGCATCGGCAACATCAAAGCCGATGAGCAGCGTTTCCAGGACTGGAAGCAGGGGCTGACCCCCGAATTCGCCCATGCCACCAACGTCACGCTCGACCTGTTTGACCAGGGTCACAACAGCCTCACGAATCCCGTCCAGATCAGCGCCTGGACCCGCAACCTGTCCATTCCCGAGCTGCGCGTGTCCTGCATCGATTGCAGCCGCCCGATTCCCTACGATGCCGGCACGTGCGGCCGATGCGGCGCCCAGCAGACCAAGACGAACATATCCAAGGACAAGGACGATGACCGGATGGACGACGAGTGGGAGATCGCGAACAAGCTGAATCCCCTCGATGCCGACGATGCCAAGGCCGATCCCGACAAGGATGGGTTCTCGAACCTGGATGAGTTTTCATACGTTGAAAAAACGGACCCGAACAACGCCGAGAGCCATCCCCCCATCATCACAAAGCTTGGCGTGGTGGAGATCAAGGCGATGCCGTTCGACCTGAAGTTCATGGCGGTCAACCGCCTGGCCGGCGGCGATATCTTCCAGATCAACAGCACCAAGAGCGGGAAGACAGCCTGGTACAAGCTCGGGGACGACGTCGAAGGCTATACGCTCAAGGAATACAAGCAGATCCGCGAGAAGATCCGCCTGGGCTCCGGGACCATGACGCGCGAGGTGGATCATTCCACCCTGACGCTGGAATCGAAGACCAGCGGCCGGAAAATCCTGCTCCGCAAGGGCGAGGAAGTCCCGATCAATGAATATGAAGTCAAAATGGTGCTGGCCACGGACAATCTGGAGTTTGTGGTCCGGCATAACGCCGACTTCACCGTTCGCGGTGTGGTGTATACCGTTAAAGAGATTGACAACAAGAACTCTAAAGTATTAATTTCGCAGAAGGATTCGGGGAAAGAGACGTGGATCGAGCGCCAGATGGAGACGAGTACACCTCCGCAGTAAAAGAGGCGGGAAAACTAGTTTGTTTGTGGTCTTGCGAGGGAGATACGTTCAATGAGGTCAAGTGCTATCAAGACATGGCTGGTTGCTGCGTTAATCGTAGGCGCAGGCGCGCGCGGATGGGGTCAAGGCGCCGCCCTGCTCGATCCGGTCAAGATTCCGCTGCTGGCTCAGGCTGAAGTCAAGCCCGACGCTCCCGCGGCGCCTGTCGAGGCCGCTCCCGCGGCGCCTGTCGAGGCCGTTCCCGCGGCGCCCGTCGAGGCCGCTCCCGCAGCGCCTGTCGAGGCCGTTCCCGCGGCGCCTGTCGAGGCCGCTCCCGCGGCACCGGCTCCCG
>CAYZVY010000293.1:2488-5107 GCA_964481675.1 uncultured Verrucomicrobiota bacterium
GTCGAGGCCGTTCCCGCGGCGCCTGTCGAGGCCGCTCCCGCGGCACCGGCTCCCGCGGCTGAAGTGGGCATCATTGAAGACGTTGTGGTCCCGGCTCCGGCTCCCGCCGCCCCGGCCCCCGCGGCTCCCATTGAACTGATCGAAGACAAGCCCGCCCCGGCCCCGGCCCCCGCCGTGGAAGCCGCACCGGCCCCCGCCGTGGAAGCCGCGCCCGCGGTCGAAGCGCCGGCCGCGCCGGCCACCCCCGTCGTGGCGCCCGTTGACAGCGCCGAAGCCGCTGCCCTGATGGCCCAGCAGGCGCTGGTCCGGAAACAGGAACAGGAAATCAAGGCCCGCGCCGCCCTGGTCGAAGCCGACAAGGCCTTCGCCCGCCAGGGATACACCGAAGCCGCCGGGCTCTACCAGCAGGTGCTCGACAACATGCCCGTGAGGAACGACAACACGGTCGCCCGCGACACCGCGTTCCGCGGCCTGAGCGAGTCCCAGTATTACATCATCAATTCGCTCTACACGCAGGACCGGCTCCAGGAAGCCCTGGACATGGCCAATACCGCGGCCGCCCGCGATCCTGAAAACCGCCGGATCGAGCGCATCCGCAGCACCGTGATGGAGAAGCTGGCTCAGAAGGACCGCAAAGTCGCCGCCGAGACCCAGGTGGCCTCCGTGAAGCCGTGGAAGGGGCCCCAGGCCCGCGAGTTGAATGACCGTGTCGACAAGCTGGTCCGCGAAGGCCGGGGCTTCCTCAGCGCCGGCGACTACCAGACCGCGGCCGATAAGTTCAAGTCGGCGCTGTCCCTGAACCCCGAGAACAAGGAAGCCATGGAAGGCCTGGAGCGCACCGGGCAGAAGCGCTTCGCCTCCAGTACGGTCGAATTCAAGGCCACCAGCAAGAACATGATCACCGACGTGCGCGATTCCTGGAATCCCCGGGATTACAAGTATGTGGCGCCCGCTCCGCCGCCGTCCAATGCGGTGGCGCCCGAGGCCTCCGATCTCGTCAAGAAGATGAATGAGATCATCATCCCCGAGATCGAATTCCGCCAGGCCAACATCCACGACGTGGTGGACTTCCTGGTCAAGGCGAGCATCTCCGAAGACGTCAAGGAGACGAATCCCACCAAAAAGGGTGTGAATATCATTCTCAACCTGGGCACGCTGGGCGGCAGCGCTCCGGCGGCCGCGGCTGCGGCGGCTCCCGTTGATCCCTTCGCGGCGGCTCCCGTCGGCGATAGGGGCGGAGGCGGAGCCATCAGCGGCGTCCCGGAAATCACCTTCACGGCCCGCTACATTTCCCTCCTGCAGGCCATCAAGATCATCACCTCCGTCGCCGGGCTCAAGTATCGCGTGGAAGGCACCATCGTCATGATCGTGCCGGCGGACGCGCCCGAGGGCGATATCGAGCACCGGTGGTACTCGGTGGAACCCACTTTCATTACCACCATCAACACGGGTGCGGGTGATGCTGGCGCCGGAGGCGGTGGCCTTCCGGGCGGCGAACTGGAAACGCGCGTGACCGGCTCGCGTGGCGATATCCAGGCTTACTTCAAGGGGCTTGGAGTGGACTTCCCGCAGGGGTCCTCGATCCAGTATCAGCAGCAGATCGGCCGCCTTATCGTGGCCAACACGGCCCGCAACCTGTCCCTTATCGAGCGCATTCTGCAGGAAATCAATGTTGTCCCGAAGCAGGTCGAAATCGAGGCCCGTTTCGTTGAAGTCAACCAGACGGACCTCGAGGAACTCGGGTTCGAGTGGTTGCTCAACGACAACTGGGAAGTGCTGACCAAGAAGGGCGGCGCCGCGGCCCTTCCCGGCGGCAATCAGCGCATCCAGATCGCCAAGAACAGCGACGCCAACGGCTTTACCTCAGGCAATCGCTTCTTTGGCATGAACGATTCCGGAACCATGATGCCGACCGTTGGCGGAACCGTCGGGTCCATCATGAAGGTCCAGAGCGTGCTGACGAATCCCGAGATTTCGATGATCCTGCACGCCCTTGAGCAAAACGGGCATGCGGACGTTCTCTCGGCTCCGAAGGTCACCACCCGGTCCGGCAATGAAGCCACCATCCGCGTGGTCACCGAGTATATCTATCCCACCGAGTTTGATATCCGGTCCGGCAGCGATCTCGTGGGAACCGGGGGCGGAACCGCGAGCACCACCCCTGTGGAAGCCAAGGTTGTGGCGCTGCCCCAGAACTTCGAAACCCGCGAAGTGGGCGTGATCCTGAGCGTCATTCCGGAAGTGAGTCCGGAAGGCAACATGATCAACCTCAACATGCGGCCCGAAGTGGTCTCTGATCCGACGTGGCACGAATATGGCGTCACGCTGACTTCCCAGTCCGGTGACTATCAAGTCAGCATGCCGCAGCCGTTCTTCCAGCGGCGCGCCGTTGAAACGCAGATCTCGATCTATGACGGGGCCACGGTTGTCATGGGCGGCCTGATCACGGAGAAGATCGTGACGATCAATGACAAGATCCCGTTCCTGGGCGACATTCCCCTGCTCGGCGCGCTGTTCCGCAACCGCGGCAGCGAGAGCCAGAAGCGGAACCTCCTGATCTTCGTGACGGCCCGCCTGGTGGATCCCGCGGGCAAGCCGATCCGTACGCAGAAGGGGGAT
>CAYZVY010000294.1:0-5095 GCA_964481675.1 uncultured Verrucomicrobiota bacterium
GACAGAATCCTTTTCTTTCCGCCCCTGTTCGTATAAATTGGACGCCATGCCACCGGATGAGCATACAACCGTCTTGAACACGCCCGCCGAAGCGGCGGCCTGGCGCCGCCGCCGGCCATCCGATCCTGCCCGCGTCACGGTTCTCACCGGCACCTTCGAAATCCTGCAGCCCGGCAACCTCCAGGCGCTCCGCCAGGCCGCCGGCCCCGGCACCGACCTGGTGGTCGTGGTCGAGGACGACGGCGCCGCGCCCTCCCAGGCCGCCCGCGGCGGCACCCTCTATCCGCTTGCGGACCGCCTCGCCGCCCTGACTTTCTTCCGCCAGCCCGCCGCGGTGGCGGCCGGCCGCTCCGCGGATGCACCCGCCCTGTTCACCGCCCTCGCGCCCTACACCTGGGCCGGCTGCCCCCTGCCCGGCGATGGCCCCGTCACCGAAACGGCAATCCGCCTGGCGGCCCACAAGAACGCGATTCCCTTCCTTCCCGGTTGCCGGACAGCCGACATTCAGGCCGCCGCCCGCGAGGGGCGCACGCCCGTGCCGCTGCCCCCGCCTTTTGCGGCCGAACCGGACCCGCCGACGGACGGGGCCCGCCCCGCCGCCACGGTCAACGGCTGTTTTGACGTGCTGCACATCGGCCACTTCCAATTCCTCGACCAGGCGGCGCGCCTGGCCGGCCCGGTGACCCTGCTGATCAACAGCGACGCGTCCATCCGGCGCTACAAAGGCGCGGGACGCCCCGTGTTCCCCTTCGCTTTCCGCCGCGCCGCGCTGCTGGCCCTGAAAGCCGTGGCGGCCGTGCATGCCTTTGACGAGGACGAGCCGCTCGCCCTGCTGGCGCGGCTCAAGCCGCCCCTGCACATCAAGGGCGGCTCGCGCGAGCCGGACCGGGTCCGCCACGAGGAGGACCTGCTCGGGCAATGGGGCGGCCGGGTCGCCTTCTGCCCCCTTGTGGACGGCTACAGCACCTCCGCCTATCTGGGCAAAACCAGGAGTTTGAACCCGCCATGATCAACAGCGACAACATGCAATGGGGCATTCTCGGCACGGGCCGCATCGCCCGCGTCTTCGCCAAGGCTCTTTCCGTTTCGGGAACAGGATGCCTGGCGGCGGTCGGCAGCCGCACGCGGGAGCAGGCCGACGCCTTTGCCGCCGAGTGGCCCGGCATCCGGGCCCACGGGTCCTACGAAGCCCTTCTCGACGACCCCGGCGTGGCGGCCGTCTACATTGCCACGCCGCATCCGATGCACGCGGCCTGGTGCATCCGCGCGGCCGAGGCCGGCAAGCATATCCTGTGCGAAAAGCCGCTGACGCTGAACCATGCGGAAGCCATGGCCGTCGTGGAGGCCGCCCGCCGCCACGACGTGTTCCTCATGGAAGGCTTCATGTACCGCTGCCATCCGCAGATTGCCAGGCTGCGCGACCTGATCTGGCAGAAGGCCATCGGCGATGTCCGCCTCATCCGGGCGTCCTACGGCTTCCGCAGCTCCAAGCCGGATCCCGAGTCCCGCATTTTCAGCAACGCCCTCGGCGGCGGCGGCATCCTGGACCTGGGCTGCTATTGCGTCTCCCTCGCCCGCCTGGCGGCCGGCATATCCCTGCAGCAGGATTTTGCCGAACCGATCGACGTGTCCGGCTCCGGCGTCATCGGCCCCACCCGGGTGGACGAGTTCGCGGCCGCCACGCTGCGCTTCCCCGGCGACATCTGCGCGCAGCTCACCTGCGGGGTCCGGCTGGCCCAGGAAAACGAGGTCATGCTCTTCGGCACCGAAGGCTGGATCCGGCTGCTCAAGCCCTGGGCGGCCGAGGGCGATCCGCGCATCATCGAACTCCGGCGCTATGACGAGAAGGAAACCCAGACCCTCCCCATCCACACCGACCGCCCCCTCTTCACGATCGAGGCCGACACCGTGGCCTCCTTCCTCCGCTCCCGCCAGGCCCCCGCCATGAAGTGGGACGACACGCTCGGCAACATGAAGGCCCTGGACCGCTGGCGCCAGGCCATCGGCCTGGAATACGACGCCGAAAAGCCCGAGCACATGCACGCCCCCGTTCACGGCCGCCCCCTGCGCGTCCGCAAGGGCGCCTTCATTCCCCGCCGCCGGCTCACCGGCCTCAACAAGGACGTGGCGCAGCTGGTCATGGGCACCATGTGCCTGAACCAGGCGCCGCTGGCGTTCTCGCTGTATGACGACTACATCGAACGCGGCGGCAACGCCTTCGACACGGCCTACATCTACGGCGGCGGCAAGTCGGAGCGCATCCTGGGCAGCTGGATCGCCCGGCGCGGCATCCGCGACCAGGTCATCCTGGCCACCAAAGGCGCCCACCCCCCCTTCTGCACGCCCGAGTGGATGACCCGCCAGCTGGTAGACAGCCTGGAGCGGCTCCAGACCGATCACGTGGATCTCTACATGCTGCACCGCGACAACATCGAGGTGCCGGTCGGCGAGTTCATCGAGGCGCTCAACGAGCATCAGCGGGCCGGCCGCATCGGCATCTTCGGGGCCTCCAACTGGAACCTGACCCGGGTGGACGCCGCCAACTCCTATGCCAGGGAACGCGGACTGAACGGCTTCTCGGCGATCAGCAACCAGTTCAGCCTGGCCCGCCTGCTCGAGCCGCCCTGGGAGGGCACGGTCTCCTCCTCGGACCCCAATTCGCGGCTCTGGCTCACCCGCACCGGCCTTCCGCTCCTCCCCTGGTCCAGCCAGGCCAGCGGCTTCTTCGCGCGCGCCAACCCCGACGACCGCAGCGACCCGAACCTGGTCCGCTGCTGGTACAGCGAGGACAACTTCGAGCGCCTCGCCCGGGCCCGGACCCTGGCCACCCGGCACGGCGTCAGCCCCATCCAGATCTCGCTGGCCTACGTGCTCAACCAGACCCACCCCATCCTGCCCCTGATCGGCCCGCTCAGCCTGCCCGAGCTGCGCAGCTCCTGCGATGCCGTCTTCATCCGCCTCAGCCCCAGGGAGCTGAACTGGCTGAACCTGGAAACGGACACCGCCCCATGATCCTGCTCGCCCTCGAAGCCTCCGCGGGCGTGGAAAGCGCCGCGCTCTGGGACAACGGCCGGCTCGTGGATTCCCGCTCCTGGTCGGGCGGCCGCGATCATGCCAGGCCCCTGTTCGACGCGCTCCGCGCCATGCTCAAGGACACCGGCATCCCGGCGGAGAAGATCGGCACGTTTGTGATCGGCCTCGGGCCCGGCTCCTTCGCCGGCCTCCGCATGGCCATCTCCTGCGTCCAGGGCATGGCGCTGCCCGGCAACGCCCCGGTCTTCGGCCTCTCCAGCGCCGAAGCCGCCGCCGCCGAAATCGCCCGCAAAACCGGCCGCGCCTCCGTTCTCGTCTGCGGTGACGGCCGCCGACAGCGGCTCTGGTCGGGCCTGTTCCGGGAACGGGACGGCCTCGTCACGCTCGACGGCGAATTCCGGCTCGACCTCCTGGCCGACCTTCCCGGGCTCATGCCGCCCGACAGCGCCGTCTGCACCGCCGACTGGATCGCCCTGGCCGCGCCTCTTTCCGCGACCGCCGCAGCGACCGGCGCGCACCTGGTAGACCGCGCAGTCCAGCCCTCCGCCATCACGCTGGGTGAACTGGCCATGGAACGCCTTAAACGCGGCCTGCCGTCCCTGCCCCTTTCACCCCTCTATCTGCATCCGCCGGTTTTTGTCCCACCCTCTTTCATTGAAACCACTCCCCAGGAGACTCCATGACCCCGCGCGTGTTCGTCGGTTTCGGCTTCGGCGCCATCCAGTCCGGCCTCTTTCTCGACGAGGCTTTCCGCTCCGGCCGCTTCACCCGCCTGGTGGTGGCGGAGGTCATGAATGACGTGGTGGCCGCCGTGCGGGCCGACAAGGGAGTCTACACCGTCAACGTGGCCACTCGCACAGGCATCGAGCGCCACGTGGTCAAGGGCGTGGAGATCTTCAACCCCAACCAGCCCGCCGATCGCGCGGCGCTGATCGAAGCGGTCGCCCGGGCGTCCGAGCTGGCCACGGCCCTGCCCAGCGTGAAGTTTTTCGAGTCAGGCGGCGACGCCTCCGTGGCCGGCGTGCTGGCCGAGGGCATCCGCCGCAAGATAGCCGATCCCGCCCTGCCGGCCGCTGTCGTCTATACGGCCGAAAACAACAACCATGCCGCCGAGATCCTCCACGAGTGCCTCGGCCGCAAGCTGGGCGCCGATCTGGCCAAAGCCGACGCGCGCTGCCAGCTGCTCAACACGGTCATCGGCAAGATGAGCGGCGTGGTGACCGATCCCGCCCAGATCAAGGAGCAGGATCTGGCGCCGGCAACCTCGGCCGCAACCCGGGCTTTCCTGGTGGAAGCCTTCAACCGCATTCTCATCACCCGCATCACGCTGACCGGCTTCACGCGCGGGATTTCAGTCTTCGAGGAGAAGGACGACCTGTTTCCGTTCGAGGAGGCGAAGCTCTACGGCCACAATGCGACCCATGCGCTGATCGGCTACCTCGGCTGGCTGAAGGGACTGCCCACCATGGCCGACGCCGGGTCGGACGCGGCGATCCTGGCCGCCGCGCGCCGCGCGTTCATGGAGGAATCGGGCCGTGCGCTGCAGGTTAAATACAAGGGGCTCGACCCGCTGTTCACGGCCGCGGGCTGGAAGGCCTATGTGGAGGATCTGCTGGTTCGCATGGCCAATCCGCACCTGCGCGACGCCGTGGACCGCATCATCCGCGATCCCCGGCGCAAGCTGGGGTGGCACGACCGGCTGGTGGGCACCATGCGGCTGGCGCGGGCCTATGGCTTTGAGGCGGGCGGCTATGCCCGGGGCGCGGCCGCCGCCGTGAGACTTCTGAAGACGGAAGAAGCCCTGCCGACGAAGGAACTGCTGGAGTCGGTGTGGAAGGAATCGTCGCCCGATCCCGCCGAAGCGGCCGCCGTGCTGGCGCTGATCGAGGCGGCGGACAAAACGCTGGGATGAGAATAGCGGATAGCGGAGCGGACAAGCTTGACTTTTCCCACAGTCCGTGTATCTTGATTGTTCTGTTTTTTAAGCCAACGTAGCTCAGTTGGTAGAGCAGCGCATTCGTAATGCGCAGGTCGTCGGTTCGATCCCGACCGTTGGCTCCAC
>CAYZVY010000295.1:0-3364 GCA_964481675.1 uncultured Verrucomicrobiota bacterium
GGTTCTGGAGCCCGTCGTAGATCTGGCCCAGCAGGCCCGGGCCCAGCTGGACGGACAGCAGGCGGCCGGTGAAGGTGACGGGATTGCCGACCGCGAGGCCGGTGGTATCCTCGAACACCTGCAGGTCGGCCGAGCGGCCGCGGATGCGGACCACCTCCGCCATCAGCGCCGTATCGCCGATCTTGGCGAAGGCCACTTCGTTCTGGCCGACGGCCCCTTCGAAATCGACCCGGATCAGGTTGCCGTTCACACCCGAGATGGTGCCGGTTGCCGCCTCGTTCATACCGTTTCCGCCTTTTCCGTTTGTTCTTCGAGAATGGTTTTGCCCGCGGCCGTCGCCGCCGCCGCGGAGGCGGCCTGCTCGAGCGCGGCCGCGCCCTCGCTGCCCGTCAGAGCGGCCCACCGCCACGCGAGGCGGAGGCGGAGCCCGTAGCTCAGGACGGCCTCGAGGCTGAAGGGATTCAGCCCCGCCAGCTCCTCCAGGATGCGCCAGCGCAGCCGGTCCAGCGCCTGCTCGCGCTGGAGGGGATCGGGGGCCTGGAACGCCTCGGTCACGCCCGCCTGGATATAGACGCGGGCGCCGGAGTGGGGGCGGATATAGCCTTCGGAGTTGCCCTGCCGGCGGCGGGTGCGCAGCCGGATCGCGGTATTCCGCAATTCGGTTTCCCGGCTCCGCCACTCCTGGCTGAATGGATGGGATTCCTGTTCGCCGTCGTGATCGATCAGGTCGCGCAGCACGGCCATCTCCTCCGCCGGCAGGGCGGCTTCGCAGGCGGCCAGGAATTCGGCCATGCGAAGAGGGGGCTTTTCGCCGAACGGGAGCATCGGCAGGCTGGCGATCAGGAAATACTGGTTCATGGGGCCGGCGTTCCGCGATTGACGTCCCCGGCCGCGGCCTGCTTGAGGAGCGCGCCCAGGTCGGGCCGCACCAGCCGGGCCAGCGTTTCGGCGATGGCCTCGGGCGAGAAATCGTGCTCCACGTGGTCGCGGACGAAGGACACCCGGAATCCGGCGATCACGTCGTTGGACGACCGGATGGTGACGCCGGCGGCGGCTTCCGCCTGGAAGGTCTTGAGGATGTCGTTCCGCACGGCGTCTTCCCGTCCGGCCGGCACGGTGATGTCGAGGCCGTTGGCCCCGTGCCCCTGGGCGAGGTAGGCGGTGATGACGTCGCGCAGGATCGCCTGGAAGGCTTCGGGGGTCAGAGCCGTTTCCACCCGCCGGCGGAACACCTTGTCGAACAGCGCTTCCAGCGTCTGGCGCACGGTCAGGATGGTGTCGCGGGAGGCCTGCTCCAGAGCCTTGCGGCCGCGTTCGGCATGGGCGGCGGCGTCCGCCTCGGCCTTTTTGACGATGACGGCGGCGCGGTCCAGGGCCTCACGCTCCAGCCGGGCCGCTTCCAGCCGGGCCTTTTCGAGGATGGCCTGCGCTTCCGTGTCGGCCTTGCCAACGCCTTCGGTGCGGATCCGGTCAATCAGATGCTGCAGCTGTTCGCTCATGACGCCTCGCCATTTAACGCGCTCCGTTTCCAAAACGCGGATGCACTGTGAAATTGGCAATAAATGGTAGCGCGATCTTGGGTGGGGCACAAGCAAAAACCCGTGGCAAAAACCCCGTGGCTATGGCCAGCTGAACCCCCGGGCGGCGAACAGCTGGGTGCAGCCGGCTTTGCAGGTCCAGTCCGAGTTGAAGAGAACCCGGCCGCGGTCCGGCGACAGCTCGGGGCAGTTTTCCGTGCCCGCCCAGTTCCACGACGAGCGGGGATGCAGCAGGTATTTCGTCACGATATAGGGATCCTCGCCGGCCGGCTCGATGACCTTGCCCAGGTAGAGGAAGGCGGTGGGGCCCTGCGGGACGGGCGTGCCGCGGCCGGCCCAGCCCTCGGTATCGAATACGCCGTGGATGCCGTCGGTATGCCACGATTGATGGCACACGTCCGGCCGCGTGAACCGCCGGGTCAGATCCACCGAGCGGCCGCCGGGAATGAAGCGACCCTTCTGGTAATCGGCGGGTGCGCAGGGCACCGGCGCCGCGATGCGGATGACGCCCCGCCAGTGGGGCGCCGAGTTGAAGTCGCCCGAATGGACGGCGATCTCATAGCGCCCCCCGCGCCACGTCGGGTGATCCACGCCTTCGCCCTCGCCGCCGATCGGGAAGGTGGCGAGGATGCGACCCTGTTCGCTGACGACGTGCAGGCTGGCCTGGTGAACGTCGCTGTACCACTGCATGTGGAGCTTGCCCGTGTCGTCCCAGCCCTGGCTGTTCCAGGCCCGGCCCATGCACAGGTGGTCCCGGTGCGCCGGGTCATCCCCCCGGAAGTAATGGGGCGCCACCCGCCAGGAATAGGGCTCCCACTCGAAGCCGTGGATGGCATAGGTGTCCAGATCGATGATGACAGGCGCGAAATGGTCCTCGTTGTCGTCGCCCACGAAGTTGAAGCCCGCGGCAACTTTCCGGCCGTCGGCGCGCAGCGACGAGCCCTGGGTCATGCCTCGCACGCGGATTTTCCCGCCGGCCCGCGGCCGCCGGCCGATGCCCTCGACCGGCTTGTCGTAGACGGCCAGATCCTCGGCCTTGAAGGTGTCCAGCGAGATGCGCCGTAGCGTGATGCGGGGAGCGGCGAGATGGCTGAAATCCTGGAAATAATAGAGGAAGCGGCCGTCGCGGCTGACAAAGGGGGCACTGGGATGGTCGTCCGGATGGGTGATGTTCCGGAGGCGGTAGCCGTCATTCATGTCGCACAGGCACCAGTAGAGCGCCGAATGATCGGCCCGGGCCCGGCGGAAGATGAAATACCGGGAGTCGGGCGAGAAGAACGCCCCGCGCGCATCGCCGGTCTGCTCCAGGTCCGTCGTGACCTGGACAACCTCGAGCCCGGGCTCGGTGATGACGGACAGCATTTCGGGGAAGGGTTTGGCTTCCGTGTAGGATTCGCCGATCGGGTGAAGTGGCATGTCGCCTTCCTTTTTTCTACAGCTTGTACGGTTCGCGGATCTCGGGCCAGGTTGACTTGAAATCCCGCGTGTTGCGGGTGATCAGCAGGCATTTGTGGACTCGGGCCGTGGCCAGAATGATGGCGTCGGGCAGGCGCAGGCGCCGGTCGGACCGCAGCCGGATGGCTTCCTCCGCGATCGCACCATCGATTTCCGCGATGTGGAATCCGGCCAGGAACGCCCGCACGGCCCGCTCGTCGGGCGTTTTGACGGCGCCCGCGAGCACTTCCATCCAGGTGACGCGGCTGATCATCGGCTCTTCATAGTCCAGGAGGAGGGACCTGGCCTTTGAAACGCCCTGGAGAAAGTCGATCAGCACGTTCGTGTCGAACACCGCTTTCACGACGGCCACTCCGACCGGAGTTTGTCCT
>CAYZVY010000295.1:3464-5023 GCA_964481675.1 uncultured Verrucomicrobiota bacterium
TCCAGGACCGCCCGCGCCATGCATTCGAACCCGTCCTTGCCGTGGTGGATGCCGTCCGGCCCCAGCGGTTCCTTTCCGTCTTTCATCCACTTCACGAACAGGCCGTGCGCGTCGGCGACGGGCAGGCTGTTCGAGGCGGCAACCTGGCTGATGACGGCCAGGAAATCCTGAAACCGGCCTTCCTTCTCCGCGTCCCCGAAGGGGGAGGGGCGGACCAGCAGGACGTGACTGCCGGCCTTCTTCAGGTCGGCGACAAGCGCTTCCATATCCGCCCGGAAATCATCCGCTTTCCGTTTTCCGTGTGCATCGTTGGTGCCGATGCAGACGATCACGAGGCCGGGCTTGTGGACCAGGACGTCGGCCGTCAGCCGCTTACGCAGGGCGGCCGCGGTGTCGCCGGCTCCGGCGGCATTCAGGATTTCGAAGCGGGCGTCGGGGTAGAGCCCGTTGAGCGTGTTGACCACGTAATCGGGGTAGCTGCTGCCGTCGGTGAGGCTGTCACCATAAAAGAGGATTTTGCGGACCTCGTTCAGGATCGGAGGCAGGGGGGGCGCCGGCCGGGCGGGCTCCGTCTTCTCCGTGAAATCCTTCAGGATCGTCTGCGCCACAAAGGCATGGCCGGTCGCGTTGAGATGGACGCCGTCGGCGAAGCAGGCCGCATAGGCCGTCGCATCCAGCGACTTGAAGGCCGCCGACAGATCCAGGAACGGCTGGCCGGTTTTCTTTGCGACCCGCCGGACCGCGTCCGCGTAAGGATCGGTTTTGGTGGCGTATTCCTTCTGGCCGGGCAGCGTGGCGAAGGGCAGCACGGCGGTCTGGCCGTTCGACGTGGCGAGGGCGCGGTCAAGGAACTGAGAGAGGCACCACGCGAAGAAATCGGGGGGGTAGGTCGAGCAGTCGTTGGTGCCGAACATCACGGTGATCAGGTCCGGCGGTTCCTTGCCCAGCATCCACTCCATCCAGGGGAGGGAGTCGAGCAGCGTGGCCCCGCCGATGCCCCAGCCCTCCACCACGATCCTGTCATTGTGGAACGCGGCCCGCAGCATCGGTTCCAGGAGAACCCAGTAGCGCTTGTCCGGCGTCGTGCCCGCCCCGGCGGTGATGGAGTCGCCCGCGCACAGGATGCGGACGGCTTCGCCGCCGCGCATTTTTGTCAGGACTTTTTCAAGGGACACGGCCTGGAAAGGCCGTGCCACGTCTGTCGTGGCACGGGTCTCCTGACCCGTGCTTCCAACCAGTTCAACCTTTCCGATTTCATAGGAGAATCGGGGATACGCATCGTAATTGCGCCAGTATTTCCAGCGGTTGCCGATGCGGAGGACACGGATGTCGGACGGGACGATGCCGCCCGGCATGCCGATGGCGGGATGGGGCCCTTCGGGCACGAACTCCTCCCACGATGCCGTCACCCGGTGCCAGTTCGTCTCGCGCAGGGGAAAGTAAAAGACGTTGGCGGTCATGCCGCTATTCACGAATCCCTGTTCCCAGGACCCTTTTCCGGCGGGGCCGACGGCGATGGAGCCATAGAGCCCGGAGCCGTCGCCCCTGACCCAGAACGA
>CAYZVY010000296.1:0-5003 GCA_964481675.1 uncultured Verrucomicrobiota bacterium
GCCACCGACCGCACCAGCTCCTCGCGCCGCTCGTCAATCTTGCCTTCGGGCACATTCAGCACCGCGAACGCGTCGGGGTAGGCCAGCAGCGCGCGCTCGGGAATCGCCGCATAGCCGCCAAAGGCATGCTCGCGCAACTCCTTGTACCCGCTGCCATACGCCCAATAGGCCAGGTTCTGGAACTCCGGAATGATCAGCACGTCCGGATGCGCCTCATGCAGCTTGCGGATCACCTCCGCGCGCAGCATCCAGCTCACCGGCTTCTTGTCCCACGTCCAGCCCCAGGCGTAATTCGTGTCGATATAGAACAGCGTGCAACCCCATCGCTTCTTCGCGTAGGTAATCTTGTCGATCATCTCCGCCGCCACGTCGAACCCCATGTTCCGGTGGCGCCAGACCGCCTTCTTCTCCCAGTCGGGCACGATTTTGGACGGCCGGATGCACACGCCCGTCTTCAGCCCCGCGTCCCTGAACTTCTGGAAATAGGCGTCGGCCACCTCGTCCATCTCCGGCGCCAGCTCGGGCAGCATCCGGGGGTCGCCCACGAACGTGATGTTCCCATATTGTTCTCCCTCCACATCCCAGACAATCCCGCCCTGCGCGTCCATCGCCTTCATCGTCTTCACGCACCGGTCGGCCTGGGCCAGCATCTGCGTCCGGAACGCCGCGCGCCCCGCCTCGTTCGTCACCACCAGCTTGGGCTCGTTCAGCCAGCCCCGCGGATTGCCGGGCGACTTGTGCATCTCCCCCGCGCTGGCCACCATGATCATGGCGATCACGCGATGGTCGTCCCACTTCAGCGTGCGGGGATAAAGGGCGGCAAACTTTTCATAAAGGTCGCCAGCCAGCGTTTTCAGGTCGCTCCCCGCCTGGCCGAAGCGCAGCGAAAAAACGAATGACTTCTCCTCGCCCGGCTTCAGGACAAAATCGGCCGGCGTACTGAAAAGGGAGGTGTTGAAGCGCAGCCGGCTCTTCCCGTCCTTGTCCGGCTCCGACAGGACCAGCTCCACCGCCGGATCTCCCAGCGTCTCGCAGCAGACCACCAGCATGCCCCTCTCGAACGGGACCAGAAGGGCCGCGATATCGTCCACCGACCGCCCCGAGACGCGCTTCGCCTGGCCCGGCAGGCGCAGCTCCATCAGGGTGCCCGCCAGCCCGGTCAGGGGCGCGTTAGTCATGCTACGGAAGGTCACTTCCATCGCCAGCCGGTTGCCCTCGCTGCGATAGGTGCAGACAGCCTTTCCCCAGGGATAGCGGATGTCTACCCGCTTGCCGGCCTTGTCGAAAACGGGCTCCCCGTACTGGTCAACGGGAACGGGCGGCTGGTCCTCGGACACCACCACGGCCGAGCGCTCCACCTTGAACAAACCGCCAGCCAGCACCTCCGTGCCGCCCCATTTGACGGACGCGATGCCGTCCTGGGAATATTGAACGTCCAGGCCCGCCGCCTGGACCCGACACGCAGACAGAAAAAGAGCACCGCACACAACCGACAGAACCGTTTTCATGGGCCATTCACTCCGATTAGGGGAAACACAGACGCATTCACGGCCCGGTCGCCAGGCCACTTGTTTTTCAAATCGATGATCGACATGCTGTTGGCGAATTGATCACGCGCCCGCTCGACCGGATACCCCTCATGCATGACGACCTGAGCCTTCCCGCCGGCATCCGGATCCGCGTCCGTGACCGCCAGCGCCAGCCCCAGGAAGTCGCGCTTGTCCAGGGCAAACGGCTCCTGCAGGTTCAGGCGGTTTGACAGCCGCAGGCGGATCCGGTAACCGGCCGCCGTCTTCTCCCCGCCGCAAACGGCCGCGTTGTCGAGCCCCGCCCCCAGCCAGGGGCGGAAGACGGCGGAGACAAAAGGTTGCTCATAATAATTAACCATCACCTGGTGGACGTCGTCATCCAGATTGATGTCGCCGAACCGGTCGGCCGGCCGCAGATCCAGGAACAGGGTCAGCCCGTCCCGCCCGTAGGCCCATTCCGACGAGCACTCGTTCTGGCTGTCCGCCACCTCCGCCACAAGGTCCAGCGCGGCCCCGTTCGCCTCCAGACGCCAGTCGGCCACCCGTTTCCCTTCGGGCCGCTCCACGGCGCTTTCCACCGTCCCGGAAAGCCTATTGCTGACGACATGCAGGACCGGCACCGTCGCCAGGTCCACCACGCACAAGGCCGACTGTCCCCCCGCCCGCATATCGATCAGGAGATTCGTGGATTGGCCCAGCCCCGGGAACGGCAGCCCCGCGGGCGGCGAAAGGCTCCAACTCGTCGTCCCCGTCACCGCCACCGTGTCGCCCCCGCGCAGCTCGCCCAGGCTCCACGCCAGCTTCACATCGCCCGTGAAAGCGGCCGCGGGCGTGAGCGTAAACGACAGTCCGGACGCTGAAGGCGGCAGGCGGCGGTCAACCACGGACAAGGTTACGGGCAGCCGTTTCGCGGGAGCGGCCAGGGCGCGGGCGTCGCCGGCCAGCGGGCCGTCCAGGTTCAGCCACTCGCACAGGGAGCGGCCGATCCGGTATTCGCCCAGGCTGGCGGGATGCACGCCATCCGGGCGCAGGCGCTGCCTCGGTCCGAGCGACTCCTGGAACGCCTCGAACTCCTCCTGGACCGGCACGTAGAAGGCGCCTTCCGCCTGCGCCACCTCTTTTGCGATGTCGCGGCAGTCCCGCAGGTATTCCGTACCGCCGGCGATCCGGAAGAACGTGCGGCGACAGGTCTCGTCGGTCAGCGTGGGGCTCATCAGGATCACCGCCGCACCCGCCTCCTTATTCTTTCGCACGAAAGCGGTCAGATCCTTGCGATAGGCGTCGAGGGGTTTCTCGCGCGGCATGCCCTTGGTCCACTGGCTGTTGATGGCGTTGTTCATGCCGGTCATCAGCGACACCACCGTGGGCTTCCTGCCCTCCGCCTTCATCCGGGCCACAGCGTCAGAAGAGGAACTGCCCCACACACCGGCCTGGACGAACGCCACCTTGGCATCGGGATGGTAATGGCGGAACACCTGCTCGACCAGCCGGCGGTAGGTGTCTGCGTGGGTGATGCTGTCGCCGTGGAACACCCAGACGTCGCCTTCCTTCAGAAAGCAGGCGGGATCCGCCGCGGAAGCCGATCCGGTCACGGCCGCCAGCAAAACCGCCATGATGATCCGCTTCATATTCACCTTCTCCCATTGTGCAAATTCATTCGCG
The DNA here is from genome assembly GCA_964481675.1 of uncultured Verrucomicrobiota bacterium. Taxonomy (GTDB): domain Bacteria; phylum Verrucomicrobiota; class Kiritimatiellia; order CAIKKV01; family CAIKKV01; genus CAIKKV01. The sequence goes on from CAYZVY010000296.1 coordinate 3,192, forward strand.
AAGCGGGTAGGGCGAAGCCTCCGGCTGAGCCGCCCGCCGTGCCATTCCCATCACGGCTCGGCGGGACGCCTCGCCCTACCCGCTTCGCGCAAATACAGGTGCGAGATTCAGGTGGGGCGAACCGTCCCGGTGAGCCGCCCGCCGCGCCATTCCCATCGCGGCTCGGCGGGACGCCTCGCCCTACCCGCTTCGCACAAATACAGGTGCGAAATTCAGGTAGGGCGAACCGTCCCGGTGAGCCGCCCGCCGTGCCATTCCCATCACGGCTCGGCCGGAGTCCTCGCCCTACCCGCTTCGCGAGCATAACGCCCTATTCCATGTTCTTAAGCGCCACATCCACCATCTCCCCGGCCATTTGACTGATCTTCACATCGTAGTAGCCGGCCACGCCGGTGCTTAACCGGTCGCGCAGCGGGCGGGTCCAGCTTGCCGGGATGGCGTTGACCCCGTTTTTGACGCCCCACAGGCTGCCGCAGGTGGCGCCATTGCAGTCGGTATCGAAGCCGGGCATGACGGCGCAGGCCAGGGTATTCCCGAAATCGTCTCCGCCGTAGAGCAGACCCAGCGCCACGATCTGGGCGTTGGAATTGGTGTGGCACCAATGATGGCCCACGCTTTCCTTCCATTGCGCGTGCACCCGGTCAACGGCATCGTCATACGCCACCCCCGCGGCATGCCAGGCCAGGACCTTCTTGACATCCTCGCTCAGCCGGCAGCGCTTCGGCACCTGGGCCAGCCCGGCGCGGATGATCGCCGTCCAATCGCTCTCCACATAAGCCGCGGCCAGCATCGCGGCCACCCACATTTCGCCATAGATGCCGTTCTTGACGTGACTGATCGACGCATCGCGCCACGCCCACTCGGCGGCGCGCTGCGGCTGGCCCGGATTCGCGTAGCCGAAATAATCCGCCCGGATCTGGGCTCCGATCCACTCCCGGTAGGGATTGCGGAACGTGGCGCTCCGAGGGGGCACGATGCCCATCACAAAATTGCGGTACGCCACGCGCTCCGCGGTGCAGGTGTGGAAAATCGGGATGTTCATCCCCCAGAACGACGCCACATCCTGCGGCGTGAAAGCCGCCCCGTACTGCTTCACGATGGCAAAACCGGTGGCGGTGTAGTTGGTGTCATCATCCTCCACCATCCGGCGGATGCCGCCGGCGAGCATCGGCTTGCGCCAGGAGGCGACCTTCCATTTGCACCCCTTCGCCTCCATCGCCTCCCCCTGGGCTGACGTGGGCATGGCCCAATACCCGTGCAGGGGCCAGTTGCGCGTCGCCTCGCCCCAGGTCCGGATGTCGGCGCGCCGGGCGCCTTCGACCGGCTTGCCCAGCAGGCAACCGCAGATGCGGCCCAGCCAACCGCCGTGCAGGCGGCGGAGGAACTGTTCGCGATTCCCCTTCCAGGCTTTCAGTTTCGGTCGTGAGAGCCGGGCCGAGCGGATGCCGGCCAGGTCGCTGGGCTCACTGTAGGGGTAATCCTTCCGGAAGGGCAAGGCCTGGACGCGGTCGATCAGGGAAAAGGCCGCATCCAGCCATTTCTCATCGCGCTTGCCGCCCGCCGCCTTGCCGCCGCCGTCAACGGCCAGCAGGCAGTCAAATTCCGTCTCCACGGTCCGCAGGTCGCGTCCCTCGTCCCGCGCCTGCTCGCGTTCCGTCACAAGATCGCAGCCCGCCAGCCAGACGTGGCGATTAACCCAATCCAGTCGCGCCTGATCAACGCCCATGAAAGTCTCCGTTTCCCGGCTTCCCTGCCATCGCTTACACAAAACCCCATCCTATGCCGGCCGCCCCCCCGCGCCAAGCCTATTTG
>CAYZVY010000297.1:0-4980 GCA_964481675.1 uncultured Verrucomicrobiota bacterium
GGCCGGGTCACGATGTCGATCCGGTCGCCGTTTCGTTTCCACTCCAGCGGCCCCTTCAGGGCGCTGACCACACTCTTGACGGGCCGGTCCGTCTTCACCGACAGGAGGCTGTTCGTGTCGCGCGCGGGCCTGGAGAAATCCGCCAGCATGACGGCGAGCCCGCTTTCGTGTTCAAATAGGGTGGCTTCCGAATGCGGCCAGTCGAATTCGACCCGCTGCCGGCCGAGCCGCTTCAGCACGGGCGCGGCCAGCCATTCCCGCGCGGGGCCGAAGGCCTTGTCGTTGTCGCGATACGCCATGCCCGGCTGGAGCCCGAGCAGGAGCGTCTGCCCCTTGCCCAGCGATCGTCCTACGGCGGCGCATGATCCGTTCCCGTAGGCGCCCAGAGGGGTGCCGGTGGTCGGCTCGAGGAAAAAGGTCAGGCTGTAGCTGTTTTTAAGCTCGGTCGCCGGGAACCACGCCGACGCCGGGAAGCGGACGAGGGCCACGCTTCCGGTGTCCTGGGCCTTCGACTGCCGCTGCGCGGCGCCGAAAAGCTCCGCCGATTCCTTCATCCGGTCGTTGTAAATATCCAGGTGCGCCGCGCCCGCCGATCCGATCAGCAGCCCGCCGGCTTCCACCCATTTCTTCAGTTCGGCCACATGATAGCGGGCGAGGTTGAACCCGCCGAGGAAGATGCAGTCGTACCGCTTCAGGTCCTCGGGGTTCAGGTCCTCCTCGATGATCACCTCCACCGGGATGTGGGCGTGTTTCATGGCCAGGTACGTCCACATCCAGTCGTGATTCGCCCGTCCGGTGCCGCCCTGCAGGATTTCGTGGCTGCGGTTGTAGAGGACGGCCACCTTCCGCGGCTCGCGCTGGCCGGCGCCGATGATGGTATCGGCCGGCCCGATGGCGTGGGTGGCCGCCATGACGGCATAATATTGGTCCTCGTATTCGCTCCAGGCGTTGCTGCCCTCGGCCCAGCGGTCGATGGGCCCCCAGTCGTACAGGTGCAGCCAGTTGACCCCCTGGGCGATGCAGCCGAAGATCTTCTGCGCGCTGCCGCCGCAGTTCGAGCCGACGTAGAAGCCCGCCGCGTACCCGTATTTGCGAACGGAACAGTCGACCAGCGCCGCGTAGAAGCTGGTGCACTGGTACGCGGTGCCGAGGCCCCAGCTGCCGCCCGTGGCCCAGTCTTCGCCCCAGCCCAGGGTCTGCGCCTGGTGGCGGGCCAGGACGAACCAGTCGCTTTCGTTCATCGTTGTGCCGGTCAGGAAGAGGGGGTGCGGCGAGTAGTTGTTGAAGACCTTGGCGTTGGGGAATTTCTTCTCGATCGCCTTGACCTGGGCGAAATAGCCATCGCAGGTGGCCAGGTGCGCGTAGACCTGCGAGTGGTAGTAGAGGCGGCGCTCGAAGCGGCCGGGATTCGGCGGCAGCCGGTCCAGGCAGGCGATGTCGGAAACATCCTGCACGCCGAGGAAGTCGGTCAGGGTCTGGCCCTCGCGGGCCGCCTGCTCGGCCAGGAGCGCCAGGAAGGCGCGGCGTTTCGTCACATCGCCGTTGATGACGTCGGCGCCGGTGCGGGTCCCGATTTCGTCGGCCAGCTGCATCTTGGTGATGCGGGCGGCGTCCTTGATGTTCCCGTTTCCGTGCCAGCCGCTCAGCTCCTCGATCAGCCCGTATTTCTTTATCACGGACTCGGGGGCCCCGTCGATCCAGTTGATGCCCAGCTTGGCCAGCATCTCGGTGGCCCGCTCGTGGTTGGGCTCGCGCACGCCGCAGCCGGAGTAGATGCGGACGAGACGGGGCCGGGGATGGCCGGGCTTGAGATCCAGCGTCTTCGCCGCCTGGTCGGCCCAGGCGAAGTAGCGCTCGATCACGGCCTCCTGGGTCATGACGTTTTTCAGGACCGCCGGGGCGGCCATGCCCCACGCGGGTTCTGCGGAGGAGGGGCGGGGGCTCCAGTCGCCGTTCGGCACGCGCAGCATGGAAACCTTGTCGCCGATCCCGGTGCGGGTGGAGAGCAGGACGGCTTTTTCGTGGGGATACCAGGCGAACTGGACCTCGGCCTGGGCGCCGTCGGGCACGCCCGAGAAGTTGATCCAGAAAGAGGACCAGGGGCCGGGGCCGTTGCAGATGGCGTCGGTGAGCTCGACAAACGGGGACCAGGCGTCCGTCACCGTCGCGGGGATCGTGCCGGCGGGCCAGCTCCAGGTATCCTCGTCCCGCCTCCAGTGGTAACCGGCCGTAGCGCTGGCGGTGAAGGAGGCGCCGGTTTTGGCCCCGGTGACCCGGACGCGCAGGTAGAGGCGCCCGAGCGTCTTGTCCTGCTCGAAGGGCGAAAAGCTGGGGCGGAAGTCGGGGCTGCGGGTCAGCAGCAGGGCATGGGCACGGACCGCCGGGCCGGCGTTCGACAGGGCCGCGGCGTAGAGCCCCTTCTTCAGCTCCATGTCCTTGTATTCCCACACCATCGCCGGCTCGGGCGGCGCCGAGATGAGCTGGGTTTCGGCCTCGAACCGGATGGGCAGCGTCTTTTCCTGCTGCTTGCCGATCGGGCTGCCGGCCAGCTTGATCTGGCCGAACACATGCGTCAGCGGCTCGCCGGCGTCGGCGTAGACGGGGCCGTTCGTGCCGTCGGCCGAGGCTGTCTGGGGCGTCAGGCTGAAGGTCACGGGGAGGGGTCCCTTGGCGCTGAGCTGGTGGCGCAGGAAGACGCGGTATTTTCCGTCTTCCGGCACGCCGATCAGCGTGCTGATGGACCCGGTATCCAGTGGGCGCACGATGCCGTAGTCGTCCTTCCAATGGGGCGGAGCCTCGGGCTCGGCCGCTCCCTTTTTCTTGCGGCGCTGGACGTCGCCCCAGCCGGCCAGGAGCGAGAGATGCGTGTTGTCGAGCCGGCTCAGGTCGCGGGTGGACGGGAGGCCCAGCAGGTCGGCCGCCGCCTCGCCCGTCTTGTCGTCGTCCAGCCCCAGGATCATGTCGTCCGCGGTTGCCGCCCGGGCGTCGAGCCGCGGGACAGCCAGCAGGCCGGCGAGCACCGCCAGCCGGACGAGGGCCGGGAGGGCCTTGAAAAGTGTCGCGCGTTTCGTCGTGTCCATGCCGCTCCGGTTCAGGGCAGGGGGACGATGGAGCAGAAGCCGTCCACATCGCCCGCCAGCACCGTTGGTTTGGGCTCGCCCGCCATCAGCGCGCCCATGTCGTCGTCTTCATTGTCGGTTGTATCCATGCGCCACGCCGTTGGAAACGAGGCGCGGAACAGAAGAGGGCCGGAGGGCCGCGCCGGCAGGCGCAGCGTGCGGACGGGTTTCAGGGTGGCGGCGTCGAGAAAGCTGAACGACCCGTGGATGTCGGTGCAGGCGATCATCGGCTTGGGGCCCGGGACCGGGATCACATCGACCAGCCAGGTGGGCCATTTGACGTCGGCCACGATGGCGGCATCCGCCTCGTTCAGCAGGAGCAGGCGGTTGTTTTTTCCCGCGACGACCAGCCGGTTCCCGAGGCGGAAGGGCGCCTTTAAGAGGACGTCCCCGACCGCCTGCTTCCAGAGCACCGTGCCGTCGGCGGGATTGAACGCCGTGAGGTTCTCTCCGGTCCGGTCGTAAGCCAGGATCCGTCCGGGCAGGCAGACCACCTCGCCATTCCAGCTTTCGCCGTGCGGCGGATTCCGCCACAGTTCGCGGCCGTCGATCGCGGAGCGGCAGAGGAAGACGCCGTCCTCGGTGCCGGCGAACAACCGGTCGCCCTGCACGGAGGGGCCGGCCGACAGGGACGCGGCTTCCGCCTGGCGCCAGGCCGGCTCGCCCTTCCGGAAAGCGGCGATCGCGGAGCCGGCGCCCAGGATCGTGAGATCGCCGGCGGTGGCGAACGACCAGGCAGCGTTGGGCGTTTCCTTGGCGAGGATCGTTTCCGCGCCGGTGGCGGGCTGCACCTCGGCCAGGCCGCGCGTGATGCGGAACAGGCGGGGGACGCCGTCTTCGAGGGTGCGTTCGACGTAGCCGGCGGCGGCGCGCGGAAGCTGCTTGTCGTCGGCGGGCGGATAGGACTGCCGGCCGGTCCGGAGGTCGACTCCCACCAGGTCGCGCTCCGTGACCAGGCAGAGGCGGTTGGAGGTGGTCGTCAGGAGGTGCAGCGGGCCGTCCGGGTTGAGTTGGACGAAGTCGCCGATCCCCGCGCCTGCCGGCGCGGCCAGGGCGTAGAACAGGCGGCTCAGGTAGGTGTAGTAGGATTCCTCGGGGATCTCGTCCTTTGACGCCGCGGCTTTGGCCTGGCCCTGGCGCGTGAGCCGGATCGAGCTGGCCTGGAAGCCGAAGCGCAGTTCGGCCTGGAGGGATTGCGGGGATGGCTCCCAGGTCGGGGTCAGCCCGTTTTCGAGCATGGCGCCGGCGATCATGGCTTCCAGCGGGGGAAGGGCTTCGCGTTTGGTCACGCTGGAGGCCCGCTTCACGGGCGCCAGGCTTTCCAGGCTGGGCGCGCCCGACGCGGCCGCTTCGGCGCGTTCGGTGACCGCGAGTGTCAGGACCGGCTGCTCGGGCGGCTTGGCGCCGGTCCGGTAGAATTCCCGGATCGTGCCGGCCAGGCGGCCGGTGGGCACGAACCAGACCTTGCTCCGGTAGACCCAGCTGATGCGGTAGGGGACGTGGGCGGCCAGGCGGGGCGGGACGCCGGGGGCGTCGAAGAGGAAGGCGAAGGCCTGGGCCTGGTCGCCGAAGCCGGTCAGCACGACCGACAGCCAAGGGCCTTTCTGGCCGTCGGGATACTGGTTCCAGTGGCCGGCGGGGATTCCGGAGGCCTGGCACCAGTCGTCCTGGTTCAGGGCGGCGGCCATGTCGGCGGAGGTGATGGAGCCGCCGGTGACGCCGAGCGGGAAGACCGTGACGGCCAGGCGGGGCTTGGCGGGCTCCTGCGCAATGGCTTGCAGCAGGCAGGCTCCCGCGACCAGGACGGGAAGGAGGCGGCGGATAAAGGCTCTTGGCATCAGGCAAAGGTACTTTATTTCGG
>CAYZVY010000298.1:0-4933 GCA_964481675.1 uncultured Verrucomicrobiota bacterium
CCCAGGTTATAATCCTTCGCGCTGTATAGTTCCGTCAGGTCGTTGTTCCGGGCGCCCTTTTCCCGTGAACGGCCGAACAGTTTTTCCTGCAGCACCAGGTACGTATCGCACACCCGATGGCCCTCCCAGTCGCGCGTGTCAGCCAGGAGCGCTTTCCACAGATCGGGGTAATCCTTTGACTCGGCATAGGAAGCGGCCGGCTTCACATACAGCAGCGCGCTGGCCCGGCCCGCCACCCGCATCCGCGCCTTCGGTTCGGACTCCCTGACGGCCCGCTCCAGCAGGAAGCGGAACGCCTCACGCGGCGGCATGGCTTCCAACCGGCATTGCAGCAGCGTATTCGTATAGGACGAAGCCGTGGAGTCGCCTTCAATCCAGAGAGTCACCAGCCGGTCGTTCGACGCCTCCCACTCCAGGGCCCTTACCCGGGCGGCCGTCTCCGTCAATTTGGCCTTCACCTCCCGGACATGCTTTTCGTTTTCCTCCGCGTCGCCATAGCTCACGTTCTCGGGCTTCGTGTAGTCTTTCGCATCCCGCTCCAGGAGGTCGGCCATCTGGCGCGCCAGGGGCTCGACCGCCTTGCCGCGCGCCACGCCGTAACGGATCAGTTCGTCCACCCGGTCCAGGCTTGCGGGCTCGAAGCTATACCGGCGGAGGACCGCCCCACCCTTCAGCAGATATTCCTCCAACGAGGGAACGGGCCCGGTGGCGGCTTTCGTTTGCAGATAGGCCAGCGCCGGCCCGGGCGAGGCCCCCTCGGAGGGGTCGGAGAGAAAGAGGCCGGCCACCTGGTCATCCGTCTTGTCCTGGTTGTCCTTGAAAAAAGCCGTTGCGGCTTCGAACAGTTCATCGGGGTCGCGATCCTCGAACGAGTTTCGGCCTTTCGTCAGGCCCGCCGGCAGGATTTCCTTCAGGATCGCCAGGGCCGCCTCGCTGCGGGTCATGGGGCGGGGCAGATCGACCTGCTGGCGGCCCGGATAGTGCCCGTCATTTTTCAGGGGGATCTTCGTGTAAGCCTCGTCGCCGGCAAGCGCGACCAGGAACGGAAGGGCTTTCAGGCCGAGGGCGCGAATCCGGAGATCGGGATCGTTTCCCGGGGGCAGCGCGTTCGTCCACGAGGCGGGAACCAGCCAGAGAATGTCCTGCCGCTGATAGTCCACGTGCACCTTCAGCCGCTCCGCCTTGAGAAGATCGCGGGCCCGCGCTCTCTCCTGTTCGGAAAATCCGGCGGGCGTGTTGGTTTCGCCGCGGATCGCCGCTTCCACGCCGGACAGGACCTGCTCGACCTCGGAGCGGCGATCCCAGTTCCGGGGGCCTTCGCTGGCCAGGAGCGCCTTCATGCCGTCGCGGAAAGCGATCCAGTCTCCCGTTTCCGAAAACCGGAAAAACAGCGACCGGTATCGCTGCTCGTTCAAAATCTCCCGGGCCTTCTGCTGGAGGGCGGGCCACGCGTTCTCCTGCGCCTGGAGTGCCGTCATGAGGGTGCGGGCGGATTCGGCGTCGCCCCGCTGCTGGAGCGCAAGCGCGAAGAGAAAGAGGCGGGGAACCACCTTGTCCCAATCGTACGGGGCCTCCGTCTTGCCGATGGCCAGGCTGTTCAAAAGCCACATGGCCCGGCGGAAATCCCGGGCGGGCTCCACCACCGTCCAGCCCTCGACGGCGGGGCGGAGCGGCGCATTCGCGCCATATCCGATTTTCTCCAGAACATCGGCGGTCATCTCGCAGCCAAAGTCGATCACGATCCGGATCCGCGCCGGCCCTCCGCTCGTGGCGGCCGTTTCGGCGAGCAGCCAGGCGTCGCCGGACTCCATGTCATAGTTGAAGAGCCCGCCGGCTCCCACCTGGTAAGGGTCCTCGAGGGCAACATAGCGGGCCGCCCTGAGATCGGGGAAGCCCGCCTTCTCGAAGTCGGCCAGCAAGGCGGCGGGATCGGACCCGGCGGCAAGACCGGTTGACGCCAGGAGTGGAGCCATAAACAGCGGAAGTAACAACAAACGCGCCATGACGGCCTCCGGCATTTGGTTCAGCTTAATCTTGTTTGCACGGCAAGAGAAAGCCCTAATCAGGAAAAAATGAAAACTTCCTATTCCCTTCTTGACTTTAACGTTAGGGCGCCCTAATTTATTTAAATGTCTACACCGAAGGAATCCCCGCTGCCCGAGTCGCTTTCCTTGGCGCAGCAGCACTATGTGGAGACAATCGCGGACCTGTGCCTGACCGGAGGAAACGCCCGGACCAGCGAACTAGCGTCGCGGTTAAGCGTCCGCATGCCGTCCGTATGCGAGACGGTCTCACGGCTGGTCGAACAGGGCATCGTGGTCCGGACAGCGCGACACCGGATCGAATTGACCCCCAAGGGGCGGCTGATCGCCGGTCAGTTGAAACAACGGCACGAGGCTCTCCTTTTCTTCATGATAGCGGTGATGGCGATGGAACCCGGCCGGGCGGACGCCTTGGCCTGTAAAATCGAACATTGCATCGACAAGGCGTTCACCGACCGGATCCTGATGCTCTCGGAATTCCTGAAACACAAGCATCCCGACATCCTGAAGGCCGTGGCGAATCATGTCCGCCAACGCGCCAGTACACCCCCCGGCGAATGGAGCCAGTTCACCATATAACCTTTTTTTTTGGCAAAATGTTAGGTAGGCCTAATAACTGAATACACAAGGAGAATGGAGCATGCCAGCGGACAAGCAGATTCTAGCCATGGGAACAGCCCTGCTCGTGGGCGCGTGGGGATGGACGGCCCCGGCCGCCGAGGACCTTCAACAGCGATTGACGGCCCTTGAGGAAAGACTGGACCGCCTCGATGCGGCCGCGCCGGATGTGATTCTCGGGGGGTATGGCGAAGCGCACTACAACACGTTGTCCGGCGAGGGCGGGGCGGCTGACAAGGACATGCTCGACTTCCACCGGTTCGTTCTCTTTTTCGGCTACGACTACTCCGACCGGATCCATTTCCGCTCGGAAGTCGAAATCGAACATGCCGTGACGGGCGGGGATGAACCGGGAGAAGTGGAACTGGAACAGGCCTACCTCGATTTCGATCTCACCGACAGCCATACCCTGCGAGCCGGCCTGTTCCTCCTGCCTGTCGGCCTGCTGAACGTCTCGCACGAACCGCCGCGCTTTTACGGAGTGGAACGGAATCCCGTCGAAAACAGGATCATCCCCACTACCTGGTGGGAAGGCGGAGCGGGAATCCATGGGACATTCGCGGGGGGCTGGCGCTATGAGGCCTATCTGCACTCGGGCCTGAACACCTCAAGCAACAGCCTGTATGCGGTTCGAGACGGCAGGCAAAAGGCAGGCGAAGCCACGGCCTCGGACCCCGCGGCCACCGCGGCCCTGAGCTGGAGTCGGCCGGGCTTGACCTTCGGCGGCTCCCTTCAGCACCAAACCGATCTCACCCAGGGCAGCGACCCTGACGCGGGCGGCGCCTGGCTGGGCGACATCCATGCGGAGATCCGGCGGGGGCGGCTGGGGGTGCGGGCGGTGTATGCCGAGTGGCTGCTGGACGGAGACGGCCCCAAGAGCGTCGGGGCGGACCGGCAGGTTGGCTGGTATGTGGAACCCTCTTTCCGGGCCACGGAAACATGGGGGCTTTTCGCCCGCTACAGCCAATGGAACAACCAGGCGGGATCGGACGCGTTTGACAGCGGCAAGGTCCAGGTGGACGGCGGCGTCAACTGGTGGCCCGTTCCGCAGGTTGTGGTGAAAGCCGACTATCAATGGCAGGACCATGAAAACGGCAAGAACCAGAACGGCGTCAATCTCGGCTTAGGCTATGAGTTTTAAGCGGGCAGGCCTGTGCGCCGCCGCCTGGCTGGTCTGCCTGACCCCGGTTCATGCCAGGGCGGCAGACCGGCCGCCGGCCTTCGTTTCATCCGCCTTTGTCCCTCCCCCACCCTCCCGGACGCTGGCCATGACCGGCGAAACAGCCCGGGCTGCGGTGCGCATTCTCGGATCCGATTATCCACACTCCTTCGTGACTTACTGGCGGGTGAACGACAAAACGGCCTGGCTCTTGACGGCCAGGGGGAAAAGCCACCCGATGACGGCCGGCTTCGTCGTGGCGGGCGGCCGCCTCATCACATGCGTGGTGCTGGAAGCGCGGGATCAGCATGTTGGGGCGGTCCGTTCCATCTCCTTTTTAAATCAGTTCGAAGGGGCGAGTCTCGACAAAAACAAAAAACTGGATCGACCCGTGGACGGCATCACCGGGGCAACGGTATCAGCTAATGCCTTGAAAAATATGGCGCGCCTGGCCCTTGCCTTGGAAGCGATATCGGAAAAATGATCGCTGTCAAAGGCTTGCACGCGCATTTCTCTTGTCGTGTTCTGCGGCTGGCTGGTAAACTATACTTTTTAATCAATCGGTAGGGGACTATCAATGAATAAGACGAGTTGTGTTCTGGCTGTTCTGGCAGGCGCCGCGCTGACCTTTTCAGCCCAGGCGGTTGAAATCCTTCTCCCCGGCGACGTGACCATCACCAACCCCGTTCCCGGCCAGTCCTTTGAAGCCGGCGTCACCAACGTAGCCGTCGGCTGGACCGTCTCGTCCGACGCCTCTTCCTATACGCTGAAAGTCCTGCATAACGGCAAGTTCCTGGACAGCCTGAGCGACATCGCGGCCACGGACGCGGTTCTGGATTCAGCCCTGTTCCCCGGCTATTACTCCCTCTTCGTCCGCGGCTCGAACGTGGTCGGCGTGGGCAACTGGAGCTCGAACGCCACCTTCCTGGTCCGGCGCACCATGATTCCAGACGGCACGGTCAGCAACCGCCAGCCCAAGGTGTTCCGGTGGACCCGCTCCGAGCCCGCCACCCGGTACCTGCTCAAGCTGGCGCAGATGAACAAGACGACCGGGAAATACGAGCTCAAGCGCGAGGTGTGGATCCCGCAGCCCGCCACCGGCGCCCCCAAGTGG
>CAYZVY010000299.1:0-4916 GCA_964481675.1 uncultured Verrucomicrobiota bacterium
GGCGTCTGCGCCTGGCCGAACCTGATCAAGCTCGCCGACGGCACGATCCTCGCCATCATCTTCAACCAGCCCTGCCACGGCAAGTGGGAGGGCGATGTCGACTGCTGGGCCAGCACGGACAACGGCCAGACCTGGTCCCTCCGCGGCCGACCCGCCCCCCACGAGCCGGCCCGCAACCGCATGAACGTGGCCGCCGGCCTCGCCGCCAACGGCGACCTCCTCGTCCTCGCCAGCGGCTGGGACAACCGCGGCCTCCCCTACACCGAACCACCCCAGCCCTTCGCCAAATCCCATACCCTGCGCGCCTGGATCTGCCGCTCCGCCGACCAGGGCCGCACCTGGAAAACCACCGGCGAGCTGCCCGCCGCGCCGGCCGACGCTACCACCCAGTTCATCCCCTTCGGCAAAATCGAAAAGGCCGGCGACGGCTCCCTCCGCGTCTCCGCCTACAGCGGCATCGGGGGTGAACGCAACGCCTCCTACATGCTCGCCAGCACCGACGATGGCAAAAGCTGGACGCTCCTCTCCTCCATCTCGGAAAACCGCAACGAAACCGACATCCTCCCCATGGGCAGCGGCCGCTGGCTGGCCGCCGCCCGCGGCGCCGTGAAAAACCAGGACAATCTCCAGCTCTTCGAATCGACAGACGACGGCAAAACCTGGGCCTCCGTCCTCCCCCTCAGCCTCCCGCGCCAGATCCCCGGCCACCTCCTGCACCTTTCCGGCAACCGCCTGCTGGCCACCTACGGCAACCGCTGCGCCCACAACACCGGCGTGGACGCCCGCATGAGCTGGGACGGCGGCGCCACCTGGCACGGCCCCGTCCGCCTGGCCAACATGACCTCCGGCGACGGCGGCTACCCCGCCAGCGTCCAGCTCGCCGACGGCTCGGTCGTCACCGCCTTCTACCAGCAGATTTCAGGCGCATTCCATTATGAAATGGTCGTCGCCACCTGGAACCCCGACGACCACGATCCCTTCCTCGCCCGCACGAAATAACCGAAGCCGCTTTCTCCCGGAAAAGAACCGCCCGTGAAATACACCCGCCTGCTCCCCCTGCCGTTCATCCTGGCCCTGACCTTTCCCGCCCTCGCCCAGACTAACACCCGAACGCCGTTCCAATTCGCGGACGCCACCGCCTCCGCCGGACTGGCGCCCGCGCTAGCCAACTGGGAGCTCGGCCATGCGGCCGCCTGGGGCGACGTGAACAACGACGGGCGGCTGGACCTGTTCTTCGGCTCCTTCGCCGACCGGCCGGTCTATTTCGCCTCCAACCCGCCCCTCCCCAACATGCTCTGGCTCGGGACCTCGAACGGCTTCGTCCGCTCCGAACAGCCCGCCCTGGAAATGCGGGGGCTCGGCAACCGCATCTCGTCCTCGGTTTTCGCCGATCTCGACAACGACGGCGACCTCGACCTGATCCTGGGCCAGCATGTGCAGGAGATCACGGACGATCCGGACCAGCAGAAGGCGGCCGGCATCCCCTGGGGCGGCAGCAGCACCATGTTCGAAAACACGGGCGCCGGCGTTTTCAGGAAAGTCCCGGATTCCGGACCCTGGCCGCCCCGCATCGGCGCCCGCAATATCGCCCCCATCGATGTCGATCAGGATGGAAAACTCGACCTCCTGATCGGGGATGGCTCCTACGGCCCCAAAACCAACGCCCATCTCCTCCTTCTCCGCAACCTCGGTGGCTTCCGCTTCGAGGACGCCTCGGCCCGGTTCGGGCTTCCCCCGTCCGGAACATTCAGCCTGGGCCTGGCCATGGGCGACATCAACGAGGATGGCCGGGTCGACTTTTTCATGGCCGGCTGCAACCGGTTGTTCCTCAGCGCCACGAACGGCGGCTTCCGGGAGGCGGCCTTCAAGCCGCTCGAGCGCATCTACATCAACCGGAAGGACCGCAACGGCTTCTACTGCGGGGCGGCGTTCGGCGACCTGAATGGCGACGGCCGCCTCGACCTGGTGGTCACGCTCCACTCCCTGCCCGCCCGGATCTATGTGCTGTTCAACGAGGCGGCCGATCCCGAAAACCCGCTGTTCGTGGACCGGTCCGCCGAACTCGGGCTGGAAAAGCGGTTCCCCACCGCGCTACCGTCAAACGCCGTCATGAAGAGCGCCCATGTGGAATTGCGCGACATGGACAACGACGGCCGGCTTGACATCGCGCTGGCGGCCTATTTCACGAACAGCGAAGGCCGGCTGCAGCCCATTGTGCTGCACAACCTGGGAAACGGAACCAATGGCCTGGCCCGGTTTTCGGACCTGCCGCTCGACCGCATGGCGGGTTACTGCGCCCCCGGCCCCGTGTCCGATTACGACGGCGACGGCCGGCTCGACATGTTCCTTCCCAGCTGGTTCCGGCGGGACCAGGTTCCCACCCTCCTCTTCCGCAACGTCACCCCGGGAGGCCACTACTTAACCGTACGGGTGCGCGACGGCAAGGGCCGCCTCAACCCCATGGGCATCGGCGCCGTGGTCCGCGCGTACAAGGCCGGCGGCGCTGGCGATCCGGCCCGGTTCATCCACCGCGGCGACCTGGTCACCGGCTTCGGCTATGCCTGTGGCCAGGAGGCGGCCGTCCACCTGGGCCTGGGCGCGGAAACGAATTGCGACCTGGTGGTGTCGTGGGAAGGCATGCGCAAGGTCTTTAAAAGTGTGGCGGCCGACCAGGTCTTCACGGCGGTGATGGAGTAACGCTTATCTCGCGCCACGGTGTGGCGCTCCCACCTCCTTGCGCCAGCCTTGCGGAAGAAGGTGGGAGCGCGGCACCGCCCGCGCGATCATGCACAAGCCTGGCATACCCGGACTCGCGGGAGCCTGCCGGGCAGCGTCGCTTCGTCTGCTGCTCCGGCTCGTCCCTCCGAATGGTTGCGCCTTTTCTCCGGAGGGCGGATCTCCTGCGACGCCGCTCGCCCCCTACGTCACCACCTTCATCAGCTGCGAGCCGTTCACAAAATAGAAACAGCCGTCCGCGCCCTTGGCCAGGCCGAACCGGTAAAAATTGCCATCCGCATAATCCGGATAATCCGCCAGCCGCTCCTTGCCCTTCATCTCCCGGTCCACCGCGAACACGCACTCGCGGGTCAGGCCCCAGAGCCGCCCGTCGGGCCCCGCCACCAGGCAGTTGTAGCAATGATGACCGAATCCTAGCTCGGGCTGCTTCGCCACGACACGCTTCTCCGCCAGGCTGTAGGCGAACATCGTCGCGCGCGCATTGTGCAGCCCGTAGACGCGGTCCCCGCCTTCGTACAGCCAGGAGGTCACCATGCCCTCGTCCTCGATGACCGGGAACGACTCCACCACCTCGCCCGTATGCGGCGACAGGAACGTGAAGCGGATGACCTTTTCGCCCTTCCGCAGCTCGCCCACCAGGATCTGGTCCCGCTCCGGCAGGTAGACGATCGGGCCAAACGTGGTGTCGGGAAAAATCCAGGCGGTCACCTCTTCGCTCACCGGCTCGATTCGGCTGAGGCCCGAATCCTCGCAGCCGTAGCCGCCCAGTGCTGAGAAAAACACCCGGCCGGCCTTGTCGATCGCGCTGCCGTAGGGCCGGTGAAGCGCCATCGGGGGCGCCTTCATCTGCCCGAGATTCGCGGGATTCGAGCGGGACGTCTGATCGAACTTCCACGGCCGGCTCGGATCGAACCGCGACAGGTAGGCGCCATAATAAGCGGCGATGAACAGTTTCCCCGCGGCGAAGGCCATGCTGTAGATCTCGCCGTTCGTGGCCGTCGGGTTCCCGTAGGCCGTGGAAACGCCAGCGGCGGGATCGTAGGAGAACAGCGTCAGGGGAATGAACGTGCTGCCCCAGATTTTGCCGCCCCCCTCCGCCACGGAAAAGAGGCGCAGCGGCTCATCGGGCCAGGGGACGTCGACCGTTTCGGACAGGCCGTTGGCGTCCACCACCGTCGCCTTCTGTCCCTCGATTTGAGACACGTAGGCGCCGTCCCGGAAGGCCAGGGGTTCGTTCTTCGCGTTGAGCCCCACCAGCGCGGGGTCAACAGGCTCGGGGCTCCCGCCTTTCAATTCCACCCAGACCGCCCGGCCCCAGTGCCGCTGGACGACCAGCACGCGGCCGTTGGAGTCGCGCACCAGCGATTCGCCCTGGAGGCGGACGCCCTTCGGGTCCGTCACCAGGAACACCCGCTTCGCCGCCGGGTCATACCCGGCCACCACGGTGCGCTTGTAATCGGTGCACGTCACGTAGACAAAGCCGTCGGACGCGCAGGCGATGTTGCGACTGTGCTCGCCGAGCGCGTTGAAATCGCACACGGCCTCGACCTGCCGCGTCGCCGGATCATACCGGAACAGGGTGTTGGTCTTGTAGTTCGGCAGATAGACCCGGCCGTCGGGGGCGGCGTCGATGGTGAACAGGTGGAGGCACGGCAGCTTCTCCGCGGCGACGGTGGACACCGGACTTTTCCAGTCCCATTGCAGAATAAACGCGCCGGACGTGTTCGAGGCGACGCCGGCGGTATAGATCGTGCCGTCGGGCGCCTGCGCCACGGCCCAGGCGTTGGGAAGCTTCCTTTCCTGCCCCACGATGCGGGAGACGCGGGTCGCGGGATCCAGCAACACGAAGCCGCCATGCTGGGGCAGCCCCAGCGCCAGCTGGCGGCCGGTCCCCGGCTCCGTCACCGTCATCCACCGCGTCCACTGGTTGGCGCGGGACATCACACCCAACGATTCCACCCGGATGTTCATGCCGTTCCTTTCATTCGCTCACAAGTTGATCGTGTGAATCTCGCGCAACGGCAGAGCCGTGATGCGTTCGTGAAGCTCGTACTTGAGGCGCCCCGGATAAACCACCCAAAGATGGTCTAATGTGAGATCCTCCAGAGCGATATGCATGGACTTAGTCAGGCCGGGGGCATCGGAGCATTTGAACTCGAACCCCCACCGCCTGGTTCCGC
>CAYZVY010000300.1:0-3601 GCA_964481675.1 uncultured Verrucomicrobiota bacterium
CGGATCCGACGGATCGGACCGATCAACAGAAGGGGATTCCAGACTGCCCCACCTGCGGAAAGGCCATGGTCCTGCGCACGGCCAAAACCGGACCGAACACGGGAAACGCCTTCTGGGGCTGCTCGGATTATCCCCGTTGCAAGGGCACGGCGGAGGTGTGATCTGACGCCGGGGGTTGTCCGGCAGAAAGTCCGGCGGATCCGACGGATCGGTCGGATCCGACGGATCGGTCGGATCACACTTTCTTGCGATTATGCGTTGCATTTTCCCGCCCTTTTCAGCGAGAATCACCGGATAACCGAAAGGACCTTTTCATGAGCTCCAAGCTGGCGATTTATGGCGGCACCAAGGCGATTCCGGACGGCACCTACAAGAAGTGGCCGCCGATCGACGACACCGACCGCAAGATGGTGATGGCCTCGCTCGAAGGCGCCAACCACGCCCACGGCCCCAACTGCCAGGCGTTCGAGAAGGAATTCGCGGCCTGGAACGGCAACACCTTCGCCATCACGACCAACAGCGGCACCGCGGCCATCCACATGGGCGTGGCGGCCTGCGGCTGCGGCGCCGGCGACCAGGTGCTGGTGACGGCCTATTCCTGGTCCTCCAGCGCCACGGCCATCATCCACCACAACGCCGTGCCGGTGTTCGTGGACATCGATTTCGACACCATCAACATGGACGTGGACAAGATCGAGGCGGCCATCACGCCCCGCACCAAGGCCATCATCGTGGTGCACCTGCACGGCCTGGCCGTGAACATGGAAAAGGTGATGGCGATCGCCAAGAAGCACAACCTCAAGGTCATCGAGGACTGCTGCCAGGCGCACGGCGCCACCTACAAGGGCCGCAAGGTGGGCACGTGGGGCCACTGCGCCGCGTTCAGCTTCAACCAGAACAAGTGCCTCTGCTCCGGCGAGGGCGGCATGTTCACCACCAACGACGAGCCCACCTACCTGGCCGCCCGGCAGCTCTGGAGCTTCGGCGAGACCCGCTCGCCCGTCGAAAACCGCGACTACCACGCCTATGCCCTCGGCTGGATGTACCGGAACAACGACCTGACGGCCGCGTTCGGCCGGTCGCAGCTGGCCAAGCTGGACGGCTTCCTCGCCACCCAGCGCGCGAACGGCGCCCTGCTGAACCAGGAGCTCAAGGGCGTCAAGGGGCTGATCCTGCCGACCGAGCCGAAGGATCATTCCCACAACTGGTACAACTACACCTCCCGCATCGACTTCGCCGCCATCGGCGTGACGGGCGACAAGTCCCTGTTCCGCGACGCCGTGATGGCGGCGATCCAGGCCGAGGGCGCGCCCATCGGCGTGTGGCAGAAGTTCATCCTGCCCGCCATGACCGTGTTCCGCGCCAAGAACGCCTACGGCAAGGGCTGCCCGTGGCACTGCCAGGGCAACGACGACATCAGCTACGATCCCGCCAATTTCCCGGTGGCGCAGCTCCACACGGACACGCACTTCGGCATGACCGTGCCGCTGCGCGCGCCCCAGGGCGCCGACGCCGTCAAGTATACGGCCGCGGCGTTCCGCAAGGTGTTCGAGGCGATCGGCGAAATCGATCCCGCCAAGGTCTTCAAGAAGAAGTAACCGTTGTGCAACCATCAGGTAGGGCGGCGAGTCCCTTCGCCGCCGGATGGGCCTCACTGGCGCATGGCGGCGCCCAAGGGACTGGGCGCCCTACCTGAGATCAACGGGATGAAATATAAGCCGGATTGGGATGAGGCGAAGGCGCGGTTGACGGCCCTGTGGAACGGCGAGCCGCTCGACCGCGCCTGCCTGTCGATAACCGCGCCCAGCGGCAAAAAGGTGCCGGCTCCTGCCCCGCGGGACGCCGAGGCGCGCTGGATGGATCCAAACTACATCATCCCGCACGCCCTCGCCTCCATCGAGAACCAGTGGTGGGGCGGGGAGTCCATCCCGTCCTACCTGCTGATGTGCGGCTGGGTGATCAATGCCGGCGCACAGCCGCATTTCGACATGAACACCATCTGGTTCGAGCCGGCCAGCGCGATCGACTTCGACTCGCCCCCGGACTTCCGGGTGGAGCCGGCGAACCCCTGGATCGCGCGCCACGAGGCGTTGTACCGGAAGACGGCGGCGGCGGCGGGGTGGGACGATTTCCTGCTCGGCCAGCCGTGTGCCCTGCCGGCGGCCGACGTGATGGCCTTCCACATGGGGACGGAGCCGTTCCTGGAGGCGCTGGCCCTGCATCCCGAGTGGATGGAGCGGGCCCTGCGCCAGCTGAACGCCGGCCTGATGGCCGAGCGGCGGCGGCTGAAGGAGCTGATCGAGAAGACGCACGCATTCTGGTACGGCAGCGCGGGCTGGATGCCCTTCTGGGGGCCGACGCCCTATGTCGCCACCCAGTCGGACGTCTCCTGCATGATTTCGCCCGACATGTTCGAGCGTTTCGTGGCGCCCGACCTGGAAGCCGTGGGGCGCGACGCCGGGTTCATGTGGTATCACCTGGACGGCTATGACGCCAAGCAGCACCTGCCGCGGCTGCTGTCCATGCCGTTCATGCGGGTCATTCAATACGTGCCCACGCCCAGCGAGCCGCCCAACGGGATGGGGCAGCTGGAGCTGTATAAAACCATTCAGGCGGCGGGCCGCATCGTGCACGTGGTGGTGGCGCCCGACCAGGTGGCGCCGCTGATGAACGCGCTGGATCCGGCGCTGCTGATGCTGCAGACCCGGGTCGCCAGCCCGGACGCGGGCGCGGCCATGCTGGCGTCGCTGCCGCGGAAGATCAGGCGCAAGGCGGGGTAGGGCTGGGCAGGCGCATGCGGCGTCGCAGGAGCTCCGCCCTCCAGAGGAAAAGCGAGGGTCATTCGCGCCAGGAGGTGGGAGCGCCACACCGTTGGCGCGAGATGCGCCAGGCTCTTGCATGATCGCGCGGACGGTGCCCTTCGGCTTCGCTCAGGGCAGGCCGCGCTCCCACATCCGGTAGAGAAGCCGCACTCCAGAGGAAATTCGAAAAAAGGGAGCACCATGAAAGCGGGATTTGCTGAAATCGACATCACGCCCCCGGTGGGCACGCACAAGATCGGCTGGCTCAAGGACATTGTCAGCGAGTCGGTTCAGGATCCGCTGTTCGCCCGCGCCGCGATCCTGGAGCAGGGGAAGGAGCGGATTGCCTTTGTCCAGTTCGACCTGCTGAGCATCCGCTGGACGCAGGTGAACGACCTGCGCAAGCGGATCCAGGCGGCGACCGGGTTCCCGGGCGGCCGGATCATGGTGGTGGCGACGCACAACCACGCCGGGCCGGCGGTGGCGACCATCGGGGACGTGCCGCGCGACGAAGCGTATATCGAGACGCTGATGCGGAAGACGGTGGCCGTATTCGAGGCGGCCCTGAAGGCGCGGCGCGGCGCGGTGATGGGCTTTGCAACGGTCTTCGATTTCGAAATCGGCCACAACCGGCGCATCCTGATGCGCGACGGGACGGCCCGGACCCACGGCACCTTCCAGAGCCCGGACGCCCTGTGCGTGGAGGGGCCGATGGATCCCGAGGTGGCGGTGCTGGCGGTGCGCGACCTGAAGGGGCGCTGCCTGGGCATGCTGGTGAATTATGCCTGCCATCCGACCCA
>CAYZVY010000300.1:3701-4885 GCA_964481675.1 uncultured Verrucomicrobiota bacterium
CTGGGCGGGGCGGCGGTCACGGTCCGGCTGCCGTACCGGAAGCTGACGAAGGACGAGCTCGCCGGGACGGTGCCGGGCGCGCAGCGGTTTGTGGATCCGATGATCTATGAGCGGGCGATGCCAAAGCTGGTGGCGCGGATCAAGGAGCGGAAGGCCCAGCCGGCGGAGGTGCAGGTGCTGCGGATGGGGGAGGTGCTGATCGCCGGCATCCCGGCCGAGTATTTTGTCGAGCACGGCCTGCGGATCAAGGAGCAGGCGTTTCCGGCGCACGCGCTGGTGGCGGGGTTCACGAACGGCATGGTGGGGTATGTGCCCACGGCCGCGGCGTTCACGCGGAGCGGGTATGAGACCACACTCGGCCCGCCCAGCCGGCTGGCCCCCGAGGCGGGCGACCTGATGGCCGATGCGGCGATTCGGTTGATCAAGCGGCTGGCCAGGGAAAAATAGGACCTATAGGACGTATAGGACCTATTTCGAGATAGGTCCTAGGGGGCCTATAGGTCTTATTGTGTGGTCTTAGGGCAAAAAAAAAAGGGGAGCCGAAGCTCCCCTTTTTCGCAGTCGCCGATTACCAGCGATTGCCGCCGCCGCCGCCGCCACCACCGCGGCCGCCGCCGAATCCGCCGCCGCCGCCGCCGCCGCCCGTGCGGGGCTTGGGCTGGGATTCGTTGACGCGCAGGGCGCGACCGTTCAGATCCTGGCCGTTCGTGGCCTGGATCGCCTTCTCGGCCTCGGCGCGTTCCGGCATCTCAACGAAGCCGAAGCCTTTGGCGCGACCGGTTTCACGATCCATGACTACGCGAGCCGAGGTAACTTTGCCATACTGTGAAAACAGCGTCTGGAGTTCCTGGTCCGTAGCGGAGTAGGGAAGGTTGCCGACATAGATGTCCATCTGAGCCTCTCTCGTGTCATTCTACTATGTTGATCCGATTGCCCACCATGACACCAGCTGAAGCCCGGATGCGGCCGCTCTAATGAACGCCGTAATTGAATATCTTCAGACTTTTGCCGCCGGAAGTCAATACCCTTTTTTCACGATCTTTTTCGGGGTTCGCGGGGGGTGGAAACGGAAGTTTTTTATGCCCCGCCTCTTGCAGTTTGGGCCATGCGTGCTATGCTTACCGGTCCAGCCATGATAACCATCGTCGACTATAAAGCGGGCAACCTGACCAGTGTCCGGTTGG
>CAYZVY010000301.1:0-4848 GCA_964481675.1 uncultured Verrucomicrobiota bacterium
CCATTGTAAACTCCCCTTTATTTTTATTATAAATAGCAATTCGTCGGGTCCCGGACCGTTTGTGCCGGGACCTTTTTCCAGCCAGGATCGGGGGAGTTGTGAAAGAGATCGGAATTGGATTGATCGGCTTCGGCACCGTCGGCGCCGGCGTCGTGGAATGCCTTCAGAAAAACGGTGACCGCATCGCCGCCCGCACGGGCGTCAAGTTGGTCCTGCGCAAGATCGCCGATGTTGACTTGGAGCGCGATCGCGGCGTGACGGTCGATCCCGCCATCCTGACCCGGGACGGCAACTCCCTGCTTACCGATCCGTCCATTGATATCATCATCGAACTGGTGGGCGGCAAGGGGTATGCCCGGGATGTCGTCATCAAGGCCCTGCAGAACGGCAAGTCCGTGGTCACCGCCAACAAGGCGCTGCTGGCCGAATACGGCAGCGAGATCTTCGCCCTGGCCGACAGCCAGAAGCGCTCCGTGGGCTTCGAGGCCAGCGTGGCGGGCACCATCCCGATCATCCGCGCCATCCGCGAGGGGCTGGTGGCCAACCGCTTCAAGAGCATCTACGGCATCCTGAACGGCACCTGCAATTTCATCCTCACCAAGATGGAGCGCGAGCAGGTCACCTTCGAGCATGCCCTGAAGGAGGCCCAGGCCGCCGGTTACGCCGAGGCCAACCCGGCCCTCGACATCGACGGGTTCGACACCGCCCATAAGGCCGCCATCCTGGCCTCCCTGGCCTGCGGGGGGCCGTTCCCGATCGGCGAAGTGTTCGTGGAGGGCATCCGCGGACTGGCCAAGGCGGATATGGAATACGCCAAGGGGCTGGGCTACCGCATCAAGCTTCTGGCCGTCATCAAGCTTAACGAAAAGAACGTGGAAGTGCGCGTGCACCCGGCGCTCATTCCGGCCGAGTCCCTGCTGGCCAACGTGTCCGGCGTGTTCAACGCCGTCATGGTGGAGGGCGACATGGCCGGGCAGACCATGTATTACGGCCGCGGGGCGGGCCGCCTCCCCACCGGCAGCGCGGTGGTGAGCGACCTGGCCGACATCGGCATGGCCCTGGCGAGCAACGTGCCGCCGCCGCCCCTCTTTACGGGCGGGCCCGCGCCCGCCTGCCAGTCCATGGCGGAGGTGGTGAGCCGCTTCTACATCCGTTTCTCGCTGCTCGACAAGCCGGGCGTGCTTGGCCAGATCGCCACCGTGTTCGGCCGTCACTCCATCAGCCTGGCCTCCGTCATGCAGAAGGAGGGGCCCACCGGGAAGCACGTGCCCGTGGTCATGGTGACCGACAAGGCGCGGGAAGGGGATCTCATGGCGGCCCTGGATGAGATTGTGGCGCAGGGCGTCACCAACAGCCCGCCCGTGCGGATGCGTATCGAGGATCTGGGAGCGGAGAAATAGGATGAAGAAAGTAAAAGTGGCCAAATTCGGGGGCACCTCCCTGGCCGACGCCGGCCAGATCATGAAGGTGTTCCAGATCGTGAAATCCGATTCCGCCCGCCGGATCGTCGTGGTGTCCGCGCCCGGCAAGCGCCATCCCGGCGACGCCAAGGTGACGGACCTCCTGATCGCCCTGGCCGAAGCCCGGCTGGCCGGCCATTCCGCCGAGCCCGAGCTGGCCGCCGTGATCGCCCGCTATGCGGAGATCCGGAAGGATCTGGACCTGCCCGCGTCGGCCCTGGCCGAGATCGAGGCCGACCTGCGCGGCCGCCTGGCGTCCGACCGCTCCCGCCGCGGCCTGTTCCTCGACCTGCTCAAGGCGGCGGGGGAGGACAACAGCGCCCGCATCGTGGCCGCCGCGTTCACGAAGATGGGCCTGCCGTCCCGGTACCTGTCCCCGAAAGAGGCCGGCCTGATCCTGACGGACGATCCCGGCAACGCCACCGTGCTGCCGGAATCCTATCCCAACCTGGCGAAGTCGCTGGCCGACACCCGCGAGGTGATCGTGTTCCCCGGCTTTTTCGGCTGCACGAAAACGGGCGGCACGGTGACGTTCCCGCGCGGCGGCTCCGACATCACCGGCGCCATCCTGGCGGCCGGCGTCAAGGCGGAGGAGTACGAGAATTTCACGGACGTGGACAGTGTGTTCGCCGTGGATCCCCGGATCGTGCCGGGCGCCAAGGCGATCGAGCTGCTGACCTACCGCGAGATGCGCGAGCTGGCCTATGCCGGGTTCGGCGTGTTTCACGACGAGGCGATCGTGCCGGCCGTGCAGGCGCATATCCCGATCCGCATCAAGAACACCAACCGCCCCGAGGCGCCGGGCACGCGCATCGTGCCGACCCGCGCCTACACGCCCGGCGGCGTGGTGGGCATCGCCAGCGCGGACGGCTTCTGCACGCTGTCGCTGGACAAGTACCTGATGAACCGCGAGATCGGGTTCGGCCGCCGGCTGCTTCAGATCATCGAGGAGGAGGGGCTGTCCTACGAGCACGTCCCCTCGGGCATCGACAACATCTCGGTGGTGATCCGCGAGTCGAGCGTGAACGAGAACCGGAAGCAGCACATCCTGGCCCGCTGCAAGAACGAGCTGAAGGCCGACGACGCCGAGTTCGAGAAGGGGCTGGCCCTGATCATGATCGTGGGCGAGGGGATGCGCTACACCGTGGGTCTGGCGCGCCGCGCCACCGCCGCGCTGGCCAATGCGGGCGTGAATATCGAGATGATGAACCAGGGCGCCTCCGAGATCAGCATGATGTTCGGCGTCAAGGATGTGGACCGCAAGAAGGCGGTCAAGGCCCTCTACGAGGCCTTTTTCGAAACGGAGCCGTCATGAAGGAGCTGGACAAGGCCTACGACCCGAAGGCCGTGGAGCCGAAATGGTACGCCCGCGCGCTGGAGCGGGGCCACTATCACGGCGACGCGAAAGCCGGGGGCGAGCCCTATTGCATCGTGATTCCGCCGCCCAACGTGACCGGCATCCTGCACATGGGCCACGCGCTCAACAACACCCTGCAGGACATCCTCATCCGCTGGCACCGCATGGAAGGCCGCAACACCGTGTGGATGCCGGGCACCGACCACGCCGGCATCGCCACCCAGAACGTGGTGGAGCGCGCGCTCAAGAAGGAGAACCTCTCCCGCGAGAAGCTCGGCCGCGAGGAATTCGTCAAGCGGGTCTGGTCGTGGAAAGAGGAATACGGCGGCACCATCATCAGCCAGCTCAAGCAGCTCGGCTCCGCCTGCGACTGGGAGCGCGAGCGCTTCACCATGGACGAGGGGCTCAGCCGCGCCGTGACCGAAGTGTTCGTGCGCCTGTACGACAAGGGGCTCATCTACCGCGGCAACCGCATCATCAACTGGTGCTCCCGCTGCCATACCGCCCTGTCCGACGAGGAGAGCGAGCACCGCGAAACCGACGGCAAGCTCTACCACATCCGCTACCGGCTCGAGACGCCCGAGGCCGGCCGCGCGTTCGTGACCGTGGCCACCACCCGGCCCGAGACCCTGCTGGGCGACACGGCGGTGGCCGTGAGCCCCGAGGACCCGCGCTACGCCGGGTTGGTCGGAAAGAATCTGGTTCTGCCGGTGCTGGGGCGCCTGATTCCCGTCATCGCCGACGCCTTCGTTGATCCCAAATTCGGGACAGGCGCCGTCAAGGTGACCCCCGCGCACGACCCCAACGACTATGACATGGGGCAACGCCACAACCTGGCGCCGATCAACGTCATGCACGGCGACGGCCGCATGAACGAGGCGGCGGGCCCCTATGCGGGGCTGGACCGCTTCGAGTGCCGCAAGAAGATCCTCGAGGACCTGGAGGCCGCCGGCCTGCTGGAGAAGGCGGACCCGCACAAGCACGCCGTGGGCCGCTGCTACCGGTGCGACACGGTGGTGGAGCCCCGGCTTTCGCCCCAGTGGTTCGTGAACATGAAGCCCCTGGCCGCCCCCGCCATCGCGGCGGTGCGCGACGGCCGCATCACGTTCATGCCGGACCGGTGGACCAAGGTGTACCTGGAGTGGATGGAGAACATCCGCGATTGGTGCATCTCCCGCCAGATCTGGTGGGGCCACCGGATCCCCGTCTACACGTGCGTGGACTGCGGCCACGTCTGGGCCGCCGTGTCCGCCCCCGCCGCCTGCCCCCATTGCCGGAGCACCCAGTACACGCAGGACGAGGACGTGCTGGACACCTGGTTCTCCTCCTGGCTGTGGCCGTTCAGCACGTTCGGGTGGCCGGACCAGAATCCGGACCTGAAGTTCTATTACCCGACCCACACGCTGGTGACCGCCTCGGAGATCATCTTCTTCTGGGTCGCCCGCATGATCATGGCCGGCTTCGAGTTCATGGGCGACATCCCCTTCCGGGAGATCTACATCCACGGCACCGTGCGCGACGACAAGGGCCGGAAGATGAGCAAGAGCCTCGGCAACTCGATCGATCCGCGCGACATCATCCGCGACACGAGCGCCGATGCCCTCCGCTTCAGCCTCATGATGCTGACGGCGACCGGGCAGGACGTCTACGTGAACAAGGAGAAGTTCGAGATCGGCCGCAACTTCGGCACCAAGATCTGGAACGCCGCCCGTTTCATGCAGATGCACGGCAAGACCCTGGCGCCCGATGCGCTCGATCCGCAACTCGATCCCGCCCTCCTGGGCAACGACGACCGCCAGATCCTGTTCCGGCTGCAGGAGACCATCGCCTCCTGCACCGGCAACCTGGAGAAGTTCCGGTTCAACGACGCGGCCCACGACCTCTATGAGTTCGTATGGCACCAGTTCTGCGACTGGTACCTGGAGTCCTCGAAGGACGTGCTCTACGGTACCGATGCGCCGCGCAAGGAGCAGGTGCTCAAGATCATGCAGTACTGCCTGGGCGTCTCCCTGCGCCTGCTGCATCCGTTCA
>CAYZVY010000302.1:0-4830 GCA_964481675.1 uncultured Verrucomicrobiota bacterium
GCCGCGAGTTCGAGCACCCGCATGAGCGGCCGGCAATTCTCCAGTTTCGGCTCGGCGATACGGTCGGCATCGGTGGCGGTCGCCACGCAGGCTTCCGCATAAGGATTGTTATCGGGATAGAAATGCGGCTTCGCGCCAAAGCAGACCGCGTAGATATGCGTGCCGGTCATAAGCCGGGCGAAGGGAACCGCATCATCGTCCACGGCTTCCGACAGCGCCACCCAGCGCTGGTAATCCTCGACGAACCACGGCACGAAATCGCCAATCGGCCGGTCGGACGTGGTGTAGTCGCCAATCTTCCAGACCGGTTCCATGGCGGCTTGCACCACAAAGGCGTGGCGTGTAAACGGGCCGCGCGAGAGCAAGGCGCGGTGCAACTCCTTGTTGCGCGCCAGGCGAGAGGACCGTGGCGTCACCTCATCATTGCCGTCGGTCTTCATGGTATTTCCCCTACTTCTTAAAAGATAGTCTTTTAGGCTCTTGCTGCCTGAAAGCGAGAGATTTCTTTGTGTTCTTTCCGATGCGTTCTTCTGTGGCTATTCATTCTTCCGGTTGCTCGGCCTCTATGGGATCGGCCGTCTCCTGCTCCGACTTTTGGAATTCCTCCACGAGCGGCATCGCGCGTTCGACATCCTCATCCGGAATCCACACTTCCGGCCATGCCCAGGACAAGGCCGACCCGCCGGGAACAGGAAGTCCTTCGCACAGCAGGTGGGTTCCATACTCATTCAGGATCACGCAGGAGATCCCCTCAGCCGACAGCAGGGAGACCAGGAAGTCGCATGGCACGACGCTGGGTGCGGTGAATATTTTCTTCATGGAGCAAAATCGCGCTCGAGGAGGCGGAGGGACAGACCGCCCTGCATGGTCGTGAGCCACAGCTCGCCGGGCTCGAACTCCAGCAGGCGCGGATACGACAGCCACGCCTTCTCCCGCCGCGCCACCACCACCGGCTTGCTGAACGTCTTCCCCTCGTCCTCCGAGAAGGCCATGGACAGCTCCTCGCGATGATTGCTGACCGGCACCTCGGACCACAGCCCGTCGCCGCCCATCAGGGGATAGGAATCCTTCCCCTCCGGATACGGCCGGTTCCAGAACAGGACCAGCCGCCCGCTGGCCAGCCGCTTGAGCAGCCCCGGCGCGCTCGAGGCCTCGATGGCGGACGGTTCGATCCGCCGCCACGTCAGCCCCTCATCCTCCGAAAACGCCTGCCAGAACCGCCCCCAGTTCGTGCGCAGCAGCATCCAGATCCGCCCGTCCTTCAGCTGCTCGATCGTCGCCTCCGTCACCCCGCCATGATGCCCGCAGCCGCCCAGGTCGATGACCGGGCTGGCCTTCCAGCTCTTGCCGTTGTCGGCCGACACATACGTCAGCACGGTATGCCGCCCCGGGTTGTGCGCCAGCTTCATGGTCGACACCACCAGCTTGCCCGACTCCGTGCGGATCATATCGCGCACCTCGCCGGTCCACTCGTCGTGCAGCCACACCGGCGCTTCCCAGGTCTTGCCGCCGTCGGGCGACCGCACGACACACATCGGAAGCCGGGTGCCGGGCAAGGCGTCGCGCAGCTCGTCGCGCCACAGCCAGATCTTCTCGTTCAGATTCATGAAGCCGATGGAAATGGAGCCGTCGAGCCCGATGCACATGGCCCGTTCCTGGCTGATCTTGTATTCCTTGTCGTTCCGCTTGTAGTCGAATACGGGGCTGAACGACCACGTGTGCCCCTTGTCGGCGCTGGTGAACACCTGGCGCTCATCCACACCCAGCAGGCTGCCGTCGGGGCGCTTGACCAGCGGGCCGTTCCAGTCGAACGGCAGCCACTTGGCCGCGGGATGAAGCTGGACGGCCTTGCGCACCGACAGGTCGAGATCAACCGGGGATTTCATGGGCATGCTCCAGGAATGGGATGTTTTCCTCAACCAACCGAACCGCTTCCACGGGATTCTTCGCGGCCGCCTGCCGCCCCGTCTCGTAAATCAAAATCAAGTCCAGGCCCGTCGCCCGGATCGCCCGCATCACCGCCGGCCAGGGAATGACACCCTGCCCCGGGTACCAGTGCTGCTCGTCGATGCCGTCGTGGTCCGAAATATGAAACAGCATCAGTCGCGACTTCATGGTCTCGATCATCGCCGGGATTTCGGCCTGCCGGTTCATGACGTGATTGACGTCGAAGCAGATGCCGGCGACCGCGGGATCGAACCCGTCAACCAGGGTCAGCAATTCATACTCCGTGCGCCCCACGCAGGTGCGGGGAAGCAGCTCCACGGCAGTCCGGAAGCCGCGGCTGGCGGCAAAGGGAACCAGCGTCTCAAGCGAACGGCGCGACGCCTGCATCCGGTGCGGGCGTTCGGCATCCTGGATCGGCTCGGCGCCCGCGTGCAAGGTGAGATTGCGACACTGGAACTCCACCGACCGGTCGATCTGATCGATCAGGCGGGCCACGGCCCGCTTGCGCGCGTCCTCATCCGTGACGGAAATGTCCCACTCGCCGCCAAACGGCAAATGAAGGCTGCCGGCCTTGATGGTCCCTTCCCCTATGAGCCGCCGCAGCAGTCGCCGACTGGGGCCGCCGGAGCGGTCATCCTGGTCGAAAGACTGGATGGGCACTTCAACGGTCGTAATAGTCGAACGGCGCAGCGCTTCGGCCAGCTCAGGGGTCAGGCGACCGCCGAGTGCGCCGAGCGAAATGGAGAAAGTCAGCATGGGCCTCTTACCGGATATGCACCACGGTTTCGGTCTGGATGGACTCGATGGCGGCCTGGAGGACCTTCTGGGCGGCCAGGCCGTCCGCGCCGGAGCCGTCGATGTCGGCCGGCGCCGCACCCGCCGCCACCTGCTCCAGGAACGTGTGGATGCGGTTCCGGAAGGTGTCCTCGAAATCCCGCACACCGCCGAAAACCGGATTCGTGTAGACGGTCTTCTCGATGTTCCCGGCCGGATACAGGGTCAGCTCGCGCCACATGTCCTCCAGCACGAAGCGACCACCCGTGCCGGCCACCTCGCAGCGCTCCATGGGATGGCCACGCTCGATGTCGTAGCTCCCCGTGAGGGAGCCCACGACGTCGTTCTTGAAGCGCATGTTGAACTGGGCGGTGGAATAGATCGCGCGGCCGGGCGCCTTGGAAGCGAAGCACTGGACCGCCTCGATGTCGCCGCAGTAATACCGCATCACATCCACCGTATGGGGATGCAGGGCCTTGATCTGGAACCAAGGGGAGCTTTCGGTCGGGTTCTTGATCCACATGCTCATGTTGATGAAGAGCAGATGACCCAGCCGGCCTTCGCTGACCCACTTTTTGGCCAGGATGGCGGCGGGGGTGAACCGGTGGTTCAGGTCAACCCCGAAACAGCGGTTTTTCTCGCGGGCCAGCGCCACCATCTCCTCGGCCTTGGCAATCTCGTTGCTGATGGGCTTCTCGCACAGGACATGGCAGCCCGCCGCAAGCGCCTGCATCGTCGGCTCATAATGGTCGCTGCCATACTCGTAGCCGCCCGTGGCCACGCTGACCACGTCGGGCGCAAGGGCCTTGAGCATGGTGGCCGCGTCATAAAACGCGGGCACGCCCAGGGCCGCGGCGGCCTTGTCGGCCCGCTCCGGGATGCGGTCGCAGACGCCGACCAACTGCGCCAGCGGATCTTCCTTGTAAAGCCTGGCGTGGCGATTGCCAATGGGCCCGAGGCCGATGACGCACACTCTAAGCATGGCCGCCTCTCTCCAGGCCGGCCGGCATCTCGTAGCCGTAGGTCTTCATGGCCGGCTCGAAAAAGTCGAAATAGTTGACCCCGTCGTCCTCTTTCCAGCGACCGATGGAATCGGGGCGAACCGGAATGCGGGCCAGGGGAATGCCGAGGAACGCCTCCAGCCGGGTCAGCGTCTCCTCCTGCTTGAGCACGAAATCCTCGAAGCGCACCTCGATCCAGTGGCGGGGCTTGACGGTCGCCCGCACCAGGTCGTACTGGTATTTCCAGGAAATCGCGCGCCGCAGGCGCTGGTCCTCGGTCTCGGGATAGGGAATCCCGAACCGCCGCATATCGTCGGTCACATGGGACCCCACGATGCAATCCCGCGGATTGCGGATCCAGAAGATGTACTTCATCTCCGGGAACATCCGGCGGATCCAGGGGAACACCAGCGTCGTCTCCGGGATCTTCCACCCCTTGTTTGGCGCCTGGCTTTCCAGCACGGTGCGGAGGAACGCGTGAATCAGCGCCGTGAAATCCTCAGGGATGGGCATCGCCTCCAGCGCGCCGAAGTCCCAGCGAAGCCCGTCCTTCCAGCCGACGTGCTTCGCCAGGACCCGGCAGGCCTCGTACATCGCGTCCGGCGGAATCAGGTCGCCGGAAACGTTGTTGGGCTCGCCCATATACACCCCGCTCTTCGCCAGGGTGTGCGAGATGGCGCGCGTGCCGGAGTGGCCGCGGCCGATGACCGTGATCATCATGCCGGGCTCTTTCACAGGATAGCCTGCCCGCGCTGGGCCTGCAGTTCCTTCTGCTGGAGCGCCTGGGCCGCGCCCGGCGACCCGATGTGCATGGACTCATAGGCCTGCTGCGACGTCTTGAACGCGCCGCAGCCCTTGCCGTGCCAGTTCAGGTTGCGCCCGATCGGATTCGAGCGGCCGGTCTCCTTCTCGCGCCTGGCGATCCAGGCCTGCATCCGGGCCTCGAGCATGGCCACCACGGCGGGCTCCTTCTCGGCCAGGTTGACGGTCTCGCCCGGGTCCTTGATCAGGTCGTACAGCTCGACTTCCGGCTTGAAGTGGAAATCGGGCTCGAGGGCGTGGATCAGCTTCCACTGCGGCGTGCGCCAGCCGTGCTTGCGCATCCAGG
>CAYZVY010000303.1:0-4791 GCA_964481675.1 uncultured Verrucomicrobiota bacterium
CGGCCGGTCATGGCGGCAAACCCGATCGCCGCCGTCAGCCGCCGGACATCCTCCTTGTGCCGCGGCGCATCGGTGAAGTGCTGCTCGAACTCCATCAGGCGCATCAGGCTGTCCAGGGAGGGCACATCGCCCAGGGCCGCGCCGGCGGCCGTCTTCGCCGCCGCCCCGACCCGCTCCTGGTCGAACCCGGCCGACCCAGGGTCCCACGCTCCCAGGCAGCCCTTCACGACATCCAGGGCCGCCAGCCGGCGCCGCTCGTTATCGCCGCGGGTGAAGGCGTTTACCCGGATGCGGACCGGCCGGGACTCGCCGTCGTTCCCCTTCGAATCCCGCACCCGCACCACCATCACCAGCTCGTCGCCCGGCCCCGCCGGCGTCTGGCCGAGGTCCACCGTCTCCGCCAGTGACACTTGGGGACCGGTCAAGCCGCCCAGCGGGACCGGCACCTCCTGAGCGGGCGCATCCGGGTTCAATTCGGGATTCAACTGGAGCCGGACCAGGGCCGAGACCACCTCCAGGTCGTCCTCGGCCCGGGCCTGCAGGGGCACCAGTTCGCCCGGCACCACGGCCAGATCGCCGGCCGGATAGTCCAGGCGGACGACGGGCGACTGGTCCGCCCGGAGCGCCAGCGACACCCGGACCCGGTCGGCATTGGCAAATCCGCGGGCATTGACGACCCGCAGGTCGAGGTCGGCCTTCCCGGTCATCGTGAAGGAACAGAGGCCGGTCCGGTTGGAGGCATCCCAGGCCGTTATCGGAAGCACTTTGTTGCCGGCGATCACCTGGCGGTTCGTGACCGCCTGGTCGACGGTGAACGCCAGCTCGACCGCGCTGCCCTCGTATAAACGGACGGGCTGCTTGGGATTGACAATCTCCTCGTCCGGCAGCCGCGTATACGCCGGCGGCTTGACCCGGAGCCGCACCTCCGTGATCCGCGGCTGGTCCACCACCTCCACCAGGCGAACCTCGGTCTCGGCATCGCCGCACCGGAGGCGGTAGCTGAAGCTCTCCTTCAGGTCCGTTTTCGAATACAGGAACAGCTGGCGCTGGACGCGGCTCCACTCCACGGCCGTGGCCGGATCCAGGCGGATATCCGGCCGGCGGCCCGGCTGCGCCGCCATGAGGCAGCGGTTGGGCACGGCGCCCGCCAGCCGGTAGAGCCAGCCCAGGCCGGGAGGAATGCGCCCCTCAACCGCGGCCTGGATCACCACCTCGCCGCCGCGGCCGATCACGATGGCGTCGGGCGTCACCCGGATGCGCACGAAACTCGGCTTGGGCAGGTTGGCGCCGGGCTGCAGGAATCGCCGGACCATCAGCGGGAACTGGTAGCCGGGAATCACGGCCAGCCCGCCGCAGACGACGGCCGCCGCCGCCAACGCCACGGCCACGCGGGCGAGCGCCCGGTCGCGCACCAGCCGGAGCGGCTTCACCGTGGCGCTGTGCGCCTCCGTGGCGGTCGACAAATGGTCCAGCAGTTCGCGCCGTACCGCGTTTTCGCCGCCTGCCGGCTCCCGCAGCACGCCGTCCAGCGTGACGTATTGCTCGGCCGCCAGGTCGGGCAGCCGCCCCTGCAGGGCATAGGCCACCTGCCGCACCGACGGACGATGGACGATGAACAGGACGAGGCGCGCCACCAGGACGCCGGCGGTCAGCCCGTGCGCGAGCCGCCACAGGAGGATCCGGATTTCCGGCGTCAGGAAAAAGAACCGGGCGGCGTGCATGGCAACCAGCGCCAGGACCAGGTACAAAAGGGCCGTGCCACAGAGGATTCCCAGCAGCCGGTACAACCGCTGAAGGCCGTAAAACGCCCGGAGCACGCGGGCCACCGGCACAGGCAGATGATTGAGCGGGAATGGTTTCACAGCAGCCCCACCCACTTTCTCCACACCCATTCCGCCGTCAGCATGAAAATGAGGAAGCCGAATACCTGAGCCGCATCCCACAGCCGCCACACCTGCTCCCGCTTCTCCACCCGCTCAACCGGCTGGATCTGCGACAGCAGCAGCCCGGCATCCGTAAAGTCCGTCACACGACCCCCGCTATCGGCAGCCAGAGAGGACAACAGGGCGTCGTGGCGGCCGACAAAGCCCAGTTCGGCCAGGCTTTCGATTCCATGGACAGGGGCCGTCGTCCCGCGCCCGCCCCGCACCCGGAACACCACGTCGGTTGCCGGAAGACCGCTGAAGACGGCGCGTGCCAGCCCGGCCCCGGGCCTGGTGCGGCGGACCGGCTGCGACTCCACCACCCGCCCCTCCACCTCGGCGTCGACCACCGCATTCGTGTCGCCCGCGGTCAGCCAGACCTGCAGGGGTTCCCGGATGTCCGCGACATGCTGGTCCAGCACCGGCACCGCAACCGGGCGGCCCGCCTCGTCAAGGGCCGCATCGCCCTCGACGGCCCAGGAGACCAGACTCAGCACCAGCGAGCCATGCGCCTCCAGCAGCGAGGGATTCAGCCGTTTCCATAAATGGTCCTCGTCGATCAGCAGGCTCTTGCCGCGACCGGCCCGCCTGCAGGCGATCACCGGTTCGCCGCCGGGCGCGGTGAGCGCCAGCACCTGCGTATCGGGCCGCAGCCGGGGAACCCCCTCCTCGGAGGCGACCGGCAGGGCGCTCCCCATGGACGCCGTCACCGGATGCAACCGTCCCGTCTCCGTGACACACAGCGTGTCCAGCGCATTTTCACGATCCCCATGCGGGACCGTTGCAAGCCCGGCAACCGGCCAGAGGGCGGCGGAAACGTCCGTCGAGGGAGGATGCGAGGCGCCAGCCCCATTGCCCATAAACACCACCGTCTTCCCGCCCTTTTCCACCCAGTCCCGGATGGCGGTCCATTCCGGGGAGCCGAGAAGATCGGCCGGCAGATCGCCCAGCAGAATCAGGTCATACAGCGCCAGGGTGTCGGGATCGCGGGGCCACGTCCCCTTGCGTATGCCACGCACCAGCGTGGAGTCGGGTTGCGCGGCCACGATGATGGCATTCAGATCGATGTAGTCGAGCCGCTGGAGGATGTTCAGGACAAAGCGGGTCTCCCAGCGCGGCTTGCCGTCCAGCAGCAGCACCCGCACCTTGTCGTCACGCACGTGCATGACAAAGTCGCGCCCATTATTCCGGGCCGGAAGGCGCTCGCTGTCCAGCGGGGCGATCCGCACGGTGTACCGGAACCGTCCCGTCGCCGGCGGCGTCAACTGGAAGACGCAGAGCGTTTCTTTTGACTCCCCGGCGCGAATCGTCTCGCCGGCCACCTGGGCCCCGCCGCAAAGCAGGTCCACGCGGATATCCGCCGGCGCCGGCAGGATGGTCTTGAGACGCACCCGGATGGTGACCGGGCTTCCCTTTACGGCAAAAGGCGGCGCCGACACGTCCACGATCGAAAGATCGTCCGGCTCCGCAACCGCCCCCATGGCCGCCACCTGGATCGGCGCCTGTTTACGCGATGCCAGGCGCGCGGTTGCCCTGGCGCTTCCGCCCCCCAGCTGGCGACCCTCGCTGAACAAGACGATTCCCGCCAGCGGAAACGGATTCTCCTCCGCCACGAGCCGGTCGATGGCGCCCAGGATGTCCGTCCGGCCGGGCTTGGCCGTCAGCGGATCCGTCACCCTGTTAGCCAGCAGCCAGCTCTCCCCCGTCATCATCCGCATGCACACCAGGTCCGTTCGCACAGGGGAGGCGACGGCAGCCCCGGGAACGGCATCCGCCCGTAACCGGTTCAGGGCCCGCCCCATCAGCTCCAACCGGGACTGGCGGCGCACCGTCGCGACCCTTTCGTGCAGCGGGCTGGCGGAATCCGCAAGGGCCTTTTCATCGAGAGCGGCCTGGATCGCATACAGGGCCTGGCGGGCCGACTCCAGGCTTTCCGCATAGGCCTCGTAAACGCGGGCGGGCGGATTGCGGTCGCCCGTGAAAAACATCTGGGCGCCCGTCCGGAACCCGGGGATCCGGGCGAGCACGTCGTCGAATTTCAGGCGCTCGTCCGCACTCAGGCCCGTCATGGTGCCGGCCTCTTTCTCAAACTCGTCGAACCGGTCCGAAAGAGACTTTGACGCCCGCTCGGCTTCGGCCCAGAACCGGTCGGCCGTCCGGTCAGCCGCCTGGGCGAATGCCTGGAACCGGCGGATGCCTTCAATGGAGGCTGCCAGAAGACGGGCCAATTCGTGGCAGGGCGGAAGAGCCGTTCCTGTTTCATGCTGAAGGTTTCGCGACAGCCGGAGAGCTTCCGTATCGGAAAGGCCCGTGTCGGCGGCGGTCATGCTTTCGGAATCGTCCAGCAGCAGGACAATCCGGCCGGGGTACGTCAGAATGGTCCGCAACTGGAGGCTCGGACGGAAGGCCAGGAAGACCAGGCCGGCCAGGAGGATGGAGCGCAAGATGAGGATACCGGCTGCCTGCCACCGGGGAATATCCTTCCACGGCCCGCGATACAGCCACAGTCCGGCCAGCACCGCCAAAGGCAGCAGCACCGTCAGCCACCAGGGCGACAGCGACGACGCGAAATTCAGCGCCAGTTCAGTTGTTCGTATCGGTTGCATAGCAGGCTTTTGGCTTTAGGCTGTAGGCTTTAGGCTGTAGGCTGTAGGCTGTAGGCTTTAGGAAGAGAGTCTTTAGTCCTTTCGGACGACAGTCTCTCTTCGTCCACTCTTCCTACAGCCTAAAGCCTATAGCCTCTCTCACTGAAATCTCCTTTGGAACGCCATTTCTCCGAAAAGCAGGATGAGCACCGCCAGTATAACCCAGTGGTACCACTCCTCGCCTCCATAACCGGCTGTGAGACCGGCCTGCAAGTCGTCCCACG
>CAYZVY010000304.1:0-4774 GCA_964481675.1 uncultured Verrucomicrobiota bacterium
CATGCGGCCTCGCAGGAGCTCCACCGTCAGCCAATCGGGCTCCAGACTTGACGCCCGCCCGCCGGAGGGATAACGTTCATCCCCATGAACACCATCAGCATCGCCGGATATTCCTTCCACGGGGCGCTGGCCGACGGCACCCTCAACGTCTTCAGCTACCTGGAAGCCTGCCGCTACCGGTACCAGCTGGACACCGCCGACCTCTGGTGCGGCGTGCTGGGCCCCGATCCCGACCAGTACCTGCAGCCCGCCTTCCTCGCCAAGGTCCGCGACGCCCTGCGCGAACGCGGCCTGCGGCTGGTCAACTACCACGCCGACGGCTGCCACGTGTGGGAGAACGACCCCGCCGCGCGCGCCAGGAACGCCGCCCTCGCCGAGCGCCATCTCGTGGCCGCCGAATTCCTGGGCGCCGAAACGGTCCGCATCGACACCGGCGGCCTCGACCGCCAGTGGACGCCCGAGCAGTTCGCCCTCATCGTGAAAACCTTCAAGGCCTGGTCCAAACGCGCGCACGACAAGGGCTACGCCATCGGCCCGGAAACGCACTGGGGCGCCGAAAACTATCCCGACAACATGCTGCTGCTCGCCCGGGCCGTCGACTCCCCCGCCTACGGCATCCTGCTGCACATGGGCAAGGAGGTGGCCGGCACGGCCGACGACTACGACCGCCAGCTCGCGCCGCTGGCCATCCACACGCACATCGACGCCCGCACCACGTTCGGCCGCGTCGACTCCGCCCTGCGCATCCTCCGCGAGGCCGGCTACCGCGGCGCCCTGGGCGTGGAGCACCACAGCGCCAAAAACGAGTTCGCGGAAGTCGCCGCCCAGCTCGCCTTCGTGCGGCGCGCGGCGGCGGCCCTGACCCTCGAAACGGCCGCCGCTCCCGGCGGCAATCCCCTCCTCGACCCCAAGAACGAGCGCGCTCACCAAACAAAGGGCATCTGATCATGGAAGCAAAAACCATCCGCCTGGGCATCATCGGAGTCGGCCAGATCGGCAAGCACCACCTCGCGAACTACAGCAAGATTCCCGGCGCCGAACTCGTGGCCGCCGCGGACCTGAACGCCCCCGAGTTGGCCAAGGTGGCCGAGGCGAATCACATCCCCCACACCTATTCGAATTTCCGCGACCTGCTCAAGCGGGACGACCTGGACGCGGTGGACGTCTGCCTGCACAACAATTTCCACGCGCCCGTGGCCAACGCGGTGCTGGCGAGCGGCAAGCACTGCTACTGCGAAAAGCCGATGGCCGGCAGCTACGTGGACGCCAAGAGCATGTTCGACACCGCGCAACAGACCGGGCGCAAGCTCTCGATCCAGCTCTCCACCCTGTTCGCCAAGGAAACCAAGCTGGCGAAGCATCTGATCGACAAGGGCGAGCTCGGGACCGTCTACCACGCCCGCAGCACCGGCTTCCGCCGCCGCGGCCGGCCGTTCGTCGACGGCTACGGCACCCCCACTTTTGTTCAAAAGCGGAACAGCGCGGGCGGCGCCCTCTACGACATGGGCGTCTACCACATCGCCCAGATGCTGCACCTGCTCGGCATGCCCGCCATCCAGCGCATCAGCGGCAAGACGTACCAGGAAACGGTGATGGACGCCGGGCGCAAAGCCTCCAGCGGGTACGACGTGGAGGAGCTCGGCCTGGGCTTCGTCCGGTTCGCCGGCGGCGTGACGCTCGACATCATCGAGTCCTGGGCCATCCAGCTGGGCGGCTTCGAAGGCTCCAGCATCGTTGGCAACAAGGGCGGCATCCGGCTCAACCCCTTCAGCTTCCACACCACGCTGCAGGACATGGAGCTGAACGCCACGTTCGAAAGCGACAGCATCGACTGGCGCTGGCACCAGCTGGATGAGTCCAAAAGCGCCTACGACAGCGCGCAGCATCACTGGATCGCGGCGCTCCAGGGGAAGGTGCCCCTGCTCCCCACGGCCGAGCTGGCGCTGCAGACCATGCTGATCAGCGAGGGCATCTACCTCTCGAACCGGCTGGAGCGCGAAGTCACGGCCGACGAGGTGCTGGCGCAGTCCAAGTCGACCGCCGTTTCCCTCTAATAGGAACATTCGGCGGACAGCCAGGCCGGCAGGTCGTCGCCCGGCGGCAGGGCGTCCGCCAGAGCCTTGTACGCCGGCTGCCGGCAGGCGCGCGAGGCCCGCAGCAGGACGGACCGCAACAGGGGATTGCTCCGGTCGGGGCTCCGGGAATAGGTCCAGGGCTTGCCGTCTTTCAGATAGGGAACCAGCCAATCCAGCGCTTTCCGCAGCCCGCGGCCGTCCTCTGTCGTGTACGTCCACACGTCCACGTCAACCTGCTCGCCGAGGCGGGCCAGGCGGCACAGGCCGTCCAGGTTGAACAGGACGTAATCCCACGCCGCCGTCCGATCCAGCTCGAGCGGCTGGCTCCCCATCGGCTGGATCTGGCGTTGAATGTGGGTGTCCCGCGCCTTTTCCAGGATCCGCCTCGCCTGCTCGCGATCCTCCACAAACAGCGCATAGCTGGCCGTCTGCACGTCGAACCAGGTGCCGTGGTTGTTGGGCGACAGGGCTTCGCGCTTGCCCGCCTCGCCGGTCAGCAGCCAGTCCAGGTACTGCCGGAACCACGCCTGCATCGCCGCATGGTCCTCTTTTTTCCAGAAAGGGGACAACCCAAGAAGGGCCTCGGCGTCCAGCGTATGCACCAGGTACCAGGAATCGATGATGCCGAACGAGGAGCCCGTATTCTTGCCCTTGATGACCTGGGCGTAGCGCAAATGGGGATTCATCCGGGTGGCCGGTACCAGGAACCACGCCCTCAGGTGGGCGGCCGCCCGCTCGGCCCACTCGCCGTTGCCCGTCAGGTAATAGGCCACCGCCAGGGTGTGCACGGTTTCGCTCATCGTCCTCAGCCGCACGGCGTCGTAAGCGTTGTTTTCCGGATTGATCTGCCCGTCCCGGCTCACATAGGGCAGCCCGTTTGAACGGGCCGGATCCGGCCAGAAATAATAGGCCAGACTCACGAAGTCATGCGGGTCTCCGCCGGGGCCCGGATCCTTCTTGTTGACCACGGGATCCGGCCCGTTCAGCATCGCCCGCCGGCCGGCGCGCCGGAGGAGCTTGATTTTTTCCGCCAGCGCGGGGTCGCGGGCCGCAACCTGATCCCGTAACCGGCGCAGGGCCGCCCCGTCCATATGAAGGGTCGCCGGAACAAGCCCCTCATCCGGCGGAACCACGACTGGAGACGGCCGGGCCGACTCCACCCGGCCGGTGAAGGGGATGACGCGGAGGCCGGGAAGATCAAACCGCTCGCCCCTTTCATACGCCGCCTCCAGGCTCTTCATCAGCCGGTTCGCCTTGTCCCAGGAAAACGACTTGTTGCCGGGGGTCAGCACCAGCCACAGGCGCGGAAAGCGCTTGCGGGCCGCCGCCGCACGCCCGTCGCCGGCGAGCAGCCACTCGGCATCGATCAGAAGCCCCTTGTTCCGGCGGGCCAGCGGCGGCGCCTGGGGTTCGGACTGCATGGCGAATTCATAAGCTGGATTGTTGAACAGGTTCTCCATCAGCACGCCGTCGGTGGCGGCGCCCTGCGTCGCGATATGATGGACCATCTTGTCCCAGGGCGTCTTCTGGAGGTTATAGGACGCCGGCAGCAGGATCGCCTGCGCCGCCAGCAGCGCGACCGCGCCGCACCAGAAAAGGCGGGGCCGGAAAGGAAGCCGGTCCAGGAGCGCGGCAGCCAGGAGGCTCCAGGCCGGCAGCAGGAAAATGAAATAGCGGTAGGCGCCCAGATGGCGCACGACGGCCGACAGCGCGAATGCCGCGGCCAGGGGAACCGCCAGCGCGATCACCAGGAACGGAAAGGCACCCGGCAGCCCCTCCCCGACCGTCCAGAGTCGGGGCCACCGCTTTGCCGCCACCCGGGCGGCCAGGGCCAGGACGGCGATGGCGGCCAGGGCCAGGACGCCGTACCGGCCCCCGGCCAGCACGTCGAGCGTTTTCAGGACGCCCCGGAAGGACACCTCCATGAACTGGGCGGTCTGCGTGCCGGACATCGGCTGGAGAAAGGGAATCGGCACCACCAGCAGGAAGGCCGCCGTCCACGCCCCGATGAACGGCTTCCAGGGCGAGCCCCTGCGCCATACGGCGGCGGCGAAGACAACATGCGCCAGGGGGACGAAGATGCCGTAAAAATGGAGCCAGACGCCGGCCGCCGTCACCAGCGCATACGCCGGCCACAGGCGGTGGCGGCCGTTGAAATGGAGGCGCACGAACAGCCAGGTGTCCGCCGCGGCCGCCAGGCAGAACCAGGCATAACTCCGGGCTTCCTGCGCATACTGCACCAGCGTGGGATTAACGGCCAGCAGCAGCGCGGCCACGACTGCCACGCGGCGGGAAAACAGCCGGCGGGCCGTAACGTAAACCATGGGCACGCAGAGCGTCGCCGCCACCGCCGAAAGGGCCCGGATCGCCGAGGCGCTCTCCCCGAACACTTTCATCCAGCCATGCAGCATCACGTAATAGAGCCACATGTTGGATTCGCGGCTCAGCAGGAGCGACCACATCTCCCGCCAGTCCCGGGCCAGGCGCCAGGTGAAGGCCTCGTCCTCCCAGAAACTGGCGCTCCCGATCCGGAAAAAAAACAGGCCCGCCGCCAGGGCGGCCAGCAGGACGACCGCCAGCCCGTCAAACCGGGAAAACCCGGTCTGCCCGGGCGCGTTGTTGTGCTCACCCTCCGTATGCATGAAAGTCATGGTGAACAGTTTATGGACACGAGCTACGGAAAAGCAAGATTACGATTA
>CAYZVY010000305.1:0-4762 GCA_964481675.1 uncultured Verrucomicrobiota bacterium
ACCGTCTCTGCCGCCGCCCTTCTCCTCGCCGCCTTGATGGCCGTCCAGGCCCAGGCCGACCTGCGCTACAAAGTCCAGACCAAAACGGAAGGCGGCCCCAAGAGCCAGGGCGCCACCCAGGTGATGCAGATGACCGCGGCCGGCGACAACGCCCGCATGGAGTTCCTGGAAGGGGGCCCCGTGCAGAACGGCGGCTACATCCTCTCCAAGGACGGCGGAAAGACCATGGTCATGGTCAACACCAAGGACAAGACCTACATGAACTGGGACATGGAGGCCATGATGGGCATGGCCGGCGCCATGGGCTCCATGATGAAGATGGAAGTCACCAATCCCAAGATGGAGAAGCTGCTCGATGAAGCCGGCCAGCCGATCCTGGGCTACCCCACCCGCCACTACAAGTTCCGGATCAGCTACGGCATGTCCATGACCGTCATGGGCTTCAGCTCGGCCTCCGACATCGTCCGCGAGGAGGAAACCTGGACCACGACCCGGATCGACACCGCCGCCCTGATGCGCTGGTTCAAGAACGCTCCTAAGATCAACGAGTCGCTCGACAAGCTGATCGCCATGGAGCGCGGCCGCATGGAAGGCATGCCGCTGAAGATGCTCTCGGTCCAGACCAGCACGGACAAGAAGGGCAAAGTCCAGACCACCAAAACGTCCATGGACGTGACGGAAATCGAGAAGATGACCGCCGATCCCAGGCTCTTCCAGATCCCCGAGGAATACAAGGAGATGAAAATGGGCGGGGACGAGTCCGGCGAAGCCGACGGCGCCGCCGGCAAGGACGCCCCTCCCGCGGGCCTTCCCGGCTTCCTCAAGATGATGCGGAAGTAATCGCGCATTCAGCGCGCGAATAGGCCGGCCACAGCGCCGGTCATCAGGCAGGCCAGGGTCGCGGCCGCGAGGGCGCGCGGCCCGGCCGCCAGGATGTCGGCCCGCCGGCCGGGCGCCAGCGCCACGGCCCCGCCCGTAAAGATCGCCAGCGAGCCCACGTGCGCGAAGCCGCACAGGGCGTAGGCCACGATGACCTGCGCGCGCCCCGAATCGGCGAAGGCGCCCGTTTTCAGGGCTTCCGCCAGCTGCTGGTAGGCGGGAATCTCCGTTCCCACCAGGCGGAGGCCCAGCAGGTCGCCCGCCAGCTTCGCATCCCCTCCCGTCAGCCCCATCAGCCAGGCCAGCGGCCGGAAGACGTATCCCAGCAGGTGCTGCAGGGACAGGTCCGCGCCGAGGCCGCCCCCGAGGGCGGCCATGATCATGTTGACCACACCCAGCAGGCCCAGGAACGCGATCAGCACGGCGACGATCCCCAGCGTCATCTGCAGGCCCGCAGTGGCGCCCTGCAGGATGGCGTCCAGCGCGCCGGCGTCGGCCGGCAGGTCCAGCTTGAGATGCCGATTCAGGGTGACCGGCTCCTCCCGCTCGGGCAGGATCAGCTTGGACATGACCAGCGCGGCGGGGGCCGACAGGATGGACGCGCTCATGAGATGGCCCGCGATGCCGGGGAAAAGGTCCTTCAGAAACATCACGTAGATGCCCAGCGTGCTCGAGGCCACGGTGGCCATTCCGGCCGTCAGGATGGTACAATACTCCGAACGGGTCATGCGGGCCATCACGGGTCGGATGGCGGTGAAGGACTCAATGCCCATGAAGACGTTGCTGGCCGTGCACAGCGACTCCGCGCCGCTCACGCGCATCAGCCGCGTGAACACCCAGGCAAAGCCGCGGATCAGCAGCGGCATCACGCGCCAGTAATACAACAGCCCCATCAGGGCGGAGAAAAAGACGATCAGCGGCAGGCTCTGGAAGGCGAGGACGAAGCCGGCTCCGGATTCGGGCCCGCCCAGCGAGCCGAACACGAAGCGGGGCCCCTCCTGCGCCGCCGCCAGGAGCTTGAGGAACAGGTCGTTCAGGAGGGAGAAGACGCGGGCCGCGCCCGGCGCCCGGAACACGAGGGCGGCAAAGGCCACCTGCAGCAGGACGCCCCAGGCCAGCACCCGCCAGTTCACGTTGCGGCGGTCGCTGGACATCAGCCACGCCAGCGCCATCAGCCCGAACATGCCGAAAAAACTGAGCCAGGGTCCCGACGTCATCGACTCCCCCGTTTCCTATGCCTTGCAGGCGGCCTTCAAGTCTTTCACATGGGCCGCGCAGGCGGCGTGCAGCAGCCCGACATCCACCGAATAGGACACATAGCGCAGCCCGCGCCCCACCCACTTGGCGGCGGTGACGGGCGATTCCGTGAACGTGCCGCAGGCCAGCTTCCGCGCCACGCAGGCCTCCACGATCCGCTGCACGCACGCGACGACGCGGGGATGGTCCACCTGCCCGGGCACGCCGAGCGACTGGGACAGGTCGTAGGGCCCGACAAAGACCACGTCGAGCCCCGGCACAGCCAGGATGGACTCCAGGTTGTCCAGGGCCTTTTTCCCCTCGAGCTGCACGATCATCAGCGCCTCGTTGGCCAGCGGGAAGTAGTCGGCGGCCGGGATGGAGGAATAGCCGGCGGCGCGCACGTAGCGGCACACGCCGCGCTCGCCGCGGGGGGAGAACTTCGCCGCCGCCACGGCCGCAGCCGCCTCCTCGGGCGTGGCCACCTGCGGAGCCTGCACCCCGGCCGCCCCGATGTCCAGCGCCATGCCGA
Source organism: uncultured Verrucomicrobiota bacterium (assembly GCA_964481675.1). Lineage (GTDB taxonomy): Bacteria > Verrucomicrobiota > Kiritimatiellia > CAIKKV01 > CAIKKV01 > CAIKKV01. The sequence continues at coordinate 2,648 of CAYZVY010000305.1, forward strand.
TCAGCTCCGTGTTGCCGGGCCGGGTGCGCACGATGGGCAGCAGGCCGGAAAGCTCCGCCGCGCGGACGAGGTGCTGCAGCGTCTCCAGCCCGTTCGGACCGTGCTCCATGTCGAGGATCACGAAATCAAACCCGGCATGGCCCATCGCCTCGATCATGGCGGGGTCACAGGTTTTCGAAAAAGGGCCGAAAACCGGCGAATGGCCGATTTTCTCCCGGAATGCGCGGACCGCTTGGATGTTCATAGGCTCTCCTGATGGGCCCATGGTCCCAAAGACACGGGCAACTGTCAAAGCATAGAGAAAGGCGGACGACGAACTCCCAAATTGCATTGCGGCGCGGAGTTCCCTATACTGCTCCCCCGCAACGAAAGGACCTCCATGGCCGGCGAATATGTCTTCAATCTCCAGCGACTGACCAAGCAGCATGACAAGCGCACCGTGCTGGACGACATCACCCTGGCCTTCTTCTTCGGCGCCCACATCGGCGTCATCGGGTCCAACGGCGCCGGCAAGTCGACCCTCCTGCGCATCATGGCGGGCATCGACACGGAGTTCATGGGCGAGTGCCAGATCGGCAAGAACGTCAAGATCGGCTACCTCGCCCAGGAACCCCAGCTCGACCCGTCCAAGACGGTCATGCAATCGGTCGAGGAAGGCGTCGCCGCCTCCCGCGCCATTCTCGACCGCTATAACGCCGTGTGCGACAAGCTCGGCGAGAATCTTCCGGCCGACGAGGCGGACAAGCTCAACGACGAGCTGGGCCGGCTCCAGGACACCATCGACGCGAACGACCTGTGGAGCCTCGATTCCCTGGTCGAGCAGGCCATGGAAGCCCTGCGCCTGCCGCCATCCGAGGCGAACGTGGCGAACCTCTCCGGCGGCGAAAAGCGGCGCGTCGCCCTCTGCCGGCTGCTGATCTCCAACCCCGACGTCCTGCTGCTCGACGAGCCCACGAACCATCTCGACGCGGAGTCCGTGGCCTGGATCGAGACCTACCTCAAGAAATTCACGGGCACGCTGGTGGTGGTCACCCACGACCGCTATTTCCTCAACAACGTCACCGAGTGGATGCTGGAGCTGGACGGCGGCCACGCCTACCCCTACAAGGGCAACTACGAAAGCTGGCTCGAGCAGAAGCAGCAGCTGATGGCCCGCGAATCCAAGCTGGCGGAATCGCGCCGCAAGCTCCTGGAGCAGGAGCTCTCCTGGGTGCGCAGCAACCCCTCCGGCCGGCGCGCCAGAAGCAAGGCCCGCCTCTCCCACTACGAGGAGATGCAGAACCAGCAGATCGACATGCGCGAGGAGGAGCTGCGCATCCAGATCCCGCCGGGGCCCCGCCTGGGCGACCTCGTCGTGCGGGCCGACAAGCTCTCCATGGCCTTCGATGAGCGGCTCCTGTTCGATGAGATCTCCTTCAGCCTGCCCCGCGGCGGCATCGTGGGGGTGATCGGCGGCAACGGCGCCGGTAAGACCACGCTGTTCAAGCTGATCACCGGCTCGCTCAAGCCGACGGGCGGCTCGCTGACGGTCGGCTCCACGGTCGTGGTCTCCATGGTAGACCAGACCCGCGACGCGCTGAATCCCGACCACACGGTCTACGAGGAAATCACCGGCGGGGCCGAAATGGTCAGCCTGGCGGGGCGCGACATGAACGGCCGCGCCTACTGCAGCCGCTTCAACTTCAAGGGCAATGAGCAGCAGAAAAAGGTGGGCCAGATCTCGGGCGGCGAGCGCAACCGCGTCCACCTGGCCAAGCTGCTCAAGAGCGGCGGCAACCTGCTGCTGCTCGACGAGCCCACCAACGACCTGGACGTGAGCACCCTCCGCTCGCTGGAAGAGGCCATCCTGAGCTTCGGCGGCTGCGCCATGGTCATCAGCCATGACCGCTGGTTCCTGGACCGCGTGGCCACCCATATCCTCGCGTTCGAGGGCGACAGCAAGGTCACCTGGTTCGAAGGCAACTACCAGGACTACCACGAAGCCCGCCGCAAGCTCCTCGGCGACGCGGCCGACCGCCCCACCCGCGTCCGCTTCCGCCCCATCCGCCACGGGTAACCGGTGCCGGCCAAAATGGGCGAATGCGCCACCCGCCAGCGCGGCGTCGCAGGAGCTCC
>CAYZVY010000306.1:0-4757 GCA_964481675.1 uncultured Verrucomicrobiota bacterium
ATCGCCTCGGTGCTGACCATCCAGGCCCTGTTCTTCGCCGACGGCGGCCTGCTGGCGTTGGGCTGCAATATTTTCAACCTCGGCTTCTTTCCCGCCTTCCTTGCATGGCCCCTGCTTTACAGACCGCTCGCCGGGGATGGGAGCAAACCGGCCCGCGCCTGGGCCGCGGCGATGATCGCGGCGGTTGCCGGCCTGCAACTGGGCGCGTTCAGCGTGGTGCTTGAAACACGGGCATCCGGTTTGTCGGAGCTGCCCTTCGGCACGTTTGTGGTATTGATGCAGCCCATTCACCTGGCTATCGGCGTCGTGGAGGGATTGGCCACGGCGGCGGTGGTGGCGTTCATTGCACGCGCCCGTCCGGAGGTGCTCGCCGGGAGTCCCCGGGAAGCGGATTCCCGTCGCGGGCTCCGGCCCGTACTCGTCGGACTGCTGATCGCGGCGGCCGTGATTGGCGGCGGGTTGAGCTGGTTCGCTTCCGCCCATCCCGACGGGTTGGAGTGGGCCATGGCCAGGGTGACAGGCCGGCCGGAGATCGAAGGCGCCGGCAGTTCCTCTCACCGGACTCTGGCAGCCGTGCAAGAGAAGACAGCATTCCTGCCCGACTATGGGTTCAAGGCTGCCGAAACGGGAGCCGGCACGGAGTCAACGGCCCATTCCGGATCCGAGCCGTGGCCGGCGGTGAGCGCAGGCACTTCCCTGTCCGGACTCGTGGGCGGAGCCCTGACGCTGCTCCTGGCCGGCCTGATCGGGTTCGGTCTGCGGGCCTGGGGAGGGCGGCATGAGCCTGCGAAAATGGGCTGATGTCAGCCGCATGGAGGAATTCGCGCGTTTCGATGAGCCCGCCCAGCGGCTGGATGCGCGGGCGAAGGCGATCGTGACTCTGGCCTTCGTCCTCTGCGTGATGTCGTTTCCCCGCTACGCGCTGTCGGCGCTCGCGCCGTTTGTCCTCTATCCCCTAATCCTGACGGAATGGGGCCGTATCCCGCCGTCCTACCTGTTCCGCAAGATCGCCCTCGCCGCCCCGTTCGTCTTCTTCGTGGCCATCTTCAATCCGGTGTTCGATCGCAGTCCCGTTGCGCTGGGAGGGCTGACGCTGTCCGCCGGCTGGATCTCCTTCGCCTCGGTGATGTGCCGTTTTGTGCTGACCGTCTGGGCGGCCCTGGCGCTGGTGGCCTGCACCGGCATGCACCGGCTGTGCGCCGGGCTGGAGCGGCTGGGCATGCCCCGGGTGTTTGCCGTCCAACTGCTGTTCCTGCACCGCTACCTGTTTGTGGTGGCGGACGAGGGCGAGCGGGTGATGCGGAGCATGGAGCTGCGCGGCGCGCGGCCGGCTTCGTTGCCCGTTCGCATGGCCGGGTCGGTGCTGGGCCACCTGCTGCTGCGCGCCATGGCGCGGGCGGACCGGGTGTATCGCGCCATGCGGGCGCGCGGCTTTGACGGCGAGATCCGCCTGCTGCATCCGGCGCGGGCGCGAGCGGGGGACTGGCTTTTCATCCTGGGGTGGGCGCTCTTTTTCGCGGCGGCCCGCCGTTGGAATCTGGCCGAGGCGCTGGGACGGCTCCTGGCGGGGAGGGGTGTATGAGTCATCATGTGGTGGAGGCGCGCAACCTGGGTTACGTGTACGGGGACGGCACGCCCGCCCTGGCGGGCGTCTCGTTCCGGATCGCGCATGGCGAGGCCGTGGCCGTGGTCGGGGCGAACGGGGCGGGGAAGTCCACGCTGCTGCTCCAGCTGGGCGGCTGCCTGCTGCCCTCGTCGGGCGAGGTGCGGATCGGCGAGGTGCCCCTTACGGCCAAAACCGCTCCGCTCGTGCGGCGGGCGGTGGGTCTGGTCTTCCAGGATCCCGACGACCAGCTCTTCATGCCCACGGTGGGGGAAGATGTGGCCTTTGGCCCTTTGAATGCCGGATTGCCTCCCGAAGAAGTGGAGCGCCGTGTCAGCTCCGCCCTGGAAAGGGTGGGGATGTGCAAAATACGGAACCGGCCGCCGTACAAGCTGTCGGCGGGCGAAAAGCGCGCGGTGGCCATCGCCACGGTGCTGGCCATGGAGCCGGACGTGCTGGTGCTGGACGAGCCGTCCTCGCACCTGGATCCGCGCGGCCGGCGGCGGCTGATCGAATGGCTGCACTCGTTCGCGCACACGCGGATCATCGTCACCCACGACCTGGAGCTGGCGCTGGAGGTCTGCTCGCGCGTGCTGGTGCTGGACGCGGGTGCGGTCGTGGCGGACGGCCCCATCCGCGACATCCTGAACGACGAGCCGCTGATGCTGGCCCACGGGCTGGAGCGGCCGCATAGCTTAAGGCATCACCATCCGCATTGAGTTTCGTTGTTTCTGGAGGTGGGAGCGCGGCCCCGTCCGCGCGATCAGGCGAATGCCTTTTGCCTCTCGCGCCAGCGGTGTGGCGCTCCCACATCCTGTTGCCGACTTGCGACTGGAGGTGGGAGCGCGGCCCCGTCCGCGCGATCAGGCGAATGCCTTTTGCCTCTCGCGCCAGCGGTGTGGCGCTCCCACATCCTGTTGCCGACTTGCGACTGGAGGTGGGAGCGCGGCCCCGTCCGCGCGATGATGCGCCCGCCTGTCAAAACCCCATCGGATCCACTTTCTTCCCGGCCAGCAGCTCCTCGCGATGGCGCATATACCGGATCAAATCGCTCTCGCACCAGCGATCCCAGCCTTCCGCCGGCGTCGTCCGCTCCGCCTTCTTTTCGAGCATGAAGCGGATCGCGGTGTCCAGGGGGCCGATATTTACCGGCCCGGCGATGAACGCCAGGCTGAACGGGCCGAACGACCACTGCCGCTCGCCCAGGAAATAGCGGTCCATGCTGTCGAACAGGCCGTCGGGCTGCAGCCGGCTGAGCAGCTGGTTGCCCATCCGCAGGCACCGCTCGCGCAGGACCGGCCGCTCGGGGTGCGACTCCGGCAGCACCTCGCAGAAGCGGGCCATTCCGCGCAGGGTGATGGCGCCATAGCAGGTGTAGTAGTTGTGGCCGCCCTGGAAGCCAAGCGGCAGCAGCCCTTTCGCCGCCGAGATGCGGCAGTAGAACAGGCCCAGCTCCAGCGCCTCGGGGTTGCGCGTCCGCCGGTAATGCTCCGCCAGGTGGAACAGGGCGAAGGCGGCGTAGTTGTGGTTGAACTCCACCCGGTAGCCGCGGTAGGCGGCCAGCAGCCGGGTGGCCGCCGCGTCGTATTTCGGATCCTTCAGCAGCGCCGCCGCCACGTCGTAGAGCTCGCCCGCGGGCCCGGTGTCGTAGGCCCCGCCCTGCCACGGCACCCGCGGCGGACCCGCCCGGGTGATCAGGTGGAATCCCGCAAAGGTGCCGTCCGGCCGTTGCAGCGAGACTGCCATGTCGGCTTGCTCCCGCAATAGTTCCAGCAGGCGGGGGTCCTTGACGCCGGACTGCCAGGCGCGGCCGTAGCCGCAGGCGTGGTAGGTGCACCAAGCCAGGTATTCGGGCTTTTCCCCCGCCTGCCGCCGCTTCTCGAACTCCGCCAGCGCCTCGTCGCATTCCGCCCGCAATCCCGCCGGAAAGGCGCGGAGCCCGCTGTCGGAAACGGCGGCCGGATCCAGCCACTCCGGCAGGCGCAGGCGGTTGCCGCTCCGTTTTTCGAGATGCAGCGTCACGGCTGGACCCGACGGGGCCGCCGCCTGAATGCGGCTGATGCCGTCGGGCAGGGGGATCGCCTCGGTCCGCACCGTTTCGGCCATGGGCAGCAGCGCCTCCAGGCCGCCCGCGCGGATCGAGACCGACTGCCAGGGCACCGGTCGCGCCTTGAAGCCCTTGCCGCGGGGAACGCCGAAGGTTTCCTCCGGCGGCGGCAGGCCGGACCAGCGGCAGGTGAAGCGGGCCGTCTCGGCGGCCGGATCGTAGTCCATGTCCAGCCGCTCCACTTCGGGCCAGCCCTGGGCCGACGGTTCCGCCACCAGGCGTACCAGTCCGGCTTCGTCAAAACGCGGATCCCAGACGTGCAGCGAGCCCCATGCGACCGCTTCGACGGCGGCGAAGTCGAGCCGCGAGACCGACAGTCGGAGCGTGTCGGTTCCGATCAGCGCGGGGGCGAGGCAGGCGCGGCCGATCCGCCAGCAGGCCATTTCCATTTCGCCAATCTTGAGTACGTGGAAGGCGTAATCGGCGGTCCAGGGAGGAGCCGGATGAGCGGAAGCCCGGGGGCCGTAGCCGGCCTTGGAGGCGGACGCGAGCGGGCGATCCGCGTGATCGTGCGTGAAGCGGAAAAGGGCGCGGGCGTCGGCGCTGAAGATCGTCACGCAGCGGTTGCGGAGGCTGACGTTTTTCAGCTGCGTCTCGGCGCGCAGCAGGTCGTCGGAGGTTTCGGGCGGGCCGTCCACGGACGCCAGGAAGACGTAGAGTGCCGCGGGGTCGTGGTAGATGGCGAAGTGGTGGCGGCCACTTGGTAGGGCGCGCGGCAGGTTCGGCGGCACGGTGGGGGTTTCGCTGAGGCCGTCGCAGGGCGACGGGCAGGTGAGGTGGTCGCAGGCGCGGACCAGGGGCTGCGGGTTGAGGAGGAAGGCGTTCCAGTCGCAGGCGAACGGCCAGGGGACCGCCTCATACACCGGCTTGACGTATAAATTCCACTTTTCCATGTGTGCACTTTAGCAAAACGGCCTGACTCGCGAATAGTGAAGTTTTCCGCCAGGGCAGACGCATTACGTTTCCCTGATAGATCCTGTGCGAGTTTTCAGAGTTCTGACAGGATTAACAGGATATATGGATAGATCAGTCGATCTTGACGGGATT
>CAYZVY010000307.1:0-4757 GCA_964481675.1 uncultured Verrucomicrobiota bacterium
CAGCACATCCCCATCCTCCAGATGGCCGACCGTGATCACCAGGTCGTCCCCCTGCTTCTCCACCGGGAGCGCCTTGCGCTGCCACACCGACCGGGCGCCCTTCACGGAGCCCGCGCCGGCCACCCGGACCGTCAGGTTCTCGGCCGGTACCAGGTCGCGCCCCTTGTAGGCCCAGTTGCAGAGCAGCACCGCCTGCCGTCCCGATTTCGGGTTGCGGATGCCGATGCCTTCCACGAGCGGCAACGAGGCCTGCACGACCGGCCGGACGCCCGCGTCGAGGGCGGGCTTGCTGACCACCTCGCGCAACCCGACTGGAAATTCGGCCGTCATGTCGTAGCCTTCCTTCATGACGCCGGCCGCGTATTCCATGCCGGAATAGTAGCCGGCCATCCAGGCGCGGCCCTTCCCGAAGGCATGGCTCACGACGGCCGGGGAGCCGTCGCCGAACAGGGCGTGGACGAGCGTGCCCTCGGCAGGCTGCAGCTTGTCGTACCCGACCTGGAGGGGAAAGCCGGGACCCTCGCCCGCGCCGGTGAGCTTCACCACCGCATCGGCGGGCGCATTGGTCAGGGGGGTGATCCGGCCCAGGGCCGTGGCGCCGTAACGGGGAACGGCCCCCCAGACCACGGGGTCCTGCCGGGCCTTCAGGCCGAAGACCGGCAGCAGCTCGTCGATGATCTGGCCCGCCTCGTCGCGCATCAGCCCGCCGCACCCGGTATAGAGCGTCCCGCCATTCTCCACATATTTGATGATTTTGGGGACAACGTCGCGCCTGATGTGCGAGCCGGTGATGTAGATCGCCTTGTAGGCGGCCAGGTCCTCGGACAGCAGGAACTCCTCGTCGAGGGGATCCATGGACAGGTGCGCGTGCGTGAGGGCCGCATAGACCCACTTGCCGTCCTCCCACTGGGCGTTGTTGCCGAAGAACTCGGAGGTGCGGGGGCGGACCACGGCAATCTGGGGCGCTTTCATCCAGGCGCCCTGCCAGGTCACCGGCTCGGCCTCGCCGATCAGCCGGGCGCACCGGCTGACGTCGGCCATCACGTTGGTGTTGCCGCCGAAGGTGTCGCCCTTGGCCCAATCCGGGCCGTAGGTGTACCAGTAGAGGCAGCGGATGCCGCGCCCCACGGCCGAGAGCGCTCGCTGGATGGCGGCACCGCGGTGCGGCTTCACGTAGATGCCGAACTCGTGGCCCATCTTGGCGTGCAGGATGCGGCCCACGTCGCACAGGTAGCTGTCCCACTGCCAGACGCGCGGGTCGCGGTTCGACGTCTCGTACATGAACCCGTTGTCGGAGTGGCGGTAGAAGTCGAAGAAATCCAGGCTGTGGCCGCCCAGCAGGAACGAGTTGCCGCGCAGCGCATACATGTAGATCCAGGGCTGCTTCGCCTCGGGGGAATCGAATTTCCCCGCTTCCAGGGCCTTGCGCTTCCGCTCGTTGGCGGCCACAAATGCGTCGCGCATGGGCGTGAACAGCATGGCCGACCCTTCGCCGTTGAAGCGGCGGGACCAGTAGGCCAGCTTGTGCCAGCCGCGCGCCGACAGCGCGTTGGTGGGCGACGGCGGAATGCCCTGCCTGGCCGCCTCCTCTGCCAGCGCCTTCTCCAGGGACTTGGCGTCGCCCTTCCGAACCTGCTCGTCGCTCAGGTCCACCACGGCGTCGTCCACCGTCGCCGCCTTGGGGGCAGGCTTGGGGGCGGGCGCGTCGACCAGTTCCGCGGCGTCGGCCTTGGCGTTCGCTTTCCAGTCCATGGCGTTATCGTCGATCTTCGGGGCGGCCTTGGCCCGGGCCTCGGCCTCCTCCTTCATGCGCTGCGTGTAAGGCTTCGAGAAATAGCCGTAGGTGGAGTGAATCGGGGTCCAGTCGGCGGCGTCGAAATCTTTCGGAGTCAGGCCATGGCTTTTCAGGTAGGCCCGGAATTTTTCGGTACAATGGGGGCAGACGCCCTGGTGGTCCTTGCCTTCACCCGTGGCATCGAAGGCGCTGCCGATCTCGTCCACGGTGAGGCACCACCAGGTGGTGAAAGGCAATTCCCGCCCCGCGCTCAGTTCCCGCTCGAGGGCGGCTTCGGCGTTGGCGGCGCGGTTGGACCAGACCGGGTGCCAGGGGCAGCCGGCGCCCTCGCTCCAGGGAAGCGGGCGCAGCTTGCCGCTGGTGTGATCCACGGGCGCGGGCTCGAACGGATACCCGCCCACGCGGCCTTCGTGCATCCGGGTCAGTCCCATCACCTCAGGGCGGCGGGCCTTCACCAGGTCCAGGAAGAAGGACGGGTTGTTACGCAGTCCATTCACCCCCATCTGGCGAAGAATCTGGAACTCGTCGAACAGGACCGCCTGGCTGCTGGTGCGGACCCCATAGCCGTGCGCCGTGCCGTAGCCGCCGCAATCGGTCTCGATCTCATACAGGCTCGGCAGGGCGTCGCCCGCCCAGGGCAGGGCTTTCAAGAAAGACAGCCGCCAGGCGATGAGGGCGGAGAGTCCCCGCGCCTGCTCCAGGAAGGCGGGGCCGGCCTTTCCCTTGTCCAGGTACTTGATCGGCACGATGATGGTGCCCACGGCGCCGGTGGGACTCTCCTCGGTGAAGGTTTTCAACGACTTGCCATCTTCCCGGATTTCGAACTCGAACGTGGCCCGCTTGAGGCCGAACTGAACGCCCGTATTGCCGGGCTTGCAACCGGTGGCGTAAACGGTCAGGAAATAGAGTCCGCCGGACTGGAAGGCAGACAGCGGCAGTTCGGGCGACCAGACGCCTTTCCGAAGCCAGTGGTAATCGTAGGTGCTGCCCTCCTGCACCATCACATCCTGGGGCCCTTCGGGCTTTTTCAGGATATCCAGCAGGGGATCGGCCTCCTTTTTCCCGTCCAGATCCAGCTCGTTCCGGGCGGTGGCGGCGGGCTTGTTCGGCTGGGAGGGCTTCACGGCCGTCCATTCGCCGCCCACGGGATCGCCTCCGAGCCCCTGCCCGCCCCAGGTCCAGAAGAGGCGGACATAGGCCTCGGGGTCCATCGCTGTCACACGGCCGCGGATGGTGACCTCGGCTGAAGCGCTTAATAAGCAACCGAAAAACAGGGCGGCGCCCCCCCTCAACATGCGAGAAACCATAACACCTCCAGGCTCCGGGCCCTATTTTTCACTGGAATCAATCGCAACGATATGATTACATCATGTCCGCAAAGCGGGGAAAAATCAACTGGAGTTTTTATGCTGAAGGTGACGGAAGATCGGGGCGGCATCCGGGTGGAGACAGGCGCATTCGCCATTCAGGTGGAAAGCGCCTGCGGGGGGCAGTTGACCGGGCTGCTGATCAAGGATGACAGTGGCACGCACTCCTTAACGCCTGCCGGTCGACCCGTTTCCGAGTTCAGCCTCACCACCGGCACCGGCCATTTCGATCTTAAAAACATCAGCGCGGTCCTGAGCCTGGCCCGCCCCGCCCCCGACTACGTCCGCATCACGGCCCAGTCGGACCTGGCCGCCGGCAGCCTGCGGATCCTGCAGGAGTGGGAAATCCACGAAACGGGCGCCGTTTTCAACACCTTTGTCATCGAGCTCCTGGCCGGCAAGGACGCCGTCCTGCGCGACTGCTCGCTCTCGATCGCGCTGGCGCCCGGCGCCCTCAAGACCGCCTGGTGGAACCACTTCTCGCGGCAGATGGTCTACAAGCGCGACTACTCGTCGGTCCATCCCTATACCAAGGCCCGCTCCCGCCTCCCGTTCAGCGAAGCCGCCGATGCCCCCGAGCTCTTCCCCATCGTCGCGCTGGACCTGGGCTGGGAAGCCACCCGCTTCGCGTCGAATCACATCGAGCTGATGCTGGAGGACGGCACCGCGTTCGACGACGGCAATCCTGCGAACACGCGCACGCGGGTCTGGTCGGAAAACGGAACCTGGCAGATGGCCTGGCATTTCTGGAGCGGCGCCGCGCTCAAGCTGACGGGCCCCCGCCGCTACCGCAACCGCTGGGGCTTCATGGTCGGCCGCGCCCGCACGGCCAGCGGGGCGGGCGCCGATCCCGTCACGCGCAACAACCTGCTCGGCTGCCGCATGTGCCACATCAAGTATCCCTATGCCCGCGAAGGCGCGGACTGGCCCTGGGTGGTCATGCCCATCAAGCAGATCCACGAGCAGCCGCCCCAGCTCTTCGAGGGGCTCCCGGGCGTGGAGCGGGCCGACGAAGCCGCGCTGGCCGGAGCGGATACGGTCATTCTCCACCAGTTCTGGATGCGCAATCCCGGCACCAACAACGAGCCGCCCGCCGACTACATCCCCTTCGATCCCGCCTGGATGAAGGCCTTCATCGACCGCTGCCACGACCGCGGCATGAAGGTGCTGCCCTACATCCGCGGCACGGAGCAGTGGTGCCAGTACACCCCGTTCTTCGAGGAGTACTGCCGCAAGGACTGGGACGGGCTGTACGCCGACTGGAACACGCCCTTCTTCATGGGCTATGTGAAGGCCTCCCCGCTCCACCTGTCGCTCTACAGCTATTTCCACTTCACCCGCTCGCTGCGCCAGCGCGTGGGCGAAGCCGGCGCGCTGCTGGGCCACACCAACCACGCCAACATGCTGAGCCTGGCCTGCTTCGACGCCTCGCTGAGCGGCGAGACCTCGGTGCGGCACGACGAGCTGCTGGTGAGCCCGGAGATGACCTCCTATTTCGCAGGAGTCGATTTCGCCGGCGGCCACCTGATCAGCGGCAACCTCCCCGACCGCAAGGCCTTCGCCAGCCCCACGGCCATGGCGCTGTGCGCGGCGCT
>CAYZVY010000308.1:0-4747 GCA_964481675.1 uncultured Verrucomicrobiota bacterium
GCGGCGGCGGCCATGAAGAAGGTGCCGGTGCCGATGTTGACGGTGTGGTAGCCGACCACGGCGTTGGCCTGTGTCACGGCGGCTTCGATGGTCAGCTTGGGGCCGTTCGCGCCATCCCAGGCCGGCGCACGGCCGTTGTAGAGGTTGTTGCCGTTGGTGGCGACATAAAAATCCGCCGCCCGGGCGGGTGACACTGCGAGGGCGCATAGCGCGATCAGTGCAAGGCCTGAAAGAATCATGCAGCCCCGGACGGGTTGGTTTGTCCGGTTTAACGCGGTATAACGCATAGGCCCTCCTGATTTAACAGGATCATAGCGCGATGCAAGCCGGAACCAAGCAGTTTTTTAGAATTGAAGTATTGGAGTCTGTTGTTTTCATTTGAATGACATTCGGCTATGGTTGGAACAAGATTACAGGAGGGGCGCAATGAGGCATATTTTCAGAAAGTTCTGGGTGGTAGCGGTTTATTTGACACTGGTCATGGGCTTCACCTCCCAGGCGCGGGGGGCCAGCGGTTCGTGGACGAACAATGCCGCGGGCAACTGGAGCGCCACCAACAACTGGGCAGGCGGTCTGGTCGCCGATGGCGCCGGTTCCACGGCGTGGTTGACCAACAACATTTCGGCCGCCCGGATCGTCACGATCGACACCACGCCGCGCATTCTCGGCATCCTGACTATCGGCGACGCCGACGGCACCCACGCGTTTACGCTGAACGCGACGGGGGCCGGGAAATTGACGCTCAATAACGGCGGCAGCGAGGCGCAGTTCAACCAGGCCGCATCGAGCAGGGGCGACACCATCAACGCGCCGCTGGCGCTGGCCGATTCCACGGGCATCGCCAATGACTCGACGAATCCGCTGACGATGTCGGGCGCCATCACCAGCGCCGTGGCCGGCGTCCGGATGCTTTCGAACAGGAGCTCCGGCTCCGGTCCCGTGGCGCTCGGCGGCATCATCGGCAATGGCGCCGGCGTGATCGGGGTCGTTCAGAACAGCGGCGTTTCGCCGTTGAACTTGAGTGGCGCGAACACCTTCACGGGCGGCCTTTTCATCAAGAAGGGGCTGGTTAATGCCAGTGCGTCCATCAACTCGCTTGGCGCCAATACGAATGTCGTGACTATCGGTGACACCAACGGTTCCGCCGACGCCACCTTGCTTTCCAGCTTGTGGGCGACTTTTTTCCAGCCCATTGTGATCGCCTCGAACAACACCGGTGTCGCGTCCATTATCGCCTCTAACAATGTAGAGTTCAGCGGACCCGTAACGCTTAACGATCATAGCCTTGTTTTGACCGCTTCCACGTTGCCTGCCACCGGCGCCAAGCTGACCATGAGCGGCCCCATCACGGGAAAGGGCCATCTCCTGCTTAAGGCGGAAGGCTCCTACCAGCTGCTGCTGACGGGCCGGGTCAACGTCCTGGGCTCGATCACCAATGCGGGCGGCGGGTCCGCCCTTGTGACGATCAGCGGCGGAGTGGGCTCCAACGTGATGGCGATTTCGCAGGCCAGTACCGGATCGCCGTTGAGCCTCATCACCCTCCCGCTTGAGGTGAACACCAATGGCGCCATCCTGGCCAACCAGAATACAGGCGGCTCGGCCGTGCTGACGGTGTCGGGCGGCGTGCGCGGCATCGGCGACCTGGTGCTGAACAACAATGGCCCCCTGACCAACGGCATTACGCTCATGACGGGGGCCATCACCAACACGGGCCGGATTGTCAACTCCGGTTCCGGCTCCGGCAACACGCTGGTCAGCGCGGTCATTGGCACCAACGTGACCGGGGTGGTCCAGAACAGCGGCACGTCGCCGCTGCTCCTGACCGCGGCGAACCTTTACACCGGTGGCACGTCGATCGACAGCGGGACGCTGCGGGTCAGCAACGCCACCGGTTCCGCCACGGGCCCGGGCGCGGTGACGATCAATGACGGAGGAATCCTCCGGAACGACGGGTCGATCTCCGGCCCGGTGAGCGTCAACAACGGCGGAACGCTCCAGGGCCGCGGAAGCATGGCGGGGACCGTGACCAACAACCACGGCGGAATCCTGTCCCCCGGCCTGGACGGCTCCGCGGGGGGGACGCTGACGATAGGCAACCTGGCCTGGAAAGGCGGAGGCGTCTATCATTGCGAAGTCGCCAGCCTCGCCAACAACGAAGCCGGAGCGGGAGTCGACTACGACCTGGTGGTCGTGACGAACGGCCTGGCCGTTATTCCGGGCGGCAGCAATCTGGTGCTCCGGCTGGATTCCCTGGGCCAGACGCTGGCGTTCGATCCCAGCCGGGATTACAGCCTCCGGGTGATGGCATGCGGGTCGGCGGTCCTGGATCCGGCCGATGTCACGCTCGACACGAACGCCTTCCTGGCCGGGGGTGCCTGGTCGGTGACGAACGTGAATAACTCCATCTACGTGGTTTGCCTGGGCGCGCCAGCGGGGGCCCGGAACTCGTGGAGAGGCACGGGCAACTGGTCCACGGCCGCCAACTGGTCGCTGGGCCATGTGCCGCTGGCGGACGAGGATGTCGAGTTTGACTTCCAGGGCGCGGCGAATTGCACGGCTGACGTGATCAGCAACGACCTGAAATCCGTCACGCTGGCCGCCGGCTATACGGGAACGGTGACGTTCCTGACCCGATATCCCGGCCAGGGAGCCTTTACGAACGTGACGATCGCGGGAGACTGCATCGTCAACGGCGGCATGCTGACCCACTTGGAGAATACCACCGGTGAATTGTACCGGTTATCGCTTGCGGTCGGGGGTAATCTGACGGTTAACGGACCCGGGCAGATTCAGGTGGACGGCAAAGGATATGCCCGCGATCAGGGTCCCGGCAAGCCTGTCGGCCCCAGCGGGCAGCAGGGTGCGGCCGGCCATGGGGGGATCGGGGGGTACGACTCCCGCAGCGTGCGCCCGGGAACGACTTACGGATCGATCACCGCGCCCTCGACACTCGGCAGCGGCGGCGGGGCCTATTACGATGGACGCGGCTCGCAAAGCGGCGGCGGGGCTATTCAATTGAATGTGGCTGGCACGGCCGTGGTCAACGGCGTGATTTCCGCGGCAGGCCTCTGTTTCGACTACAATGCGGGGTCCGGCGGTTCGATCTTGCTGACGGCAGGGGCCTTGTCGGGGAATGGGGTCGTGCGGGCGAACGGAGGCAACGCCCCCTCTCAATATACGGGTGGCGGAGGGCGTATCGCCGTCATCCTGACCCGGTCAGCGGAATACGGCCCATGCACCTTCCAGGCGTTTGCCGGCAGCGGTTCGTCGCGCGGCGCGGGGGGGACTGTCTATCTGGAAAACACCAATCATACGGCCGGCCACGGCCGGCTCGTTGTGAACTATAATGACCTGGCGCCAGGCAACAGCGCCTATTCCTATACGCTTCAGAGCGGCTTGGCAGCCTCGTCTTATGCGTTTTCGGAAATCATCCTGACCAACGGGGCCTTGTATGCGCTGGATACCAACGACGTCCTGGATATCACCGGCACGGTGATTCGCGGCGACCCGTCCGATGCGCTCGACGGCCTGCTTGTCTACGGGGGAACGCTGCTGGTTCCCGCCTCGTTCGGGTTTGCCGGTTGTTTTATCACGCTGGGCACGAATGCCACGTTCAACCCGACCGCCTTGCTGACCCTCGAGACCAATGCGGCGCTGACATTGAACGCTCCGTTGACGCTTAGTTGCACGGTCACCTCCATGCCGGGAAGCGCCCTGACCATCAACGCGCCCTTCACCCTGAACGCACCCCTGACGGTGGAATCGGGCGCGTCCCTCACCATCAATGCCGCCTTCCCGACGAACGGGCCGGTGACCCTATCGCCGGCCGCTTTCCTGACGGTCAATTCGGCGTTCACGCTGAACGGTCCGCTGACGGTGGCCGCCGGCGGTGTGACGACGGTCAACGCGCCGTTCGAATTGAATGGAATGCTGACGGTGGCGGATGGCGGCGTGCTGACGCATTCAGAGAACACAACCAACGAAGCCCGCAAAATGGTGATGACCGTCAACGGCGATGTGGATGTGCAGGCCGGCGGGGTGATTCACGCGGACGGCAAGGGCTATGCCGAGGGCAACGGGCCGGGCAAGGCAACCCTGGTTGCCTCCGCCAGCGGGGCGGGGCATGGCGGACAGGGGGCGAAAAACACCGGGTCCGCTCCGGGAGCGACATATGGCTCCATCACGGCGCCGATGAATTTCGGGAGTGGAGGCAACGATCATTACGGATCGGCCGGAGCGCGGGGGGGCGGCTTGGTCCGGTTGCAGGTATCCGGAACCACCACTGTGAATGGCGTGATCTCCGCCTCCGGCGTGGTGGGCGCCGGAGTCAGCTATTATGCCGGCGGCTCCGGCGGTTCCGTGTTCCTGACCACGGCCGCCATGGCCGGCAGCGGTTTTCTTCGCGCGAATGGCGGCGACATGCCATCCTCCAGCGCCGGCGGCGGCGGACGGATTGCCGTGATTCTCACCAACGCGGCGGATTTTGCCGCCGTCCGGATGCAGGCCTACACCGGCAAGGGGTGGACGGCCGCGGGCGTGGCGGCACCTGGGACCATTTACCTCGAGTCCCCCGCCCAAGGCGCGGGGCGCGGGTTGCTGCTGATCGACGCCAGCAACCAGGTGACCACGGTCCATACCCTGATCGGCAGCAATGTGACCGACGCGGTTGTCGGTACCGTTGTCCTGACGAATAAGGCCATGCTCCGGCTTGACACCAACCAGGTCCTGACGGTCAATGGCAGTTGGA
>CAYZVY010000309.1:0-4732 GCA_964481675.1 uncultured Verrucomicrobiota bacterium
GCGAGGTAGCAGCCCGGGCGCTTCTTGGCGTTCAGCTTGGTGAAGACGCCCTTGGTGACCAGCATCTTGCAGAGGGCATCGTATTCCTTCTGCGTGCCGTCGGCCCAGTAGACGTCCGTGGCCTTGGTGTGTTTCGCTACTTGATTCACCCATGCCAGCAACTTGGCATGCTTGGTCGGCGCCTTCGTGGCCATTTTTCGCTCTCCTTGTAATGTGTCCGGGCTCTAGAGGGTCAAAGTTGGAGCCTCAAAGCGTACACAGGGAAAGGCGTTTCCGCAAGAAAATTTGGAGTCAAACCGCCGTTTTTTTTGTTGATCGGCGTTGCCGTCCGCAAAAGGGACCCCGGTGAATGCCGGAAAATGCTGGACTTTTCTGAGCTCTATCGCCTAATCTTCTTTTTTTGCAGCTTATCAGGAGAGGTGACCGAGTGGTCGAAGGTGCGGCACTGGAAATGCCGTGTACTCCAAAAGGGTACCGGGGGTTCAAATCCCTCCCTCTCCGCCATTCGACGCGTTCGCCTTCGGCTCACTTGCTCATGGCAGGCCATTCCCTTTGCCAACAAAGGCGAACGCGGCGAATGCCCTGAGCAAAGGAGCGAAGCGAGTGCGTCGAAGGGCTCAGAACGAAGTCTTGAGATATCATTTCCAGGCCAGTCCCCAACGATCGTGCTCTTGAGGCCTTTGACATATGCCTGCCTTCGAAGCGCATCAGCGGAGGTTGACGGCGCCGCTTTGCGGGTCGATGCGCCAGCGGAACGGCTCGACCTGGCGTCTCCGAACCATCCCGAGAATCGCCCGCGCGCCGATGCCCGTATACTGCTTCAGGAGCCGCCGCAACTGCGCGGGATCCGGCACGCCGACCTGGCCGCACACTTTCGAAATGGTAAACGAGGGATGCGTGCCGAGCATGCCAAGGGCATGCTCCACCCGTTTCCGCCGCACGAATTCCATGGGGGTCATGCCGGCTCGCTTCCTGAACAAACGCCCGAAGTAATGCCGATTCAGGGACACGCCGGTCGCCAGATCGGCCAGCGTGAACGGCCTCTTCAGGTTCCGTTCCACAAAATCACCCACCTTGGCGACCAGCGGATTCTCGATCATCACCGCCTGCCGCATGTATTCGGCGAAAATCGCCGACAGATAGGCGTTCCAGATCGGAACCGGCTCCATTTTCGGCTCCTCCTTGAGCGACAGAATGCGCAGCGCCAAAAGGCCAATCAGATTCCCTGAATCATGGATTATGCGAGCCAGCCGCGCGGGCTCGTCGACCCATCGGAAATAAATGACAATGCATTCGGTGGGGCGTGCGGGCTCGTTTTCCTCCGTGCGGGCGCTGTTGGCCGGCCAATACACGACATCCCCGGCCTGGGCCTCGACCAGGGAGGGCCCTTCCGTCCCGTCCGTCCTGGCCCTGTAGATCCCGCCAAACACAATAATCAGTTCAGCCAAGCCGGCCTGCCGACGACTGGCGATTCGTTTTGAAGGCGCCCGGAAATAATGCACCCCCAGCAGCGTCGGATTGAGGTTGGGCACCTGCATGTCTTTTTTAAACCTTTTTTTACTGTGAAAAGTCATTTTATGCTATATTACGCTTCCGTGCAAGTGGCTATCCTATGCATAGGAGTAACTTTCCACGTCTATTATCATCCGAATCAAGGGAGTGCGCAGCCATGACGCGAATAGGCACACGGTGCACGGTTGTTGTCCTTAGCATGCTCCTGCTGGCCGCCGGCCGCGCGGGCGCGACCGCCTACACCTGGACGGGCGGGGGGAGCGACGGCAAGTGGACCAACGCGGCCAACTGGGGGGGCGGCGGTTATCCGAACGGCGCCGCCGACTCCGCGTTGATCAACAGCGGCTCGGGTATCATCACGAATGCGACGGCCCTGGTCCTGGGCGAACTGACAGTGGATACCGGCTTCACAGGCACCAACATCCTGGGCGGGGACCTGTCCGTCACCACCTCCGGAGGCGGTTCCGGGAACCTCATCATCAACGCCGGCATGCTGCTGAGCGGCAAGGATATAACCAGCGGAATTACCGTTGACGGGGCCTTCACGATCGGATCGAACGGAACGGTGGTGGTGCGGCGGAAGAACACCACCGGGCAGGGCGCGGGCCAGAGCTTCACGGCCGCCAGCCTGACCGTGGACGGCCGCCTCAAGGCCGACGGGGAAGGCTTCGGTCCCAGCGCCGGACCCGGAGTGGGAGACTGGTATGACGGCGGATCCCACGGCGGACGCGGCGGGGACTACAACAACAATTCCGCGGGGCCCACCTACGGTTCGTTTGTCAACCCCACGGCGCTGGGCAGCGGCGGCGGGCCGGGCGGCACCGACGGCGCGGGCGGCGGAGCCCTCCTGCTCACGGTTTCCGGAGGCGTAACGGTCAACGGCACAATGAGCGCGAACGGGGGGAACGGCGCGGATAACGGGGGCTCCGGAGGCTCGGTGAACATCGCCGCGGCCACGCTGGCCGGCACGGGCGCCATCCGGGCCAACGGCGGAACCGGCAGCACTTCCTTTTCCTGTGGGGGCGGCGGTCGAATCGCGTTTGCCATTTCCGGGTCCGACACCTTCTCGGGCGTGATCGAGGCCAAGGGCGGAGAGACGACCGCCGTTAAACGCGGCCTTGGGGGAACCATTTATTTGTCCCAGCAGAAGCGCAGCAACCTCACGCTCGGTGGCGCGGGAAACATGACGACACTGCGGTTGGGTTCGGACAACACGATGGGCCCGGGCATGGCCACCAATTACCTGTTTGGCGCCATCACCATCGAGACCAACGGCATCCTGGAAATCGACGGCAACCCTTATACGAACATCGTGAACGGAAAAACGTATGGCAACACGGCGGTGCTCCAGGTGGAATCGCTCGAGGTGAAAGCCAACGGCCTGCTGTCCGCGGAGGGGTTGGGTTTCTTTTCGGGCCTGGGCCCCAGCGTGCCCAATTACCTGGACGGCGGATCCCACGGAGGACGCGGCGGGCTGTATACCGCCCCATCGGCGACATATGGATCCCTCACCAATCCGGTGACCATGGGCGCCGGAGGCGGCTCGGGTTACCGTGGAGGCGGCGCCCTGCTGATTGTCGCCAGCGGGACCGTGACCGTAAACGGGACCGTCAGCGCGAACGGCCTGGCCAACGCGAACAGCGGAGGCGCCGGCGGTTCCATCAACATCAAGGCGCCCGTGCTGACCGGCGCCGGAACAATCCGGGCCAACGGCGGGACCGCCTCCTTGTATGGGTGCGGCGCCGGCGGGCGAATCGCCTTTTCCATATCCGGATCAGATGCCTTTTCCGGCGCGATCGAAGCAAATGGCGGAGGAACCCCGACCAACAATTGCATGTATCGCGGGAGCGCGGGCACCCTCTGGCTGTCCCAGCAACGCCGGGATACGCTCACGCTGGGCGGAAGTGGCAACCTCAAGAGCCTACGGCTTGGGATGGACGACACGATGGGCCCGAACGGTGCAACCAACTATGTGTTTGGGAGCCTCACGATCGAGACCAATGGCCTGCTGGAAGTGGACGGCAACCCCTCCGTAAACGTTGTTAACGGAAAAACCAACGGCTTTTCCCTGGTGCTCAACGCCGGTACGCTGGAGATCAAGGCCGGCGGCCGCCTTTCCGCGGACGGGCTTGGCTTCGGACGCGGGCCCGGCGCCGCGACGGGCCATGTGGATGGCGGCTCGCATGGCGGAAGAGGCGGTGTGTGGGCCGGCATCGGGCCGACCTACGGCTCGGTGACCAACCCGACCGCCCTGGGCAGCGGAGGATCGGGCGGGGGCAGCAGCGGCGGCGGCGGCATCATGATCACCACCACCAACTCCCTGACGGTCAACGGCACAATCAGCGCCAACGGTCTGGGGCGCGGGTCCGGCGGTTCCGTCAACATCTTCGCCAGGTCGCTCACCGGCAATGGCTCGATCCTGGCGAACGGCGGGGTCTTTACCGCCGACACTTTCGGGAATGGCGGGGGCGGACGCGTGGCCATGCGGTTGACGGTGGGGACGGACTTCGGCGACGTCACCAACGCCGCGATCGGCGGAACAAACGGGGTGAAAGGCGCGGCGGGAACAATTTACCTGCAGCACGCCGGCCAGGCGTCCGGCGCGGGCGTAGTCTGGATTGCCAGCCCCCACGCGACTTCCGCCACCAACACCATCACGGAGCTGCCTTCCAGGCGTGAACCCGGAGTCTATGCGTCCGAGTTGATCGCGGCAACCCTGATCGTGACCAATAAGGCCGCCCTGATGCTGACCACGAACATGACCGTGGGGGATCTCTATCTGAAAGGGACCTCCATCACAAACCTTTACCTGAACGGATGGACGCTTACCGTCAACTCACTCTACCACCCGGATTGGGGAACAACAAACTGGGTGCGGTATGCGGGGGGAACCATTGTCTGGAAATTGAAGAGGGGAACCGTGCTCTCCATCTATTGATGCGAGCCCCTTCCTCTCCGCCCTTTTTGAGATGGCGGGGCTCCTTACGGGGCCGAACCATCGGCCTAACCCTTCCGGAATGATTGTTTCAGCTCTTCGGCCACGGCCCCGTAGGGGTCGCGAATGATGCCCCGGACGTCGTCCGGGCTCATCCCCCCGTTTTTCACCTGCTGACCCACTTCGAAGCCCTATGCCTGTCTATCCATGCAAGGGCGAAGAGCATGGGAATCGTTGCGGGCTGAACGCCAGCTGGATTGACTCACCCCGCGAATCATGAGACGA
>CAYZVY010000310.1:0-4728 GCA_964481675.1 uncultured Verrucomicrobiota bacterium
CAGGACGGGAGCGCCACGCTGGTTGGCTGGCCAACGAATGTGGAAGTGGCGGTTGGGCAGGCGAGCGCTTCCGCGCCCATGACCGTGGGCTGTTCGCAGGGTGCCACCGGCTGTCGCGGGGCGTTGGCCCTGACCAACGGCAGTTTTACGGCCTATCTGAGCTCGCTGAAGGTGGGCTGCAACAGCG
This sequence comes from uncultured Verrucomicrobiota bacterium, assembly GCA_964481675.1. Lineage (GTDB taxonomy): Bacteria > Verrucomicrobiota > Kiritimatiellia > CAIKKV01 > CAIKKV01 > CAIKKV01. The sequence goes on from CAYZVY010000310.1 coordinate 188, forward strand.
GTACGACCAGCGGAACCAATTTTCCCGGCCTGCTTGACCTGGCGGAAACAGCGGTTTTCATCGGCTCCTCGAATTCGGTTCTGGTTCCGGAATGGCGGATTGGCGGAGAGGGTGGCCGCCACCCCAACGGCATCGTCAAGCTTCCCTCCGCGATCACGAACATCGCCGCGGGCATCCTGGAGCTGGGGGCGGGGAACGGGACTTATTTGGGGCTTGGGACCCTGGACCTGGGTACGAATTCCCAGCTGCAGAGCTTGACGGTATCCAACGAGTTCACCCTTGGTTACGCCGGCAGGGGTTATTTGCTGGGGTTTCCCACGAACGTGGATGTGGAGATCGGCCTTCCGGACCGGCTGGCGCCCGTGACGATCGGGTGCGGAACCGGCGCCGGCTCGTATGGTTCGTTCGCGCCTACCAACTGCCGGGTCCGGATGTATGCCTCGACGCTCAGGATCGGCTGCAACTTCGGGGCGGTTGGCACGGCGGGCACGATATCCGGTTTGCTTGACGTGCAAAGCAGCCAATTACAGGTGGGACCGGCGAGCAATGCCGTGAGTGTTTCCGAGTTGCTCGTGGGCGGAGGCGGCGGCCGGTACGGCTACGGTGCACTGAAACTTCCCCCGTCGATCACCAACATCGCGGTGGGCGTGTTCGAGCTTGGGCGCGGCACCGGCACTCAGTCCGGCGAGGGCACGCTGGACCTGGGCGCGAATTCCCAGTTGCGCGGGCTGACCGTCACGAACGAGTTTTCGGTGGGGAATCCGGGGAAAGCCTACGTGCTGGGATTCCCGGCGAACGTGCAGCTGCGGATCGGAAGTCCTTCCCGTTATGTGCCGGTCGCCATGGGGTGCTCCGAGGGTGGGTCGTCCGCCGGCTCGCTGACACTGACCGGCGGACGGGCCGAGATATTCACGAGCTCCCTCCGGATCGGGTGTAACAGCGCTGCGGTCGGGTCGGCGGGGACCATTACGGGAAGGCTGGACATGGGCGCGGCGGAGGTGCAGATCGGGCCCGTACCGGATTCCGTGATGGTGCCGGAACTGCGGATCGGCGGCGGCGGCGGGCGTTACGGGAATGGGACGCTGCTGCTGCCGCCGTCCATCACGAATATCACGGTCGACATATTCGATCTGGGCTCCGGCCAAGGCGGTCAATCCGGCGCGGGCACGCTGGACCTGGGCGTGAATTCCCAATTGAAGACCCTGACGGCATCCAACGAATTTTCCATGGGCGCCGCGGGCAAGGCTTATCTGACGGGCTTGCCCGAAGGTGTGGCGGTGCGGATCGGCTCCCCCGGCCGGGATGTCCCCCTGCGCCTGGGCTATTCCGGGGGGGACGCGGGAATCGCGACCCTGGCCGTCACCAACGGGTCGTTCACGGCCTATTCCTCGCTTCTCTATATCGGGTGCAACAACAATCCTGTCGGGGGAGCGCTGGGCGGGATTCGGGGCGAGTTGGACCTGGCGACCAGCGCGGTCCAGATCGGCGACACGCCCAACGAGATCCGGCTTGCCGAGTTGAGGCTGGGAGGCGGCGGCGGGCGGTACGGGAACGGCACGCTGAAGATGCCGGGCACGGTCACCAATTTCACCGTCGGCGTGCTGGAAATTGCCGCCGGGTCCCCGCTCCAGGCGGCCGCGGGAATTCTGGACTTCGGAGTCGGTTCCGGGTTGAAGACCCTGACGATCTCCAACGAACTGACCCTGGGCGTCATCGGAGCGGCGATCCTGACCAACTGGCCCGAGAACGTGCAGGTGCGGATCGGATTGACGAACAATGCCGCCAAGCTGACCGTGGGCGTGGCGGTCAATGCCTACGGGAATGCCGAGCTGGCCCTTCCGGGCGGCAGCCGGTTGAGCGCCTATCTGTCGACGGCCGACATCGGGATCAGCACGGGGTATTACTCGGTTCCCGGCGCGATCGGCCGGCTCAATCTCACCAACGCCGCCGTTGATGCGTTTGTCGTTACCGGCGCGATGAACATTGGCAGTTCCGCGGCGACGGCCAACACGAACGGGCAGGGCTTCGTCTTCCTGCCCGCGTGCGAGGCGACCATCGGCGATCGCCTCAATGTAGGTGACACGCACAGCGGTTCGAAGGGGCTTCTGGTCCTTTCCGGCACGCGCGTGCGTGTGGCCAACGGGATTGGGATCCATCCCACCGGGATCGTTACAAACCGCCTGACCGGCACGGCGGGAGGCCTCGATCTGCTCAGTTCAGACACCAACAACCTGAGCATCGCGGAGGGCGGGGGAATGGTCCTGGTGTTCGCGGCCGATCCTGTCGGCCGGGATTCGACTTACTGGGGCTTGCGGATGCGGGGGAATGCGATCGGCTATTTTCAAAGCCTGACTTCGGCTCCGGCCCGCGTGACCTGTGATGTGTCGGCGCTATCCGCCGGGAACAGGCAGGCGTTTGGCGTCTATTACGAGACGCGGAGCGATACCACGTTCCTGGGCCTTCCCGCGATTGCCCGGGGCACGGTGATCCTGATTCGGTGAATCCGCCAGCCGGCTAGGCGGGATCCAGTTCCAGCGTCAGCCCCGCCTCCGGCAGGCTGAGCCGGGGCCGCGCGAAACCGGATTTCCATGAAAGCGAGGCGGCGCCTGCGGAGAGGGAGGACGGCCTTGTTATAACGTGCATCTTTTCTGTCCCCAAAATCGTTATTCCAAGGAACGTTTTCCCGTCGGAATTCGCCTTCAGCCGCGGATGGTCGATCCACTCGTCCTGCGTCAGCCGGACGCGTCCCGCCTGACGGTGGAGCGCGTTCAGGGACTGCCCGCCGGTCCCGGCGATCTGGAACGCGCCGGCCTTGCCGATGACGAACCGGTTGCCGGGCGCGGTGTGGAGCAGCCACGTGAAGCGGTGCACGCCCGGCTCCGCCGGCACGAGCCAGTCGGCCAGCACAAGGCAGGGCGCCTTGGCGTCCAGGCGCACCGCCACGAGGCGGCGGGCGATGCGCATTTTCTGATAAGAGGCTGCGGCGTCGGCGAGCGCCCAGACCCAGCCGTTCTGGCGGCCCCACCCGAGGATGCGGCAGGCGTCCGGCGCGATGGTCGTGACCTGGCCTTTGCCGTCCATCAGCACCTGGTTATGGGATTCGGCAAGCGTTCCCAGCCGTTTCACTTCCGTGCTGCCGGGAATGGGCTGGAGCCCGTAGCCGGAGTCGACCAGAAAACGCTCGCCCAGCGCATACATCGTGACGTTCAGGCGGTCCGCCTGGTTGTGGCCGCCCTTGCGCCCCCGCGTGCACTGGAAGGTCACATGCAGGTCGTTCTTCTCCCAGCCCGTGCGCGCGACCAGGTGTTGCTGATCGGGGAACAGGTGGACCTTCGGAAGCGTCAGGTCGCGGGCGGTGAGCGCGTCCGCCGCCGGATCGCGATGGAGCAGGACATACGGCAGGTCGGCCAGCGACCCGAGCCGCCCCTCATCGAGCCAGGACGGGGCGCCTTTGGCCAGTTGCTGAGAGTTCCAGATCCAGTGGCCCGCCGGATCGCCCGTCCGGCGGCTGACGAGCGGCCAGAACGAGACGTGGGTGCGGTAATGGTTGTCGTTGAAGTTGTTGAACGCGCCGCCGCCGGGCAGCGTTTCCATGGCCAGGTAGCGGGCGAACCGGCCCCACGCCGGATGCGCGAACAGGTTCCGGCCAAAGCGGCGCAGCAGCCCCTCGGCGAACTGGGCGATATAATGGAGCGAGGCCGAGCCGTAGGCGGATCCCTCCACCGCGGCACCGTCTTTTCCGCCCACGTGGTCCAGGGTGAAGCGGGCGTAGGCTTCCGTCCAGGCGAGCGCGTCCTCGAGAACGTCGCGCCGGGCGGCCGGGATGTCGTCGGCCAGCGCCAGCGCCATCAGGCCGATGCCGCTGTAGCCGACGGGCGCGAAGTTGTGGCCCGGCTTGTCGACGCCGTCATACCGGTAGTCGAGCGCCCGGCAGAAGAAGGGCTCGTAATAGGCGGCCATCTCCTGCCGCTCGGTTGCCGTGAACCGTCCGCGCAGGAGGCTGTAGGCGATGGCGGGGCCCAGGGTGGCATGGCCCAGGTCGAGCAGGTTGTCGTTGAGCCAGCCGTTGTAGGGCCTGCCGTAGTTGCAGCCCAGGGGCTTCCAGCCCTGCCGGTTCCGGGCCAGGGCGAGCAGGATCCCCTTCACGTCCACGGCATAGGCGGCGCGGCCGGTGAAGGCCCAGCCCCACGCCAGTTCCTGAAGCGCCTTCCCGAATAACCAGTGGCCTTTCCGGGAGTTCCAGAGAATCTCCTTTTTCTGTTCGCGCCAGTCGATGTAAGTCGGGCTCCCCGGCCGGCGGTATTCGCCGCAGCGCCGCTCCAGCTCCGCCAGCATGGCGGCGCTCAGCGGATCCGTTTTCAGGCGCCGGGCGACCGCGGCCGTGTCCGCCGGCGAGGTCATCAGGCCGCCGGTCCTTTTCATGGCGGACAGGCGATAGGGCGCGGGCAGGTACTGCGCCGCGAAGAGGGCGCGGCCGGGCGCCCAGGGCCAGTCCGCGTTCAGCATGTCGTCCAGGTTCGCCTTTTCCGCCGCGGATAGCC
>CAYZVY010000311.1:0-4684 GCA_964481675.1 uncultured Verrucomicrobiota bacterium
CCCCCACGATCGACTTGAACTTCTCCTGCAGCACCGGCAGCACCGGCCCGTAGAATTCCTCGGCCTGCGCCACGGTCATCGAGAACTTCCGCACCCCGATGATCCGCAGCCCCGAGCGCGACAGCAGGTCGATGATGTGGCCGGGCCGCGCCGTGGCCGTCCGGAAATTCTCGGGCTTGATCATGACCAGCGTGGTCTGCACGCCCTCCACGGCGGGAACGTCCATCGCCGTGTCGATGATGCCGCCGTCGCGCTCCGAAAAGTCGGCCCAGAGCCGGGTCACCTCGGCCGCGCGCTGCTCGTTCGGCGCCACCAGGACGGCCGGCTCGAAATACTTCATCTTGTCGGCCTCGTCGACAATGTAATCCCCGTAGGTGTCCCGGATCGTCTCCCCGCCCAGCCAGCAGGACCGGACGTGCCCCGTGGCCTCCCGGATCTTCTGGATGGCATTCTCCCCCTCCAGCAGCAGCAGGATCACCCGCCGCGGCTGGCCCGTCACCGGGTCGGGAGAATAGTTCCGCCGCACATATTGGGCGAGGATCCGGCCGATTTCCGGCTCGTTATGCGCGGACGCTTCGAGCGAGTCCGCATACCGGGTGATCAGCTCCTGGCTGGGGCCAAACATCCGGGCCGCCGCGAGCGACAGCCCCGTGCGGCTGATCAGCCGTCCGATCACCCCGCCGGTGCGGGATTTGGAAATCGTGTAGGGATTAATTAAGGCAAAACCCAGTTCCCGAGCCATAGCACCTCAAATTCTCTTCATCCTGACGCTTTTTCTGTCTCGGAGCGTACTGAAAAAAAGAGGAATGGACAAGCCTTTTTGGCTGATTTTGACTTGATCCCCACTCCCCGGCATGAGAAAATTCCGAAATTCATAGGCATTTCTTCCCCGCCCCGAAAGGACAAACCATGACCCGTTCCACCTCCTGCGCCCTGCTGCTGCTTGCCGGACTCCTTGCCGCCTCCCCCGCGTTCGCCATCCAACAGGGCGTCAGCGGCCAGGTCCGCCAATACGGAACGCACCGGTATTTCGAGGACCGCCCGTTCGTCGGCGGGGATATCGGATATGGCGCCGCCTACGAAATCCGCGACGAAATGGGCTTCTGGCAGCTGGGCGCCCTGTATATCCCCGATGCCGGCACGGACAGCACCTACGACTACGCCGCCACCCCGTTCCTCAACCTGATCATCAAGGAGCGCTCGTTCCTGCTGGGCGTGGGCATCCTGCAAACATACACCTCCGGCTCGGCTGACGACGAGTGGTCCGATCTCTACTGGAACCTGCTGACCGGCCTCGAATTTCCGGTCGGGGACCGCCTCTCCGTGACCGGCCTGGCCATCTATGACTTCGAGGGCTGGAACACCCTGAACGACTTCCGCTTCGAAGACGTTGAATTCGCGGCGTCCCTCAACTTTCTCTTCTGATAAATAAAGACGGGAGCACCCGCATCGTGTTAGTCAGATTGCTTGTCCGGAGCGCCTGTCTGGCGGCGCTCGCCGCCTGCGCGCAGGCGGCCGAGTATGCCCAGTCCGTCGTCAAGATCAGCGTCACCGGCCAGCGGCCGGATTTCGCCCTCCCCTGGCAGGATGCCGCGTTCAACAAGTCCAGCGGCTCCGGCTTCGTCATCCAGGAGGGGAAGAAGCGGTGGATCCTGACGAACGCGCACGTCATCTCCGACGCCCGCTTCATTGAAGTCGAGCGGGAGGGCGACCCGCGGCCCCGCCCCGCCCGGGTCGTCTTCGCCGGCCATGACTGCGACCTGGCCGTGCTCGATGTGGACGACCCCGGCTTCTGGGCCGAAACCCAGCCCCTGAAGCTGGGCGCCGCCCTGCCCCGGCTGGACGAGCAGGTCATCGTGGTCGGCTACCCCATGGGCGGCGACCGGCTGTCGCTGACGCGCGGCGTCGTCTCGCGCATCGATTACAGCGTCTATGCCCACTCCGACGTGGACGCCCACCTGGTGCTCCAGGTCGATGCCGCCATCAACCCCGGCAACAGCGGCGGGCCCGTGCTCTTCAACGACCGCATCGCGGGCGTGGCCTTCCAGGGCATCCAGTCGGCCCAGAACATCGGCTACGCCATTCCCATCTCCGTCATCCGCCACTTTCTCGACGATATCGCCGACGGCCGCTACGACGGCTACCCCGAGCTCGGCGTGGACCATCTGGAAACCCGGAACCCCGCCCTGCGCCGTCAGCTCAAGCTGCCGGCGGATAAAAGCGGCGTCACCCTCTCCCGCATCGACCCCCTGGGCAGCGCCGCCGGCCACCTGCTGCCCGGCGACGTGCTGCTGACCATCGACGGCGTGCCCATCGACGACGACGGCTCCATCCATTACAAAGGCGTGGCCATGGAATACGTGGAGCTGCTGGAGCGGAAGCAGGCCGGCGAGCTCCTGCGCTTCGACATCTGGCGGAACGGCGCGCTTCAGCCCCTCTCGTTCCCGCTGCGACCGCCCTCCGGCGCCTTCCTGTTCCGCCAGAACTACGACGTGCGGCCCCGCTACGTCATCACGGGCGGCCTCGTCTTCGCCCCGCTCACGCGGGAGCTGCTGAACGGCCTCTCCAAGCAGTTCGGCAAGCCCGACACCCATCCCCTGCTCTACGACTGGACCTACGGCCGGGCGGACGCCCTCGTGCGCGAGCAGGACGAGCGGGTCATCCTCCTGCGCCGCCTGCCCCACCCCATCAACGCCTACGCCGACGCCTTCCTCTATGGCGAGGTGGCCGACGTCAACGGCAAGCCGCTCCGCGGCCTGGCCGACCTGGCCGCGGCCCTCCGGGAGCCGGTGAACGGCTTTCACGTGTTCCGCTTCCGCAACCGCAAGGACGAGCTGGTGCTCGACGCCGCCGAAGCGGCCAGAACCGAAGCCGCCCTCCTCGCCGCATACGGGGTGCCGTCCCCCGCTTATACCGGACCCGACAAATGAAGATCGCCCCCGCCCTGCTGCTTGCCGCCGCCCTGGCCGCTGGCGTGGCCGCCCCCGCGGCCGAGCCGGCTCCCGCCGCGCCCGTGTCGTGGAAGCGGTCGCTCTACGCCCTGCGCCTCACGGCCCAGCGCTACGACGCCGGCCAGCCCTGGAAAAAAAACGCGCCCGAGCGCCGCACCGGCTACGCCATCGCGGTGGCGTCGAACCGGCTGGTGACCACGGAACAGCTTGTCCGCGATGCCACGCTGGTGGAAATCTGCCCCGCCGGCAGCGCCCGCTTCTATCCGGTCTCCCTCGTCCTCGCCGACCGTGACATGAACCTGGCCCTGCTCGACGTCGGCCGGGCGGAGCTGCCGGAACAGCCGGTTCCGCTCGACTTCGCCGCCCTGCCCTTCCCGGGCTCCCGGGGCTCGTTCATCCAGTTCGAGGACGGAGGCATCATCCAGGAAGGCAGCATCCAGATCCTGCGCGCCTCCATGGATGCGCCCTCGGAGGGCATCCCCGCCCTGCTGACCCTGCAATTCCTGGCCGACATCCCCCTGAACGGGCAAGGCCTCCCCATCCTCCAGGACAACCGGCTGGCGGGCCTGGCGGTGTCCTATGACCGCTCAACCAAGATCGGCCTCCTCTACCCGGGCCGCATGCTCAAACGCTTCGTCGAGGAGGCCTCCAAGCCCGGTTACCAGGGGCTCCCTCTCGCCGGGCTCGCCTGGAAGCCCCTGCCGGATCCCGCCAAACGCCGGTTCCTGAAGGCGCCCGAGGGCGACCGCGGCGTGCAGATCATCTCCACCACAAAGGGCACCGAGGCGGATACCCTCTTCCGGTCGGGGGATGTCCTCCTCTCCTGGAGCGGCTTCCCGCTCGACCAGCAGGGATTTTATGATGATCCGGCCCTGGGTCGGATTCCGTTCCCCGGCCTGGTCACCTCCTGCCGCCCCGGCGATTCGATTCCCGTCACCTTTTCGCGGAATGGCGTGGACACACAGGCGGTCCTCCGCCTGACCGCCCGGAAAGCCCTTTCCCGCCGCGTCCCGGAGCGCGAAGCGGCCCCCCCGCCCTACCTGGTGGAGGGCGGGCTCGTCATGCGCGACCTGTCGGGCGACTACCTGCGGGCCAGCGGCTTTGACTGGATCGCGCGGGGCAATCCCCGCCTGGTGCACCTGTTCCTGACCACGGGCGAGGATGAGGCCCCCAACGGCGAGCGCATTCCCATCCTGACCGGGGTGCTGCCCGACTCCATCAACGTCGGCTACCAGGATTTCGATGACGACGTGATCACGGGCGTCAACGGCGAGCCGGTTCAGAGCCTGCGCGACATCCTGCGCATCCGGGAGCGCGACGGCGCCATCACCCGCATCCGGCTGATGAGCTACGAGGTGGACCTGGCGCTGGACCCGGAGTCGCTCAAGGCCGCCAATGCGCGCATCGCGGAAAACTACCGGATTCCGGCCCTGGTTGTGGCCCCCCGGTAAACAGGACGCCTCGCTCGTGCCGTGTCAGGTTCGGGTAGACGCTACTCCGCCCGACACAGGATGTTCAGCGCAATTTTACGCCACTCGAGACGTTTGGCCATGGGCGGAAAGGGGCCGAAAAAAGCGCGATCCCCCTGGGACCCGTGATGGGCCAGGGCGGTGCGGATCCACGCTTCGTCCTCGTTGAACCCCATCTCCCTGAACAGGGCCATCATGACTCCATGCGTTTGACATCGATCTTGTTCAGCACCCCGGCCACCTGTTCCGGGGCCGGCCGTTTCG
>CAYZVY010000312.1:0-4661 GCA_964481675.1 uncultured Verrucomicrobiota bacterium
TAACGCGTCTGCCATTTCGCCACTCGAGCGGTGAAAGGCGATTACCTTAGCGCAAGTGGGGCGGGTTGTTCAAGAACCTTTTGGGGGAAGGCTGCGGAACGCGTGGAGGAGGCGGGCCGGTCGGACCGGGCGGCTCGCCATTTACAGGTTGACGCCTTGTATTGAAAGGGCCTTCCGCAACACCTGCGCATCGAGGCGACGTGGCGTGATGGAATCCCGGAGGCAAAGAGCGGCGGCGGCGCCGGCGGCTTGGCCCATGGCCATGCAGGAGGGCATCATGCGGGCGGAGGCCAGGGCTTCATGGGTGGCCGAAAAACAGCGTCCGGCAACGAGGAGATTTTCCACCGCCTTCGGCAGCAGGCACCGGTAGGGAATGCCGTATGACGAGCCGGGTTCCAGGGCGCGGTCGCCGAAAGCGGATTTCTCCCCGGGCCGCGGCTCGTGAATGTCGATAAAGCAGGCGTAGCGGTAGACCTGGTCCGCGAACTGCCGCCCCTCGAGCACATCGTCGACTGTCAATTCGTGGTCGCCTTCGATCCGGCGCGTTTCCCGGATACCCAGCGCCGCCGCGGAAGCGGCCAGGCTGATCCGCTCGCAGCCGGGAACCAGGCGGCGCAGGATTTCCGTGTTGCCCCACATTTTCCGGCGCAGTTCCATGGCGGCCGTTGAAAGGTCCTCCAACCGGGTGCCGTCGACCCCGTGTTCGTGCAGGCAATTGAAGTAGGTTTCCTCGGCGTGCAGGTAACTGTCGGTGCCGGGCAGGACGAAATGGTTTCCCACCTGCCTGGCGGCTTCATCCGCCAGGCGGCGCTGGTGCTGGCTGACATAGTCCAGCGCCTTCGGCCAGTCCATGTTCAGGCATTTGAAGAACAACGTGGCGGGTTGCAGGAGTCCGTCCTCCGCGCGGCCCATCCGAAACGGCGCGCCGGCGCGCGCGGCGATGTCGCCATCGCCCGTGGCGTCCACCACGATTTTTCCCAGGACGGCCCGGCGGCCCGATTTGCTCTCCGTGATGACGCCCTCGATCGTGGAGCCGCGCATGACGGGGGCGACGGCCTGGGCGCCAAATAAGACGTGGACTCCCGCCTCCCGCATCAACTCGTCGAGCACGAGTTTCATGCCTTCCGGATCGAAGACCAGCCAGTAGTCGGACCAGTTTTTGGGATTGCAGATGATCGGTTCCTGGGCCAGGCCGCGGTCAATCAAAAGGCGCAACACCTCCCAGGGGATGCCGCCGAGGATGAGGGCGCGCTGGTCGTGATAGGGGCCCAGGCGGTTGACCATCCCCGCAGTGGCCATGCCGCCGAGGCAGATCTGGTTTTCGAGCAGGAACGTCTTTGCGCCCGCGCGGGCCGCTGCCAATGCCGCGCCGACGCCGGCCGGGCCGCCGCCGCAGACGACGACATCCGCGCAGGCGATGATTTCCGTATCGCGGGCCGGTTCATGGAGGGTTGACGGCGTGGGGGGGGGCATGGGACGTTGTCCGTTGTTTTTAAGCTTGGATGAGGACGGGGGATTAGCGGAACAGGATGACCGTCCCCCGGACAGGCCCGGCCGAGATTACCGCTTCGTAGGTCGTGCCGATGCGTAGTTCGTCGATCATGTATTCCTCGCCGGGCAACATGCCCAGGACGATGCGAAGGTTGAAACGATTGAGCAGGGCGATCGTGGCGGATTCGTAGGTTGCCGTGGTCCAGCCCGAAACGGGCTCCACAAGGGAGGACGGGTTGACCAGAACGCTCGCCTTTTCGAAATCAAGGTTGACGCCAGTCCGTTGCAGGCGCACGACGACAAAATAAGTCTGGTTGTTAGTCGGCACGACACCCGTGCTGGTGCGGGTTGCCTGACTGTCCGAGTAGACTTCGGAGACAATGGTATTGTCGGAATGAACAAAATGGAATCCGCCCGATTGCCAGTAGTTGGCTCCGTCAGCGCTGTTTTTGAGTCCGGCCGCGAGCCGTTTACCCAAGGGGTTGGTGCCCTTGATCAGCAGGCTGAAATAGACCAGTCCCCCTTCCTGGGCGGTGAAGTCGCGGCGCAGGACGCTATCCGCGTCGACTTGGCTGATGCGGACGGCGCGGGAGCCGCCATGGACGGCCACCTGGCCCGCCTGGTACTGCATGGAGGTGGTCACCACCATGGCGTTGGTCAGCGCGGTCCAGGAGCCGGCCCATCCGCCGCCCGCGGAGCCGAGTCCGTTCAAGCCGGTGAGGGCGTAGGATTCAAAACCGTCGTAAGCCACGCGGTCGGGAGGGGGGCTGGTGGTCGTGAAACTCCAGGTCGCGCCGGTCACGACCGCACTCAAAGCGTCTTTTGCGTCGATTCTCCAGTAATACGTGTTCGTGTAGGCGAGCAGGCCTGGTGAATAGGCAGGAAACGTGACGTTTGTTTTGAAATCCGAACCGGACAAGCCGCTGTTGGTTCCGAAGAAGACGTCGTAGGACGCTCCATTTCCGCTCCAGGAAAGCGTGGTCAGCACCTTGAGGGCCGTCGCGCCGTTCGTGGGGGAGGGATTGATGGCGGCTGTCAAGATGTCGGATTCGAATAATTCCAACTCCGCCAGCGCCACATATTCTGAGTCCCCATTGTTCGCGGTGATCGTGAACCGGAAGTAGGAATAGGGCGTCGTATTGGCGAACGTGTAGACGCGTCCCTCCACTGCCTGCCAGTTTATTTCGCCGGACCGGGAGTCCAGCACGACCCAATCCGACCCGTTATTTGAGCCGGACAGGGTGAAATCGCGGGGCGAACGTGTTAGCTGGGCCGTCGACCAAACCCGATAGCCCGTGACCGTTGGGGTCTGGCCGCCCGTAAACTGGTACTGGGCATAGAGGGGAAGGGCGCTTTTTACCGCCACCCATCGGCCCGCGGAGGTAAGATCATTATCGAACGGCTTGTTGTAGGTGCCGAAATACGAGGACAAGGTGATGATGCCGCCCGATGGGCTTGTGACATCGGTGAGCCCCCAAGCCGGCTCCCTGATAAGCGTCAGCATGCCGATCGTTACGATATACCACTTTTTCATGATCGTCCTCCTTCATGACGGCGTGAACCGGTATCGGGTCCCTTGCCCTTCACGTTCCCCACATGTTCGTTATGTTACCATGGCTTCGCGGACGGTCGATTGTCGGTTTACGTCAATAAGAGATTGTTTTGCGACACTCTGTCGGTTATGATTCCGTTTGAATCAGTCCGGAAAAACGGGGGGGGTGGATGCGTAAAATCGCCTTATTCATTGAGCCGAATTACGGATTCACGCGCCGCATGATGCGGGGAATCCGGGCTTTCCTGGATCAGCAGCCGAAGTGGGTTCTGCACTTTGGGCCACCCAACCAGTCTGGCATTGCGGCCCTGAAGCGCTGGCAGCCGGATGGCCTCCTGGCCCATTTATCACAAGTTAAGATTGAGGCGCTTCTGCCGCTGCACTGTCCCATCGTGGCTCTGGGCGCGCCGGTTCCGTACTTTCCCCGGGTGACGAGTGTGTATTGGGACCGGCAGGCCGCCGGGGAAACCGCCGGGCGGTATTTTCTGGCCCGGGGATTCCGGTCCCTTGCCTATTTTGGGGGAATCCGCGATGCATTGGCCCAGGCCCGGCTGGACGGGCTTTGGAAGGCGTGCGCGGTTTTCGGTTTTCCGGTGTCGGTGTATTGGACGCGACAGGCCCGCTCGGAACAGTTCTGGCGCTGGCCGAATATGTCGTCCCGGGCGGTTGAGGGATGGCTTGAAAAAGCGGCCAAGCCCGTTGGCGTGATGTGCAGCAACGATGCTTTGGGCCGGGATCTCGTCGAGGTCGTTTCCCGATTGGCGTATCGGATCCCCCAGGATGTCGCCATCCTGGGGAGCAGCAACGACGATTTGATCTGCGAGCTGTCGAATCCGACGCTGTCCAGCATTGAGATGCCCCAGGAGCGCCTGGGTTACCGGGGGGCGGAGTTGCTGGAGGCCATGCTCGGGGCTCGAACCCTGACCCCGCCGGCGGAGGCCATGGCGGAGTTTCGCGTGGTAACCCGGGCCTCAACCGACTTCCTGGCCACCGACGACCCGATCGCGAGCCGGGCGGCGGCATGGATTGCCGAACGGGCCGGGGAACCGGATCTTGATGTCCCCAAAATCTGTCAGGCCGTTGGCGTCTCCCGGCGCAAGTTGGAGCGGCGCTTCAGGGCCGCGTTACATCGCACCGTGCTGTCGGAGGTGAAGCGGGTCAGACTGGAGCGCGCCTCGGCCGCCCTGCGGAACACCCATCAGACGATCAAACGCATTGCCTATGATTGCGGGTATGCCAGCGTGACTCGCCTGAACGTCGATTTCCGGAAAGCGGTCGGCAAGGCGCCCGGCGCGTATCGGCTTCAGTTTCGGCCGGAAGGGTTTCATTGAGTGGACAACGTGGACGGACAAGTGAATTGACAAGGAAGCTCCGGCGTGCAGGGCTGTGAGCGACATTGCCGAAAGGCCCCTGTGGAAAGGTTTTATGGACACAGGGACTGGTCTCCTTCCGCCTCATGGCGGGTGCCGCCGGATGAAAAGATTCCAAATCGCGCAACGGGTTTATGACGTCACGGTCCGTTCGAACGGGAAGGCGGCTTTCCGGATCGCCTTTCCAGGTTCCGGCGCAAACGCTTTGACAAACCCGGAGGATCTCAAAACCCGGCGTGAATGCGCAA
>CAYZVY010000313.1:0-4638 GCA_964481675.1 uncultured Verrucomicrobiota bacterium
GGTTTGCCAGCGCATTGACTTTCGCGAAACCGGCAGCTATATTATTTGTCTGTTTTATGGATTGCCCCCTTCGTCTATCGGTTAGGACAACAGGTTCTCAACCTGTGAAGAGGAGCTCGACTCCCCTTGGGGGTGCCCGTTACCAGAGCCGCCTCCGTTTGGAGTTTACATGTTTCAACGTTATCAGTTGCATTGGAACGTGGGGCACACCCGAAATCCCGAGGACACGCCGCTTGAGCGAGTTCCCGCGGCAGTACCAGGCGCCGTTCAATTGGATTGGCCTGAAAAAACGGATGGCGGTCCGATGGAGGCCTGGCTGCGCATTGGGCAACAGGAGGAGCAGTTGCTGTTGCGCTGGGAGGTCCCCTCACTCGAGGCTAACGTCAATATTGCCGGTCCGGTGGTCCGCTACGTGTTACCCCTTGTGGCCGCCCGCGAAATGGTGCTGAGCTTGCGCATGCCAAACACCCCTGACCGGGACTCGCAGTACACCTTGATGTATGTGCCTGCCGACGCGACGAAAGTCAACCAACGGGCCGTGCTTAATCTTTAATGCGTCGGGACTAAAGGGAGCCACATGAATCGCGCAAGACACTCTCCGTCGCCGGGGCCTTTTCCCACGCTTTCGACCGCGCAGTGGGCGGAGGTGCTTGCCGCGCACAGGCAGTTCGGCACGCCGGAAGGACTGGGACGGCCTCTGGGCATCCTGTCGCAATCGCTCTGGCTGCCGGAGGTGGTGGACCGTTCCGAGCCGGCCCCCGAGATCCGCCTGGCGGGACCGGCGGCGAGAGTCCCGGAATATGATGCGGCCATTCGCGATTCGGTGGTCAATGCCGGCCGGCTCGTCCGGTCCGCGCGGCGGCGCGACGGGTTCCCCGTCGTGTTCATCCGCCGCGGGTTCTATGGGCACTCACAGCGGCTCTCGGAGCCTTTCGGCACCACGGTTGAGCTGGAGGGCGAGGGCGGACACGGAGCCGCCCAGGCCTGGCCGAGCATCCGCTCGATGGATGAGGTGGCGCACCTCAAGCTCAAGCCGCTCAAAGACTGCCGCTTTCTTTCGCGAAGCCTGGAGGTGCTCCGGTACGTCGTGGAGAGCACGGAGGGGCGCTACCATATCCCGCACATGGTCACCACCGGCCCCTGCGATACGGTGAATTATGCAACCGGCTCCACGCTGCTCCTGGAGAGCTTCTATTCCCATCCACGGGAGGTTCACCAGCTCCTGCGCATGGCCACTGATCTGATCATCGAACATATCCAGGCGTGCCAGCGCATCGCCGGAGACCGGCTCGTCTCCGACCACACGCACCTGCTGGACGGCGCCTATTGCATCTGCTCCGAGATCCGTTCGCAGTTCAGCGCCGAGCACTTCGAGGAATTTGAGGCCCCCTACCTCAAGGAGATCGGCCGGGCCGTCGGCAAGCTGCATATCCATGTGTCGGGGCCGATCGAACAGTCGCTCCCGGGAACGCTTCGCGACCCCAACATCGTGCATGGCAAGTTCTGGGTCCGCGACTGCGACCTCCGCCGCGTCAGCGAGCTGGCCGGGAATCGGATCTCCCTGGACATGTTCTGCAACGACTGCATGCCGGCGATCGGCTTCGCGGATGCCGTGGAGTTCTACCGGTACGTCTTCCTCAACACCCGGCCGGAGTCCCGCTGGACCGTTCCGTTCACGTGGTTCTTCGGGAATCGCCCCGGCAGCCCCCGCACCTGCACGGACGCCTTCAACCAGGCGTATGACGAGTTGGACCGCGAGGGCACGCTTCCGCCGGCCGTGCGAGCCTTCGGCAGGATCTAGTCCAGGGAAGGATTTCGTTAAGATCGCGCTTTACCGGATCAGGATCAGGGTCCCTTTCGGGATGTACCACTCGATGCTCCCGCCTTCGTAGAGGACCCGGCTGACCAGGCCCCAATCCTCGTGAAAGGGGACGGCCAGCCGCAGGACATGGCCTTTCAGGTGCAGCAGGCTGTTCGTCTGGAGGAACAGGTCGCCCGTGGCCACAGGGGCCGTCAAGACCACCTGCGCGCGATTCGAGATGACCAGGGTTACGTGTTTCAGCTCCCCGTTCAGGTCATATCCCGGAGCCGGAAGCTGCGCGGTGGAGTTGGTGGAGACGGTCGTCACGCCGGCATTGTCGAAGGTCAGCACGCCCCGGCCCCCCGCCTCGGAAGCCCGCTCCCGGTACACCGTCCCGGGTCCGGCTCCATTTCCGCCCGCAGCCCCGGCCGCGCGCATGGCGATTCCGGCAAAGGAGTCCGCCTGCGTCAGGATCGCCGACACCCGGCCGCCGCCGCCGCCGCCCGTGCCGGCGCCGCCCTGTGCCTCCAGGCTGCCGGAGCCCGCCAGCCAGCCCGTGCGCAGGAAAATGGAGCCGCCCGCGGCGCCCGAGGACTGATAGGCGCCGGGCAGCGGCGGTCGCGCGCTGATCACCTCGTTAACGGTTGTCGTGCCGTGCACCTCGAGATCAATCGATCCGCCGCCGTCGTGAGCCGCCCCGCCGCTCCCGAGGGTCGTGGGGGCCGTTGCGCTCCCGTAGGCGTTGTCGGGCAGCGGGCCGCCTGTGGATACCGTGGAGCCGCGTCCGGCATGGCCCGCCGCCTTGGGATATGTTTTTCCGGAGACCCCGGGCGCCGGCCCGAAGAGCTTCATGTAGCCTTTCGCGTTGGCCTCGATCGCTCCGCCGGGCTCCACCGTCAGGTTGCCGAACAGCTTCAGCCGCAGGCGGAACTCCTCCTGGCCGGGGAGGGGATTGAAATTGCCCGAGTGCGACAGCGATCCGTTTGAGGCCACCACCCAGTTGCCGGTCACGCACACGGGCTGATCCAGGCACAGGCTGTAGTTCGAAATGACGAAGTCGGCCGGAAATGTCATGGCATTTGTCCCCCGAACGGCCACGACCCCGCCGGCCGGGGCCGCCGAAGCCGTGCGCCAGTTCGTCACCACCGAAGCGCCCGCGCCTCGTATCGGAACCGTTCCGAAATCGAAACGCGTGTTCGTGTTCAGTCCCAGGATGCCCCGATTGGTCACCACCACGGCTTCCAGGCGACTCAGGTCATGGTTGCCGTTCCGGGGCCCGGCATCCGGGATCAGCGTGCATACGATCCACTGGTTGAAAGCCGTCACATTGTCGTTGTCCACGATCAGGACGCCTTCTCCCGCGGCCTGTCCGGCCTTTTGCAGGTAAACGGTGCCCGCGGCCGACGGCATCCGGCCGCTCGTGACGCCGAAAGCCTTGAACCGCACGTTCCCGAATTGCGTTCCCTCCCGCAGCGCCACGGCGATGCGGCCCCCGCCGCCGGCTCCGCCGGATGTGATGGCTTCGCCTCCCGCCGCGTTCAGTTCGCCCGTACCGGTCAGCCAGCCGGGCTGGATGAAGATCGACCCGCCGGCGGAGCCGCCCACATCCGAGCCGGCCTGGCCCTTCGCCAGGATCGTGCCGTCCACCGTGGCCGTGCCGCCCACCTCCAGCAGGACGGCTCCGCCGCCCGCCGCATACCCGCCGCTCCCCAGGTTTGTGGGGGAATACAGGGAACCATATGGAGCGCCCGGCGGGGCCCAGTTCGAGCCCGGCGCTCCATGCCCTCCATGCCCGGCGCCCGTCCTTAAGCTGGAGGGGGCCGGCCCCTTGGCCGCCGCGAACCCTTTCCCGGTCACGTTGATCGTCGCGCCGGGGCCCAGGGTGAAATCGCCGCGCACCGTCACCGCCAGCCGGTCCTGCTCAAGGGTGACGCCGCCATTGGCCAGGTGGGTCCACGTCCCGCCGTTCAGAACGGCATCTCCCAGGATGACAAAATTAGTGAACGCGCCGGCCGGATATTTCGTCAGGAACGTGACGGTTCCCGAATAGGCGGACGCCTGGGTCCATGAGGCTACGGAGATAGTCAGGTTCCAGGTGACGTTCGTCCGCGGATTTCCCTCGTGCAGATTGGTCAGCACGATGACGTCCTCCGCCACCGGCGCCAGGCCTCCGCTCCAATTCTCCGGCGTGCCCGCATTGTCGTTTCCGCCCGCGCCCACCCAGGTGCGCGTGGCGCCCCTCCCGTCAAAACCCGCCAGGCACAGGACGGCCGCCACGCTCAACACAAAAAGGCGGTGGTTCATGCATCCCCCAGTTGATGACTATAGGCCCCTGAATCGGTGACGGCTTGTTCTCGAGGACAGGTCAAACCCTCCTGGACTTCAACTCGAAAACGCTGACATCACGCATGGGCCTTAAAGGTTTATACTATACCCCTCTGACGGGTTCTTCAACAATAAATGGGCCCGATGCAAGGCCCGATGCAAGGAGCTGAAACCGAATATCAGGTTTTGCTGACAATGTGTTCCGTTCGCCTCCACGTGGCAGTGAGGGTGGCCAGGCTTGCGCATAGGGACGGGGTGGCACCCGCCTTCGCGACGCGCTTCAGCGTGGCAAGCCCGTCCCTCCAACGGAGTCACGCAAGGTGGAGGGTCCGGTGCCACCCGGACCGCATGCGCCAGCGGGCGCAACGAGTCACATTCAGCCGTCAACTAGTCTCAGCGGATCATGAGCAGCGTTCCCGACCGCGACGGGTAGGTGCTTTCATAGGCGCCCATGTCCACGGCGTCGAGCTTGTTGTCGAAGATACGGGCCTGGCCGTCCAGGTCGAAGGCGG
>CAYZVY010000314.1:0-4632 GCA_964481675.1 uncultured Verrucomicrobiota bacterium
GCCGACAGCATGAGGGGAAAGCCGGCCTTGCGGGAACCCGCCGCCAGCTTTTCGCGCAGGCGCTTGTTCAGGGACACGCCGCCCACAACGGCCACGGGACGGCCGTCCCGGGCCGCCAGGAGGGTTCTCTCCACCAGGGCGTCCACAATGGCCTCCTGGTAGCTGGCGGTCACGTCGGCCAGCCGGGCCGTATCCCCGGGCGTGATCGGATGCTGCCGGAGATAGTAGAGCAGGGAGGTTTTCAGGCCGCTGAAGCTGAAGGAAAAGGTCTCGCCCTTCTGCTTGCCCCGGGGAAAGGCGACGGCATCCGGATTGCCCCCCCGGCTGGCCTTGTCGACCGCCGGGCCGCCGGGATAGCCCAGGCCCAGCAAATTGGACCCCTTGTCGAAGGCCTCGCCCGCGGCATCGTCGATGGTGGAGCCCAGGAGCCGGTAGCGCCCGGCGCCCAGGACGCGCAGCAGGGTGGTGTGGCCGCCGGAGACGATCAGGGCGGTGAAGGGGCATTGCTCCTGCAGGACCGGGGCGCCCTCGCCGATGAAGGCGGAAAAGAGGTGCCCTTCCAGGTGGTTGATGCCGATCAGCGGGATCCCGAGCCGGATGGCGAGCCCCTTGGCCGCGCTGAGCCCGACGAGGAGCGAGGAGGCCAGCCCGGGACCCTGGGTGACGGCAATGGCGTCCAGCTGCTCCCATCCGATTTTGGCCTCAGCCAGCGCCTGTTTCAGGACGTGGGGAAGGATTTCGACGTGCTTGCGGGAGGCGATTTCAGGCACCACGCCCCCATAGGCGCGGTGCAGCTTGATCTGGCTGTAGACGATATTGGACAGCACGTCGCGGCCGTTGCGGATCACGGCGGCGGCCGTTTCGTCGCACGAGGTTTCCATCCCCAGGATGATCACCGCTTCTCCTTGAAGACCAGGATGCCCTTGAGCAGGTCCACGGCGCGGTCCTGCTGGATGTCGCGCACCTGGTCCGTGCCTTCCAGGAGCTTGGCGTCCACCGATCCGGGGGATTCCTCGTTGAGGCGGCGCAGCTGGACCTTGTGCCAGACATCCGGCGCCAGAGGGGCCACGATGTCGGGCTGGATGCCCACGTCGTGGATCATGCGGCCGGAGGGGGTGTAGTAGTGCGCCGTGGTCAGCCGGATCGCGGACTGGTCGTCCAGCGGCAGCAGGCTCTGGACCGACGCCTTGCCGAAGGTGACGTCGCCCACCAGCACGGCCCGCTTATGGTCCTGCAGCGCGCCGGCGACGATTTCCGAGGCGCTGGCCGAGCCGCCGTTGATCAGGATGACCATGGGGAAGTCCTTGTAGTGGCGCTGGCCCACGGCCTTGAGCGGGGGGGGATTGGCCGTGCCCTTGCGGCCCCGGGTGGAGACGACCACGGCGCCCTTGTCCAGGAACAGCTCGCTGACGCCCACCGCGGAGGAGAGCAGCCCGCCGGGGTTGTTGCGCAAGTCCAGGATCAGGGCCTTCAGCCCCTGCTTGGTCAGCTTCTGGAGCTGGGCGTCCAGATCGTCCGCCACGCTTTCCGAGAACTGGGTTACGCGGATATAGCCGATGCCCGGCTCCAGCATGCGGCTTCCCTTGACGCTGGAGACCTTGATGATGTCCCGGATCAGCTCGACGATCCGGAAGTCCTTCTCCCCGGCCCGCATGAGCTTGAGCTTGATGGGCGTGCCCTTGGGGCCGCGCAGCTTCTTGATGGCGTCGTTGACGGAGAGGCCTTCGGTGGATTGGCCGTCCACCTCCACGATCTTGTCCCCGGCCTGGACGCCCGCCTTGAAGGCGGGGGTGTCTTCGATGGGCGCGATGCAGGTCAGGACATTGTCGCGGGAGCCCAGCACGATGCCGATGCCGCTGAATTCGCCCGTGGTGTCGTCCTTGATCTGCTGGTAGGCCTGGGGTTCGAGGAACTGGCTGTGCGGATCGAGCGATTCCAGCATGCCCCGGAGGGCGGAGTGGACCAGGTCCTTGTAGGACGTCTTGGTTTCGTCGACGTAGCCTTTCCGCACCTGCAGGAGGGCGGTGGTGAGAAGGCGGATCTCCCGGTAGGCCTCCTCATCTTCCGACACCTGGTTGGTGGACGCCTGCGCCGCCGGTTCCCTGGCGGGTGGGGCGGGCCGGGAAGGTAGATCCGTGCGGCAGCCGGAAAGGGCGGCGACAGCGGCGAAAAGAAGGGTATGGACAGGCCATTTCATGGGCAATTAAATTACCTGTTCACCGGGGTCTTGTCCATCCCGATCTGATTGCAAGTCAGGTTGTCACTCTCAATCCGCACTCCGGTCTCGACGCCGCCCGCGGCCATGATATTCTATTTGTTTATGTGTTTTCAAAGCGGAGGGGGCTGATCGATGAATTCCCGCGAACGCGTGTTGACGGCCTTGGCGCACCAGCGGCCGGACCGGCCGCCGCTGAACTATTTCGGGACGCCGGAAACCACCCGGATGCTGCTCGACCATCTGAAGCTCGAGTCGCCAGAGGCGCTGCTCCGCTATTTCGGGGCGGACATGCGGTATGTGGGGCCCAAGTATGTCGGGCCGCCCCGCTTTTGCGGCGCCTCGGGTTTCGGCGTCGGCGGCGAGGACATGTGGGGCATTGTCTGGAAGCCGATCCGCAACGCCTTCTGCACCTATTACGAGACGTCCAATGCCCCGCTGGCCGGCGCGCGGTCGATCCGGGACCTGGAGGCCTATGCGTGGCCGGATCCGGACTGGCTGTCGGTGGACCACCTGCGGAAGCAGATCGGCGAGATCCAGCGGGACGAGCCGCGGGCGATCGTGATCGCCACGGGCTCCTATTTCGAGCAGGCCTGGTATCTGCGCGGGTTCGAGTCGTTCCTGGCCGACCTGGCGGAGGAGCCGGAGATGGCCGCCTGGCTGATGGAGAAGACCACGTCATTTTACGAGACCATCACCCGGCGCGCCGTGGAGGCGGCGGAGGGGCTGATCGACATCGTCTGGAGCAGCGGCGACGTGGGCATGCAGAGCGGGATGCTGGTGTCGCCCGCCGTCTGGCGGGAGCAGATGAAGCCTTTCCACCGCCGCCTGGTGGAGCCGTTCAAGAAAATGGGGCTGTGGACGCGCTATCACACGGACGGCTCCGTGGAGCCGATCATCGAGGATCTGATCGAACTCGGGATCGACCTGCTCGATCCGATCCAGCCCGACACTCCCGGGATGGAGCCGGAAAACCTGGCGGCCAGGTTCGGCGGGCGGATCTCGTTTTACGGCGGCCTGGACACGCAGCATCTGCTCCCCTATGGGACCCCCGCCGAGGTGGAGGCGGGGATGCTTCGCCTGATCAGGGTCCTGGGCGCGAACGGCGGCTATGTGGCGGCCGCGTCGAACGCGGTGCAGCCGGACGTGCCGGTCGCGAACATCCTGGCGCTGTACCGGACCGCGCGGGAGTACCGGTATTGAGCGGATCGCCCTCCTGGCCACCCGAGGCCCGGCGCCGTCTGATCGCGCTGGCCGCCTCCGCCTTCCTGGCCGCGTTCGCCCTGGGCGCGGCCGATGTGATCATGCCGCTGTGGGCCACGCGGGAGCTGGCGATGTCGGCCGCGGACTGGGCGAATGTCCGCTCGCTACGGTTCGCGGGCGTGCTGGTGGGCGTGATCCTGCTGGGCGCCGTTTCCGACCGCTTCGGCCAGCGGAGAACCGCCATCGGCATGCTGGTGGTCATCGGCCTGCTCACCGCGCTGTTCGGCCTTAACTCGCGGACGCTCCTGTGGGTCCTGATGCCCCTGTTCGGGGCGCTGGTCAGCACGGTCTATGTCAACTTCAACACCCTCACGCAGCAGGTGTCGGCGGCCCGCCAGGGCGCGGCCAACACGGTCTACCGCAGCGTGGGCGCCGCGGCCGGCATCGTGGCGCCCGTGGCGGCGACGTCCCTGGCAGTGCTCTGGGGCGGGTATCCCGCCGTCTTCCTGGCGCTGGGGCCCCTGCTGGGCCTGGCGGCCTGGGCCCTGCTCGGGTATCCGGCCCATGAGCCCCTGAGGCGGCTGGAGCATCCCGTCGTTGAAGTCCGACTCCTGCTGCGGGGCTATGCCGCGGCCTGGCGGGAAAAGTCGCTGATGCGCTTCATCCATCTGACAAGTCTGTGGTACAGCGCTCTGGGGGGCGTCGGCGCGTTCGCCGCCATCCGGCTGACGCGCGAGCTGGGCATGAGCGACCGGGCGTTCGGGTGGCTCAGCACGGGCGTCGGCGCCCTGACGCTGATCCTGCTGCTGACGGCCGGCCGGTATCTGGACCGCCTGTCCCTGAAGCGGTTTCACATCGCGATCGGGCTGGCCGCGAGCGTGGCCACGCTGGTCATGGGGTGCAGCGACAACCGGGTCCTGACAAGCGCCGGCTTTGCCGTCGCCGCGTCGCTCTATGTCCTTCTCGTCGGCCCCACCAGCATGTGGGTGAGCCGGAGCGCCGGGCCCGCCACGCAGGGATCCGCCTTTGCCGTCCAGAAAGTCATCGGGGCCCTGTATGTCAGCGCCGCCATGTTCCTGTTCGGGGCGCTCGAGCGCCGGATCGGCATCCGCTTCAGCCTGCTGCTGGGCGGCGGGGTGGGGCTGCTGACGGCTTTTGCGTTCCGCGTGCTGCCCGAACCGCCGGCGCCCGAGGCTAAAACAGGGGCCCCGTGA
>CAYZVY010000315.1:0-4623 GCA_964481675.1 uncultured Verrucomicrobiota bacterium
GCGGCCCAGGGATTGGGCCTGGCGATTGTGGAGCGGTTGATCAAGGAAGGCTGCCGCGTCGTGATGTCGGACCTTCAGGACGGGCCGCTGGCAACCGGGGCGGAAGGCCTGGCGGCCACCTACGGCAAGGACCGCGTTTGCGGCCTCCGCAGCGACGTGTCGCAGGAGGCGGATGTCGAACGCCTTGTGGCTGGCAGCGTGGCCTGGATGGGCGGTGTGGATGTGTTCGTGGCCAATGCCGGCATTCTGCTGTCCGGCCCCATCACGGAATTCGATGTCGGCAAGTGGCGCAAGGTCATCGAGGTCAACCTGGTGGGACAGATGATCTGCATGAAGCACGGTCTGCGGGCCATGGAGCAGTCGGGCGGCGGGTCGTTTGTTCAAATCAATTCCAAGTCGGGCAAGAAGGGTTCCTTCAAGAACTCCGCCTATGCCGCCTCGAAATTCGGCGCGATCGGGCTGGTCCAGAGCGCGGCGCTGGAAATGGCCGAACGCGGGGTCCGCGTCAACGCCATCTGCCCGGGCAACCTGCTCGATTCGCCGCTGTGGAAGGACAGTCTCTTCAAGCAATACGCCGCCAACCAGGGCATCACCGTGGCGGAAGTCCGCAAGAAATACATCGACCAGGTGCCCATGAAACGTTCGTGCCAGTACGAGGACGTCTGCAATGTCGTGGTCTTCCTGGCCTCGGAACAGTCCTCCTACATGACCGGCCAGGCGATCAACGTCACGGGCGGCCAGGAAATGCGGTAGGGGGATGGGGCGAGAGGGTCGGGGGTCGAGGGGATGGAAATCGGTAATCAGTGTTCAGTGTTCGGTGTTCAGTAAAAAAGAGGCTGCCTGCTTTCTTGCCTGAACACCGAACACTGAAACCCAGTTTCGTAGAGCAGAGGAGCAAGAGGATGGCCAAGACACAGACATTGAATACCCCTTCCGTCCGCGAAGAGCTGTGCCGCTACGGCGTGAAGATCGCTCAGGCGCACCTGGTGGCGGGGGCGGGCGGCAACATCAGCGCCCGCGAGGGTGATCTCGTGTGGATGAAGCCGAGCGGCTTCGCCATGGACGACTTGACGCCCGACGACCTCTGCGGGCTGGATCTGGCCTCGGGCCGCCAGGTGAAAGGCGACAAGCGGCCGACCTCGGAAGCCGGCATGCACCTGGCGATCTACCGGGCGCGGCCCGAACTCACGGCGATCTTCCACACCCATTCGCCCTGGGCCTCGGGCGTGATCAGCTCCGGCGCGGAGTTGAAGCCGATGTTCGCGGAATTCATCTGCGATCTCGGCCGCGTGGGCAGGCTTCCCTACGTCACGCCGACGACGCAGGACCTGGCGGACGCGGCCGGCGAGGCGGCGCGCGAGTCCGATACGATCCTGATGGCCAACCACGGCGTGCTGGCGCTGGGCGTGACCATGCAGCAGGCCTATTACCGGTGCGTGGTTGTCGAGGACGCGGCCATCTCGATGGTCGCGGCGGCGGTGGTGGGCCGGCCCCGCTTTCTCAACCGCAAGGAGGTCCGGGAGCTCATGGCGCTGGATGCGCCCAAGCACCGGATCCGGATGATGGAAGGGAAGTAGAGGCACTATGAAAACAGTACGGGTTTTTGCCGCGGATATGGGGGCCTCGGGCGGAAAGTGTTTCGCGGGCGTGTTTGACCGCGGCAGCTTCACCTTGCAGGAAGTGCACCGCTTCACCCATGAAGCCACCTCGTTCTTCATCCCCGACGCGCGGGGCCGGATGGTCGAGCGCACCTACTGGGACGATGTCCTGATCTTTCAGAACATCGTCCAGGGGCTCCGGGAATATCGCCGGACGGTGGGCGACAGCCTGGATTCGGTGGGCATCGATACCTGGGGCGCGGATGGCCAGTTCATGACGGCCGACGGCGACATGATCGGAAAAATGTATGCCTACCGCGACCACCGGCTGGATCCCATGATCAGGAAGGTCAAGGCGCGTGTTCCCCCGCGGACCATGTACGGCATCACGGGCATTCACTTCCAGCCGTTCAACGTCAGCAACCAGCTCCACTGGTTCATGCTCAACCGCAAGGCGCTGCTGAAGCCGGGGTGCTTCTACCTGCCGGTGCCGGCGCTGTTCTACTACTATCTCGGCGGCGTGCGCGCCGTGGATTCCACGTGGGCCAGCGTGACGCAGCTCATGGATGCCCGGACGCGGCAGTGGAGCGGGACGGTCCTCGCAAAGCTGGGCATTCCCGCGCGGGTGATGCCGCCGATCGTGGCGCCGGGGACGGTGGTGGGCCGGCTCCATGCCGAACTGGCCGGGCTTACGGGGCTGAACCGCGCGTGCCTGGTGGCCGTGGGCGGGCACGACACGGCCAGCGCCTATGCGGCGGCGCCGGTCGCCAATCCCGGCGAAGCGCTCATCATCAGCTCGGGCACATGGTCGCTGGTGGGCAAGCTGGTCCCGCAGCCGATCACCACGCCCGCCGCGATGAAGGCGAATCTGAGCAATGAGGGCGGCATCGGCAACGTGCGCCTGCTGAAGAATGTCATGGGCACCTGGCTGGTCCAGGAGCTCCGGCGCGCCTGGCAGCACGAGGATGGGCGTTCCCTGGACTGGGCCGAACTCGACGTTCTGGCGCGCCAGGCCCCGGCCTTTGCGGCGTTTGTGGATCCCGATGATCCCTCCTTCTACAATCCTGCCAACATGCAGACGGCGATGGTGGAGTTCTGCCGCCGGACGGGCCAGAGGCCGCCGGCGGATCGCGGTTCGTTCGCGCGCATGGTTTATGAAAGCCTGGCGCTGAAGTACCGGATGGTCAACGAGCAGATCTCGGCGGTGTGCGGCACGCCAAGCAAGGTGGTGCACATTGTGGGCGGCGGCTGCAAGAACGCGATGCTGAACCAGTTCACGGCCGATGCCGTGGGGCTGCCGGTGGTGGCGGGCCCGGAGGAGGCGACGGCTGTCGGGAACTGCATGGTGCAGGCCCTGGGCCTGGGCGTCATCCGGTCGCTGGGCGAATCGCTGGCCATCATCCGGAAGTCGTTTCCCATTCGCGATTTCCAGCCACGCGATGCGGCGCGCTGGAACCAGGCCTACGAGACGTTCAAGACCCTGGTGCGGTGATGGGGCCGGCACCTGGACAACCCGGCCCCCTCGCCCCGGCGCAGTCTGCGTGCCGAAGGACGGGGCCAGGCGGGGGGTGGCTGCCGGGCGGTGTCGTCTGCCTGACTCTGCTGTGTGCCGCCGCGTGTATGGGGGAACCGGACGTCTCCCTCCTGGGGTCCAATGACACGGCTGCAATCCGAGACGCGCTGGGCCGCCTGAACCTGACGCCGGCCGATCTGGCGTTCGAAAAGGACGTGGGCAAGCCGCGCTGGGCGCTTGACTGGGTGAGGGGGACCCTGCACGATCCCTTGCGGCTGCCGGTGACCGCCGGCCGGATCCGGGCGGCGGCGTCCAATGACGCGGCGGTGTGGCGCTTGTCGGCCGAATTGCTCGAGGCCCGGCCCTTGCGGCCCGCGCCTCCGCCGGGCGAGGTCGGTTTTGCGGCCTCCAACTCGCTTTCGCCGCATCTGGCGGGATTCATCCGTGAATTCGTCGACCAGGCCGCCGTGGCACGCCTGGCGCTCAACCGGGGATTGGCGGCGACGGATTTCGCGGTGCGCCGTTACGCGGCGGCCTCATTGCTGGCCGGGCTGCTTGTGATTGAGGATCATCCGGAGAGCATCGGGCCCCTAATCGCGGCGGGCGTGTCCCGGAAGGATGTCGAGCGCGTGCTGGCCGGGGCGCTGGATCTCGATCCCGAACCGGCCGTGTCCAATGTGCTGGATGTAGTGCTGGGGGTGGATGTCGGTGAACTTGCCCGCGGCGGCCAGGTGCTGCATGCCGCCGCGGAGCAGCTGGCCGCGCAGGCGGTGTTGGTCCGCGACTGGCCGGCCGCGCCGGTGACCCTCGAGACGGCGCTCGGCCGGATCATCGTCGGGACCCGTGCCGCCGACCGGTATGACGCGCCGGCGTTGCTGGTGATTGATCCCGGCGGAGCGGATCACTACGCCGGAGCGGCGGGCGTCGGCAACGGCCTGGCTGAGGCGGCCGGCGTGAGTGACCCTGATTCCGCCGTGCCGGTGGCGGTCATCATCGACCTGGAGGGTGACGACACGTATGCCGGCACGCAGGTGCTGGGACCCGGTTCCGCGCTGTTCGGGCTTTCCGTCCTGATCGACCTTGCGGGCGACGACACCCATGGCGCCGCGTACGCCGGGCAGGGTGCCGCGGTGTGCGGGGCGGCCTGGCTGGCCGACGGCGGTGGCCATGACACCTATCGCGGGGCCGTGTTCTGCCAGGGCGCCGCCGTGGGCGGCATGGGTGTGCTGGTCGACGCGGCGGGCAACGACACGTACGAGGTCGGGCTGTCCGGACAGGCGTATTCGGGCGTGCGTGGGGCCGGCTGGCTCGTTGACCGGGCGGGGGATGACCGTTACCTGGCCGGCAATCGCGAACACGACTGGGACCGCCATGACGACCGCTTTCTGTCGCTCGCGCAGGGTTTTTCCATCGGCATGCGTCCGTTCGCGGGGGGCGGGATCGCGGCGCTGGTCGATCTGGGCGGCAACGACACCTACGTGGCCGATGTGTACGGTCAGGGGGTGAGCTACT
>CAYZVY010000316.1:0-4615 GCA_964481675.1 uncultured Verrucomicrobiota bacterium
GCCGCGGTGACCGATCCCTGGATGGAGTGGCTGTTCACGCGCACGTTCATGTATCCGCTGGCCGTCTCGGGCCTGGCCGACGTGCTGATCAGCGGCTGCGACCCGGACGGCGCCAAGTACATCGGGTCGCTGTATTATGCCCACGTGGAGAACGCGTCCACGAGCGGCGAGATGCTGGAGAAAGCCATCGAGGCGGGCGCCAATCCGCGCTTTGACCTGCGGGATCCGCGCCAGTATCCGCAGGTGGTGGCGGCCTGCCACTGGTTCCTGGATGTGCGGGTGGCCGGACTCTGGTTTCCGCGCGTGGGCGACGTGTGCGGGCCGGCGGCCACCTACGGCTACTGGTGCACCTCGCAAAAGGGCGGATTCGATATGGAGAAGGCCATGCGCCGCGGCTGGCGGTGGACCGGCGACCCGGCGTTCGCCTGGATGCTGAAGCACGTCTTCGGGCGCGAGGCGATGTCGGACGAGGAGTGGGCGAAGGTGGAAGCCGCCGCCGCCGGCCAGGCCCGGGCACCCTGGATGCAGAACCGCAGCCGGGTGCTGCCGAACTGGTTCGGCGCGCTGGAGGGCGGCACGGAGTTCGACGATTACCGGTTCCGCCGCTGCGCCTATCTGCGGATCGGCCAGGGTTACGGCCACGCCCACCAGGACACCCTGGACCTGGGCTTTTACGCCAAGGGCCTCCCCGTGACCACCGAGGGCGGGCAGCGGCCGGGCTACGGCTCGCCTTCCGACGGGGCCTCCCGCGTGCACAACCTGGTGGAGGTGAACGACCGCGGCTGGCAGGGGCATTCGTGGGTGACGGCGCTGACCGATGCGGAAGGCGCCCGTTATGTGGCGGCCGACGCGGTGCCTCCGGCGCCCTTATCGAATGTCTCACTGCGCCGCCGGCAGATCGCGCTCGTGGATGTGGCGGAAGGGAGCGGCGCCCGGCCGCTGACGCCGGCTGAGATGGTTCCCGATTACAGCAAGCTCGATCCGGATGTGGTGACGCCCGACTGCTACGTGTTCGACGTGAACCGGGTGGCGGGCGGCCGGATCCACACGTATTGCTTCAACGGCAATTCGGACGACGAACTGGTGGTCAATGTGGAGACGCGCCTGCCGATGGGCAAGCTGTCCCCTGACGAGCAGCGGTATCTGGCAGACTACCCTCATCCGGAAACGAGCTTCGGCGGCGACGCGCCGGAGACCGTGGTGGCGACCTGGCGGATGAATCGTTCGGCGAAAGGCAGCAACGGTCCCGAGCAGATGCAGGCGAGATTTTTGTGGTCGGACGCCCGGCCGCGCGCCTATACGCGGCTGCACCTGCTTGAGCAGCAGGAGGGGCGCATCCTGTCGGGCGTCTATAGCAACCAGGCCGGGGGGAACACGTTCACGGTGCTGCACGTCCGGCATGCGGGCGAGGCCGAAACGAACCGGGTGTTCGCCGCCATCATCGAGCCGTATACGGGCGAGCCGGTCATTGATAGCGTGCGGATGCTGCCCGTGGCGGCCAATGAGTCCGATGCCCGGCGGGCGGTGGCGGTTGAGGTGAAAACGAAGAACGGCCATATGGATTGGCTGTTTGCGGACGGGCGGCCGGAAAAAGAGAGAGTGATCGGTGATCAGTTATCAGTGATCAGTAATCGGTTATCAGTGATCAGTCAGGTCAGGGTCTCGGGGGAGTTTGCGTGCCTGTCGCGGGATGAGCAGGGCTTGAGGCTGGCGTCACTGTCCGACGGACGCCTGCTGCAAGGCGACGGTGTTCTCTTGAGGCCGGCCGTTTCCGAGCGCACGGGAACGGTGACGGCGGCCGCCTATCGCGATCTGAAGCTCACGCTGGACACCTTGTGGCCGGCGGGCGGGTTGCTGGACGGGCGCACATTCGAGGTTGGAACGGGCAGCCACAAGACCACCTGCACGCTGACAGGGGTGGGGCCGCAGGGGACGGGAAGCGTGCTGACGGTCAAGCGCGGCGCCGATTTCTACCTGGCCCGGGTGCTGGAGGTGCAGCCGGAGACCGGAACGGTGGTGTGCAATCTGGGGATGGCGTTCCAGGCGGGCGGGGTGGTGCCGGGGCTGGACCGGAACTGGGTCGCCTCGAACGAGGAGGGGACTAAATTCTGGCGGGCCCAGTACCTGGGGGCCGACCGGGATGAGGGGCGCTACACGTTCAAGCTGACGGGCGGACCCGTGGTCAGGGATGATTTCGGCCGGTTGCAAGGCTTCCGCCTCTGGTGGTTTGGCGTGGGCGATGCGGTCCGGCAGAGCACGTTCGCCTCGCTGCGCCGCGTGGAGCCCGGCCTGTTCGAACTGACCGCCGATACGGACCTGACGCTGGGGCTCAAGGCCCAGTCGCTGGAGTTGAGCCGCGACCGCAAAACGTGGGAACCGCTCAAGGCGCAAACGGTCGAGGGGCTGAGCCAGGCCGAGGTGCCGCTGGCGGCGCTGGATGCGGCCGGCAAGGCGTTTGTGAGGGTGCGATAGGCGGATGCATGATCGCGCGGACGGTGCCGCGCTCCCACCTCCTGGCGCAAGACGGCACCAGGAGGTGGGAGCGCCACACCGTTGGCGCGAGAAGCGACCCCACCTTCCGGCGCCAGCCGGCAACAGGAGGTGGGAGAGCCACACCGTTGGCGCGAGAAGCGACCCCACCTTCCGGCGCCAGCCGGCACCAGGAGGTGGGAGCGCCACATCGTTGGCGCGAGAAGCGACCCCACCTTCCGGCGCCAGCCGGCAACAGGAGGTGGGAGCGCGGCACCGTCCGCGCGAGAAGCGACCGGAAGGCGCATGATGGCGCAAAGGGGAATGCGATGGAAATCCGTGCCTTGAACTACGACCTGGCCCGCAGCCGGCGGGCGGACCTGCCGCATCTGAAATCCGTGGTCGACCGCCTGGCGGAGTGCCGGTTCAACATGCTGTCTCTTTATCTGGAGCACCGGTTTGACTTCCCCTCGTGCCCGGGCGTGGCGCCCGCGGGAAGCCTGACCCCGGCCATGGCCCGGGAGCTGACGGCCTACGGGCGGGAGCGGGGAATCACGGTCATCCCGCAGATCAACTTGATCGGCCATTGCGAGGGGATCGGGGCAACCGAGCGGTATGCCCATCTGACGTGCGATTCGAAGGCCCACCTGCCGTGGGGCGGGTATGAGCAGCTGAACCTGGAGCGCCCGGACGTGCGGGCCTTTGTCCGGGCGGCCATCGCCGATATCTGCGCCGCTTTTCCGGAGCCGTATGTGCATGTGGGGTGCGACGAAGTGCGGCAGATGGAATGGCTGTTTCCGGGCGACAAAGCCCGGCAGGTCGAGGCCCTGTTCGACTGGCTGATGTTCCTCGGGGATGAGGTGCGGCGGCACGATCGCCAGATTCTTATGTGGGGCGACATGCTGCTGCATCACGAGGAGCTGATGAGGCGGATGCCCCGTGATGTGATCGTCTGCGATTGGCATTACGGACCTCAGGGGTCTCGCGAGACGCTCGAGCGGTTTCAGAAGGAAGGCTTCGCGGTGCTGGCTGCGCCCGCGGTGTCGACCTGTCCCGATTTTGGTGTTCAAATCGATAATTCACTGCGGAACATTCGGGCCATGGCGGGGGACGCCGTGGAGCTGGGCCTCCGTGGAATCCTGCTGACGACCTGGGAGTTCGGTTTCGGCAGCGGGCCGGACCTGATCTGGCCGTTCGTCGCCTATGCCGGAGCGGTGGCGGCGGGCGACGCGCCGGCTGATAGGGATGCGTTTGTGGCGGAGTATGCCGGCAAACGGTATGGCGTGGACGGCGGGTCTTATCTGGAGCTGCTTCGCGTGATCAGTTCGGAGCTGGAGGCGGCGCTGATGAAGGACCTGGCGCAGCGGCCCTGGCTGCTGATGGTCGGTTTGCGCAAGGCGCTGTTCCGGGGGGCGTCGCCCTTTGCCGTGATGGCGCGGCCGCGGCCGGCGCCGGCCAACCAGCACCGGGAGGTCTGGGAGCCGGGGCCGTTCGGGTGCTGGCAGTTCCTGCGGGCCATCCTGACGCCCGCCCTGATGGAGCGGCTGACGGATTTGGCGGCAAAAGGCGAGGGCCTGGTGGCGCGGCTGCGGGCGGAGGCGGTCCGGCATGCCGACGAGCTGGAGGCCGCTTGCGGGCTGGCGGAGGCGCTGTCGGTGATGGTGGAGGGGGTGTGGCGGATCGAGTCGGCCCGGGAGTCCTACCATGCCGCCGCGCTGGCGCAGGGGAAGGATGCCGCCGCGTTCCGGGCGCATCTGGACCGGGCCGCGGGCCAGCTGGAGCAGCTGAAACCGGGGCTGGATCGCCTTCGGGCGGTGGTGGAGCGGCAGGATCGGGTGGCCGGACTGGACGCGGGCGAGCTCGACTGGCTGGCGATCCACGAAAAGAGCCTGGACGAGCATGTGGCGGCGTTGCGCCGGCGGGAGCCCGGATCCGACAGCCTGCTGGAATTCGGCGAGTTTCTCCTGCGCCCCGCGCATGTGACGCCGCGCCTGACCTGGCGGTAGTCTGCTGAACCGATCACCGATCACTGATTACTGATTACTGTCTTGAACCCCCCTCCGCTTTCAGGCAATATTCCCCTTCCTTCATCGCCAGCATAGCTCAGTTGGTAGAGCAGCTGATTTGTAATCAGCAGGTCCACGGT
>CAYZVY010000317.1:0-4605 GCA_964481675.1 uncultured Verrucomicrobiota bacterium
GCCTGATCGCGCGGACGGTGCCGCGCTCCCACATCCAATGACGAGACAGGCGCATGCTTGAGCGCCCTACCTGAAGCGATTCGGCAAGATCGGCTGTCCCTTTTCCGCCGCTTTCCGGTCCGCCGCCACGATCACCGCCATGCCCGCCAGCAGGGCGGCGGAGGAGGCGGCGATCAGCGCGATTTCGGGGGCGCGTTCCCAGCCGCCCATCCGTTCGCCCAGCAGGCTGCCGCCCGCCGCGATGAGGGGCGCCACAAATCCGCCGATGCCCAGGATGGCCTCATGGAAGCCGCCGTGTTTCGCCTGGCCTTCGCCCACGCTGTGCGAATAGTAGATGGAGGCGGAGTAGGTCAGTCCCGTCGACAGCCCGAACAGGACCAGCCCGGCGACCAGCGCCGCGGGGTGGGGGATGAAGAAGACGGCGGCCACGCCGGCGGGGCCGGCCGCCATGGCGGCGTAGAGCCAGCGCGGCTTGTAATGCCAGCCGGTCCATTTCCCCAGGATGCCGAACGAGGCCGCCCGCACGACCATGAAGGTGGTCAGCAGCAGGATGGTGGCGGCGTTGTCCATGTGCAGGTGGCGGGCCAGGCGCGGCGCGAGCGCGAAGAACGCTGCGACCAGGCCGCAGAGCACGGCGTTGGACAGCCAGCCCTCGCGCATGAAGCGGAGGCGCACGCGCAGGGGCAGGTCGCTGCCGGCATGGCTGGTCTCGTGAACGGAGCCGCCGTCGCCGGCCGCCATGG
This sequence comes from uncultured Verrucomicrobiota bacterium, assembly GCA_964481675.1. Lineage (GTDB taxonomy): Bacteria > Verrucomicrobiota > Kiritimatiellia > CAIKKV01 > CAIKKV01 > CAIKKV01. Next base: position 744 of record CAYZVY010000317.1, read on the forward strand.
GCGGAGCCGGCCGGGTCGCGATCCGGAGGAACTGGGCCAGGTGGATGGCGGCGGGGATGAGGAAGACGGCGGGCGACTGGATCAGGCGGCCGACCACCAGGGCGGCGAGGACATAGCCGATGATGTTGGCGGGCGCCCAGCTGATGCTGTAGAGGGAGGTGCGCGCGGGCATGTCCAGGCGGGAGGGTGCGCGGATCATAAGCGACTGGATGCTGGGCCAGGTCAGGCCGAGGGCGGCGTTGTAGACGGCCATGACGAGGATGGGGCCGATCTTCCAGGGGATCATCCAGCCCAGGCCCAGCGCGACCGTGGCGGTCAGGTAGCCGACGCCCATCATGCGGGTGGGGCCGAAGCGGTCGGCCAGCTTTCCGGCGCGGGCCGAGGCGATGATGTAGGCCAGGCCGCCGGCGGAGGCCATGACCAGGTTGTCCGCGTCGGTGAAGCCGGCGTGGAGGGGCGTCCAGAACACGACTCCGTAGACGAAGAGGATCACGGCCACGGAGTTGACGGCCGCGAAGGCGCAACATTCGGCCAGGGAGACGCCGCTGCGGAGGGATATGCTCATTCGGCTGACTTCATCTCTATAAGAAACACCAAACGGCCTCAAAAGAAAACACAAAAGCAAAAGGAGTTGACGCTCCGCGCCGCTTTCATGAAGATGAGAGGCTGTGAATGTGAAGACAACCGGAAAACGGCTGGCGGGCATCCTCGCGGTGGCGGGGCTGCTGTGCCCGCCGGTTTTGCATGCCGCAGTGGCGAACTCAACAACCAATCGCGTCGCCGACGCGGGGAAAACCGTTGCCATGAACTCGATTCCTCCGATCCAGCCCGTCTGGCCTCCCTCGCATCCGGTCATCGCTTGCACCACCGCCGAACTGGCGCGCCTGCGGGCAGCCTGGCGCGGCGAGGGCCGGGCGCACGACATCGCGGCGGGCCTGGTCAAGTCCGCCCGGGAAGGATTGACGAAGCCGGTCGTGTTCCCGCCCCGCGGCGGGCAGCACAACCAGTGGTACCAGTGCGACGCCTGCCAGACGGCGCTCGTCACGGTGGACGACGCCCATCACCGGTGTCCGGCCTGCGGCCAGGTTTACACCGGCGAGCCGTATGACGACGTGCTGTTCAGCCGCGTTCACCAGGACAACCTGAAGCGCCTGCTGGATGCGGCCTGGGCGTATGCCGTCACGGGCGAACCCGCGTTTGCCGCGTTCGCCAGGCACATCCTGCTGGGCTATGCGGAGCGCTATGACGGCTACCCGTACCATACGGCGAGCCGGAGTGCGAAGCCGTGGGATGTGAGCTCGGGCGGGCACCTGTTCGAGCAGACCCTGAACGAGGCCGCCAGCATGGCCAGCCAGATCGCGCCGGCCTACGACCTGGTTCACGACTCGCCCCTGCTGGCCGCGGAGGATCACGCGCGGATCCGTGACGGCCTGCTGCTCCCGATGCTGCGCAACATGGACAAGCACAAGGCCGGCAAGAACAACTGGCAGACCTGGCACAACGCCGGCATGCTCTGCGGCGGCGCCGTGCTGCGCGATGCCGAATGGGTCGTCAAGGCTTTGATCCAGCCGGACAACGGCTTTTACCCGCAAATGCAGGTTTCCGTGACCGACGAGGGCATGTGGTACGAGAACAGCTGGGGCTATCATGTCTATACGCTGGGAGCCCTGATCCGGATTGCCGAGGGCGCCCGGTGCCTGGGCCTCGACCTGTGGGCGCATCCCCGGTTCAAGGCCATGTTCACGCTGCCGGTCCGCTATGCCATGCCGGATGGGACCTTGCCGCGCTTCGGCGACGATGTCGGCACGCGGCTGGACGGGCTCTCCCGCCTGTTCGAGTTCGGTTACCGGGCCTATGGCGACGCGTCCCTGCTGCCGTTCCTGTCGCCCGTACCCACGCGGGATTCCATCCTGCTCGGCCGGATTCCGGGCAACGCCGGCGAGGCGCCGATCGCCGGCAGCGAGGTGTTCCCCGGGGCGGGTCATGCCATCCTGCGCGGGCCGGGCGAAAAGGGGCTGGCCGCGGCGATGACCTTCGGTCCGTACGGCGGGTTCCACGGGCACTATGACAAGCTGAGCTTCGTTTTCTTCGGATTCGGAAAGGAGCTCGGCGTGGATCCCGGCCGCGCGGCCAGCCAGGCCTACCGGCTGCCCATCCACGGCAATTGGTACAAGGCCACGCTCAGCCACAATGCCGTCCTCGTCGACGGGAAGTCCCAGGCCGGCGTGGCGGGCCGCCTGGAGTCTTTCGAGCAGCGGGAGGGATTCTCCGCCGCGCTGGCCGCGTGCGACGACGCCTATCCGGGAACGGTCCAGAGCCGGCTGCTGCTGACGACGCCCGGTTACCTGCTGGTGTTTGACCGGCTCGACTCGGCCGACGACCGCCGCTATGACTGGTTGTATCACAACCGCGGCAAGGACGCCGTTTGCGACGTTGCCGTTAAGGACGCGAGCATCAAGGAACCCTTTCCCGGAAGCGACTACATCGGCAAGGCGCGGGCGGCCGCGACGGACGGGCCCTTCCGCATTCAGTTCCCGGGCGACGGCGTGACGACCCACCTGGTCATGGCGCCCGCTGCCGGAACGGGCGTCCTGCTGGGCGACGGCCCTGGCGCCTCGATCGCCGACCGGGTTCCGATGGCCATGATCACGCGCCACGGCCGGCATGTGCGCTTCGCCGCCGTGCTGGAGCCCGTGCGCGAGGCGCCGCCAGTCGTCACCGGCGTCCGGGTGACCGAAACCAACGGGACGGTCAAGCTCGAGGTGCTCAAGGGTTCCGCAACGGACACCTTCCTGATGGACAAGACGGGCCGCGTGCAGGCGGTCAGGGGAGGGGACGACTTTCTTCTCGCCCCCTTCTGGGCGATTCCTGGAGACGCGGGCAGCCTGGTTTATCGCGAAAGCGCCCTCTTTGTCAAAAACGAGGCGGGCGTGGCGGAGGCCGGCCTCTTTTACACCCCGTCTAAAATTGAAAAAGTCGAATCGGCGACCGGCGAGACAGTTTATCGGGAGGGCAGGGACTATATCGTGTCCGGCGGCAAGCTGGTCCTGCCGGAAGGCAGCGCCATCCCGTTCAAGACGCGGGCGGAGTTGTATCCGGCACCGGCTCCCGGGATGCCGTCCTACATCCGGTTGCGCGGGCATCCCGAGACGGGGCTGCTGTTCGGCGAGGGCAGCGTGTTCCACACGATGCAGACCTGCGTCACCTATCAGCACCGGGACGCGTGGACAGGGCCTGTTCCCAAAGCGGATGCGGCGGCCCTGCCGCGGACGCGGGCCCGGCTGAAGGCCGGGACGAAAATCGTGCTGGGCGTGAGCGGCGACAGCATATCCGCCGGCGGGAACGCCTCCAAGTTCACCAAAGCGCCGCCATTCCAGCCCGCTTTTCCGGAGCTGGTGGCCGACGGGATAAGCGCCCGGTTCGGGGCGGAGGTGGTCCTGAAGAATCGGGCGGTGGGCGGCTGGACGTCCAAGTCGGGGCTGGCGGATGCGGACAAGCTGGCCGCGGAGAAGCCCGACCTGGTGATCATCGCCTACGGGATGAACGACGACCTTCAATTTGACACTCCCGTTTTCGCGGCCAACATCCGCGGGATCATGGGCGCCATCCGCGCGGTGAATCCCGAGGCGGAGTTCATCCTGGTGGCGGGGATGTGCGGCAACGACGACTGGGCGCCCATCAAGCCGGAGAAGTTCCCGGCGTTCCGCGACGCGCTGAAGGCGATGGCGGGCGACGGCGTGGCAGTGGCCGACGTGACATCGATCTGGCTCGAGCTGATGACGCGGAAGCGATTCCTCGATCTGACGGGCAACGGCGTCAACCACCCGAACGACTTCGCCCATCGCCTGTATGCGCAGGTGAT
>CAYZVY010000318.1:0-4517 GCA_964481675.1 uncultured Verrucomicrobiota bacterium
TACGGCATCTACTCCAACAGCGCCGCCATTTCCATGCTGAGCCGGCCCGGCTTGACCCTGCAGGGCGGGTATGAGGGCGTCGGGTCGCCGGGCGATTTCACGAATGTCCCGACCGTCCTGGCGCGGAACACCTCGGTGGCGTCGATGCGCATCGTCTACGGGTCCAACTCCACGGTCACCCTGGACCGGTTGACCATTACCAACGGATACATGGGGAGCGGGGCCGGCGTTTATCTGACGAACTGTAACACGATTGTGACGAATTGTGTGATCGTCGGCAATCTCATCGGCGGCGTGAGCACGCTGGCGAAAGGCGGCGGGATCTTTGCCGCCACGGGGACGCTGACAGTGGTGGATAGTTCGGTGCGGGGAAACGGGCAGTACAGCGAGGCCACGTATTACGGGGTCGGCCTTTACGCGGAAAATGCTTCGGTGACGCTGCTCCGCACGTCCATCGCCAATAACAGCAGTCTGGCGGCCATGGGTAACAGCGAATTGAACGGCGGGGGCGTGTACCTCAAAGGGGGAAACGCCTGGGTGGAAAGCTGCCGGTTCGAGACCAACGCGTATAACCAATCCCGTTCCGAATACGGCGGCGCCTTCCATGCGACGGGCGTGAGGGACCTGGCCGTCACCGGGTGCGTGTTCCGGGGGAATGGGGTGACCGCCTATCAGAACGTCGGCGCATTCGGCGGCGCCGTCTATGTCACGGCTTGCGCAAACCCCTGGATCGTGGGCTGCGACTTTGACGCCAATTACCTTAAGGTGCAGGTCGCCCTTCCTTTGGAAGGCGCGGATCTGTGGCTGTCGGGCGGAACGGGCCTGGTTTCCGATTGCACCCTGAACGGGACGGATCAGTTTGACGCGCGGGAGAACATCCTCGTCGACAACGCCAGCAACTCCGTCTGGACGATCCGGAATACGACGGTCAAGGGGCTGCTCGGCAGCGGAATCCGGAAAAAGGGATTCGGGGCTTTGGTGCTCACCAACAGCCTGGTCCAGGGCTGCGGGATGAACGGCGTCCAGGCGGACAGCGGAACGGTTGTCGTGGCCCAATGCACGCTGGCGAATAACGGCGGCTGGGGCGTGACGAACAACCGGGCCGTGGTGACCCTGTCCGATTCGATCCTCTGGGGCAATCTCTCGGGCGGCGTCAGTTCGACCAATGGCGCGACGGCTTATACCTGTTCGCAGGAAACGCTGGCCGGCACGGGCAACTTCGTGGGCGATCCGCTGTTTGTGGCGGGCTACTATCTTTCCTCCAACGGCTTGCCGGCCCAGTCCGCCAACAGTCCCTGCCGTGATGCGGGAAGCATGACCGCGGCGAACGCGGCTCTCGACGGACGCACCACCCGCACGGATGGCGGCAACGACGACGGGCAGGTCGATCTGGGGTATCACGCGGCGTCGGGTTTCGCGGGATCGTTCGCCAACCTGACCCTATACGTAAACGTGGTGTCGGGCAGCGACGTCAACGACGGTTGGACCGGCGGAACCGCGGTGAAAACGATCAAGCGGGCGCTGGAGCTCGCGATTGACGGCAGCACCATCAATATTGCCACCGGCCGCTATACCTGGTCCTCGGGCGAGGTGTTTCCGCTGAACCTGCAGGCGCCGAACCTGACGCTGAAGGGGGCCGGTCCGGCCTTCACGTTTGTGGATCCGTCGGCCACGAATCAGGCTTTTGTCACGTCCGGCCGGGGAAGCGTGTGGATCGAGGGGCTGACCGTCACAAACGGGCGCGCGGCCTGGGGAGCCGGCCTGTACCTGCCCGGGTGCCGGACGACCGTGACCAATTGCCTCTTCATCAATAACCTGTGCAATTCTGGCGTTCTGCTGTCGGGCGTTTTGACCTCCAGGGGCGGCGGCATTTATGCCAAGGCCGGAACCCTGACGGTCATGGACTCCCGCTTCCAGGGGAATGGGTTTACGGGCATCGAGGCCACGGAGTGGGGCGGTTCCATTTGCGCGGAAGGCGGCGTGGCCGTTACCTTGAACCGGGTGACGGTCACCGGGGGCGCCTCGCAGAACAACAGCCATCTCTATGGCGCCGGCGTTCACCTGAATGGGGGCAGCGCATGGATTTCGGACTGCGCCTTCGTCACGAACATTCCCATTAAATCCAACGCCCGGACGTGGCAGGGCGGCGGGTTGTATGCCACGGGCGTGGGCCCCCTGACGGTGACGAACTGCGCGTTCCGGGGTAATCGCATGTTTGGATCGGGCGCCGGGCTCTACGTCACCGGCAGCAGCCAGGTGCGCATTCTGGGTTGCGTCTTCGACGGCAATTACCTGGACACGGGCAATACCCCCATGGAAGGCGGCGCCTTGTGGTTAACCGGGTCCGGGGTGATCGCCGATTCGCTCATCTCAGGCGGAAATCTGGGAGCCACGCCGGAAGCCGTTTTTATCAACAATGGCGCGGCAGATTCATGGACGATCCGGGATTCGCGGCTGTCCGGAAGCATGGGTTTCGGCATTCGCAAACGGGGCGCCGGCAGCCTGGTCGTGTCCAACTGCCTGGTCCGGGCCTTCCCGACGAACGGACTCATCGCCGAGGCGGGCAGTGTGCTCGTGGCGAACAGCACGCTGGCCCAGAACCTGGGGTGGGGACTGGCGAACTCCGGAGCCGTGATAACGGTCGTCAATTCGATCGCCTGGGGCAATGGGGCGGGCGGCATCAGTTCGACCAATGGCCCCATCACCTATACCTGCTCCCAGGAAGCGCTGGCAGGCGCCGGGAACCAGAACGCGGATCCCCTGCTGGTCGCCGGCTCGTACCTGTCGGTGAACGGCTTGCTTTACCAGACCGCCGACAGCCCCTGCATCGACGCGGGCAGCATGACGGCGACGGCGGCGGGGCTCGACGCGAAGACGACGCGAACCGACGGAGCGGGCGATGCCGGCACGGTCGATCTGGGCTATCACGCGCCGACCGGTTCGGTGCTGGTGGTTTCCAACCTGAACCTGTATGTCAACGTGGTGACGGGCAACGACGGCAACGATGGCTTCACGGCCGGTTCGCCCCTGAAGACCATCACGGCGGCGCTGGCCAGGACCATTGACAACAGCACGATTTTCGTCGCCACGGGACGGTATTTCCAGGCTTCGGGCGAGGTATTCCCGCTGACGTCCCGGACGCTGAACCTGTTCGTGATCGGGGCGGACCGCGCCACCACGATCCTGGATGCGACCGGCACGAACCGGGTGTTCTCGGCGGATGGCCGCGGGCAGGTCTGGTTCGAGGGCCTGACGATCGCGAACGGCCGGGAGTCCCAGTGCGCCGGCATCAACCTGCCGTCGTGTCTTTCCGCTGTCGTGACCAACTGCCTGTTCCTCAACAACCGGATTCCCAACGCAACCGTCAACTCGTGGGGCGGCGCCATTGCCACGGTGAACGGCCGGTTGATTGTGGTCGACAGCGAGTTCCGCGGCAACGGCTTCTCGCAGTATATGACGTCCTGGGGCGGCGCGCTCTATTCGGCGAATGCCGACGTCACGATCCGAAATTCCTTGTTTGCGACCAATTTCCTCGGCGTCAACAGCGGCGGCTACGGAGCCGCCGTCTACCTGAGCGGCGGCAGCGCCCTGCTCGCGGGCTGCGCGTTTAATACGAATTATATGGCAGCAGGATACAACCATGGGGGCGGCGCCCTTTATGGCACAACCGTCGCGCCCCTGATCATTTCAAACTGCACGTTCACGGGGAACTACTTGAGTTCCTTTAACGGCGTGGCCCAGGGAGGCGCGCTCTATATCAACGGGTGCAAGCCGTTGCTGGTATCACGCTGCACCTTCGCGGGAAACAGGACAACGTCCGTCAACGCGGCTTCGGAAGGCGGATCGCTGCTGCTGAACGGCTCCGCGTTGTGGGGAACCATTTCCGAGTGTGACATCACGGGCGAACCGTCGGGGGTCACACCCGAAACGGTTTCCGTTGACACCGCCACCACCAATTCCCTGGAAATCCGGAATACCGTGATCCGGGGTGTTGTCGGGGTGGGTGTTAACAAAAAAGGAACGGGCGGCCTGGTTCTGACCAACTGCCTGATCTACTCGTTCGCGAAGCACGCCGTGCTGGCCGGCACCGGCACGGTGACCGTGGCCAACAGCACGCTGGCCGACAACGGCGGCTGGGGCGTGACGAATGCGATTGCCGTCCTGAACGTCGCCAATTCGATTGTCTGGGGCAACCAGGTCGGCGCGATCGCGTCGACCAACGGATCCATTGCCTATACCTGCGCGACCAATATTCCCCCTGGATCGGGGAACTTCGCGGCCGATCCGCGATGGGTGGCGGGCTACTATTTGTCGGTCAACGGCCTGCCGTACCAGGCTGTGGACAGCCCGTGCATCAACGCCGGGAGCGCGTCGGCTTCAGCCCTGGGGCTGGATACGCGGACGACCCGCACCGACGGGTCCGGCGATTCCAGCACGGTGGACCTGGGGTACCACGCCCCGACTAGCGCGGTTGTGGCGCTCTCCAACATGGTCTTGTATGTGAATGTGGTGACGGG
>CAYZVY010000319.1:0-2402 GCA_964481675.1 uncultured Verrucomicrobiota bacterium
CCATCAACACGGAGATTCCCATGACCCGCCGCCTCGCCCTCTTCGCCGCCCTGCTCCCCGCGCTCTCGTTCGCCGCGGAGCCCGCCGCCCCGCCGGCGCCCGCGCCCAAGGCCATCGCCATCCTGGCGAACGTGTGGAACGACAAATGCCACGCCCACGCCATCGCCTCCAAGTATGTCACCGGTTTCCCCACCGACGAGGGGCTGATCGCCCCTGCGGTGCGCGTGGCGGCGATCTACATCGACCAGGCCTCCTCCAACGACGTGGGCCGCAAGCTGGCCGCGTCGAACGGCATCCCGGTCTACGCCACGGTGGCGGGCGCGCTCTGCCTGGGCGGCACCAACCTGGCAGTCGACGGCGTCCTGTATATCGGCGAGCACGGCGACTATCCGCGCAGCCGCATGGGCGTCAAGATGTATCCCCGGCTGCGCATCCTGGAGCAGGTGTTCCAGGTGTTCGATGCCGCGGGCCGCTCCGTGCCGGTGTTCAACGACAAGCATCTGGCCTACAGCTGGCTGGATTCCAAGTGGATCTACGACCGGGCCCGGGAGCTGGACGTGCCGCTCATGGCCGGCTCGGTGATCCCGCTCACCTGGCGCCGACCAGCCCTGGAGCACCCGCCGGGCGCGTCCGTCACCGAGGCGGTGGCGGTGGGCTACGGCCCGCTGGACGCCTACGGGTTCCATCCCCTGGAAGGGCTGCAGGCCATGCTCGAGCGGCGGGCCGGGGGCGAGACCGGCGTCCAGTCCATCCAGTGCCTCACCGGCACGGCGGTCTTCGCGGCCATCGAGTCGGGCGCGGTGTCGGCGGACCTGATCGACGCGGCCTGCGCGGGCGCCAAGAAACGGAAACCCACGCTCAGGGAGGGCGACGCCTCGCCGATCCTGATCCTGATCGCCTATCGCGACGGCACCCGCGGCGCGCTGCTGATGACGAAGAACAACGGCGAATACTGGGGCTATGCGGCGCGGGTGGAGGGCGGGATCAAGGCCTGCGAGTTCGTGGCGGCGCCCAAGCCGGCCTACGCCTACTTCAGCTATCTCGGGCTGAACGCCCAGCGGATGTTCGTGACCGGCAAGGCGGTGTGGCCGGCCGAGCGCACCCTGCTGACCAGCGGCATCCTGGACACGGCGTTCCGCTCCCTGACGGCGGGCGGCCGCCTCATCGAGACGCCGTTCCTCGACATCCGCTACCAGCCGGCGGCGGAGCCGCCCCTGCGCCCCTCGGGCGAAGCGCCCGCCGGCACCAGCCTGGAAGCCTGGCCGCCCCCCGGTTTCGGCTATTTGGAGGCGGGCAGGTAAGCATAAGAATGGCCCGGCGGGCGGCTCGGCGGGGACGCCTCGCCCTACCTGCCCTGCGCAACGCCTGCGCATAGTCTTTCGCGAAGCCGGTAGGGCGAACCGTCCCGGTGAGCCGCCGCCGCGCCATTCGCATCGCCATTCGCATCACGGCTCGGCCGGAGTCCTCGCCCTACCCGCTTCGCGCAAGCCGCTACTTCGCAAACTTCTCCATCAAATAATCCCGCCGCAACCGGGCCACCTGACTGGCAAACTCCATCCACCCGGGCACGGCCCGCTCAAAAAGGACGTCCACATCGGCCGGTGCCAGCACGGGCTGCACCTTGGCCCCCCACGCATCCAGTTGCCCCGCAACCGGCTGCAGGCTGGCCGCGTAAAAAGCGGGATCGCCCAGGACCTCGTCCTTCCAGAACGAAATCGGATCCCCCTTCGCCTTCAGATAATTGCCGTACGCCTTCAGCACCAGGCTCCGCTTGATGGCCGCCACGCGCTCCGGCGTGAGCCCCTCCCACCGCACCGTGCCGAACGCGGTCAGGTTGTGCACCTTGCCGCCCCAGGTCACGTTCCCCAGACGGGACCACCGGACAATGTTGAGCGGCCACTGGTCGCCCTCCGCCGGCAGCTTGTCATACAGCATCTCCCACGGGATGAACACGCTGACCCCGAACCCCTTGTCCATCTCGCCGGACTCGGTCTTCAGGAACGCGTCCATGGGGCGGTAGTGCGGCCCGGGCGAATCCCAGATCACGGGCCGCGCCTTCATCTCCGGGAACGAGGCGAACCACTGGTAATAGGCATGGCCCCACCCCGGCACCAGGAACAGTTCAAGCTGCCCGCCGCCCAGCAGCCCCGCCTTCACCGTCTCCACGGCCGGCTCCTCGCATTCCACGAACAGCCGGAGGCCGGCCTCGTCCCAGGCCATCACGAACGCAGTGGAAGCCGCCGCCCCGTCGGCCGCAGGCGCCAGCACGCGCTCCACGTTGACGTCGTTGACCAGCAGGTCGGCGGCCTTGCGGTCATAGGCCACAAAGCGCGACTCGCGCCGCTTCGGATCCAGCCGGAAGGGCGACGCCAGCCAGCCCTCGACCGTGGTCGGCGCCTTCG
>CAYZVY010000319.1:2502-4503 GCA_964481675.1 uncultured Verrucomicrobiota bacterium
CGGTCGATCATCTCCAGGCGCGCGGTGTTCAGGTCCGCCGTTTCCGCGTCCAGCCGCTCCAGCCACAGCAGGGCGCGGCGGCCGGCCTCGCCCGACTCCGTGGTGCCGACCGCCATGGCCTTCTCCGCCATGGTCTTCAGCAGCGTGGCATAGCGCACGTCGTCGATCGCCTCGCGGGTCGCCTCCCAGGCCAGCGTGTCGATGACCCCGTCACGCGTGGGATAGGTCATGTTGAACAGGCGGAAGTTGTAGCTCTCGCCCACGAAATCATTCCAGGTGGCGCAGGCCAGGATGTAATTCCCGAGGCCGTCATAGTTGGCCTTGTAGAGCGTGAGCCCGTGGATCCGGCGCATGAAGTCGGGATTTTCGGGCCCCGTGTGCGGGCCGGCATAGGTGGTGATGCGGTGGCCCATCGCATGCCACGCGGCGGCCCGCTCGCGGGTCACCGCGCCCGGGATGTTCACGAAGTCCTCGTTGTAGCCGCTGTATGCCAGATGACTGTCCTGGGCCGTGCTGTAGATCTTCAGCCCCTTGTCGTGGATGTATTGCCACGGCTTGCGCTCGGCCACCACGAGGCGGCGGGACGGCTCGTCCCAGCCGAAGCAATAGACGTTCGAGTGGCCGAACAGGCGCTTCACGATGTCGGCCGACTCGTCCACATTCTTCACCAGATCCTTGGGCAGCGTCTGGTTGGACATCGCCACATCGGTCACCGAGGTCATCCACCCGAACGGGGGGATGCCCGGAACGGCGCCGAAGATCGGATCGGTGGCACACCCCGCCTCGCGCATCAGTTCCAGATTCCGGGTGAAGATCTCCGGGTTGCCGCGGTAATCGGCCATGCGCGGATGGAGGATGTTGTGCTCGCGCATATTCGTGAACAGGGCCAGCGCCTTGCGGTCCGCCTGCGCCCAGTCCCCGCCGTTCTTGGCCAGGATGGCGGCGTATTGCGGGTCGTTGTACAGCATGGTGTAGAATTCGCGGCTGGAATCGTAATAGGTCAGCGGGGCCGGAAGGGCGAACGGCAGGACCCGGACGGACAGGGGAATGGAAACAGGCTTCCCGGCCCCGGCGGAGAGGGCCAGCGCGCCCTGGTACAGCCCCGGCGCCGCGTCTTCCGGCACCTTCACGGTGACCCAGAATTGCTTGAACCGGCCGGCGTCCAGCCGGAAGGGCTGGAGGGTCGGGGCGTCCGCCACGGGAGTCGTTTCAGCGTTGAACGGCACGTCCACGGCCGCCGGGTTGCTGATCCAGACGTAGGCGGGGCCCGCCGGATCGTCGACCCGCAGGTAGTTCTCCTTCGTCGTCTCGTCGACCCGGATCAGGGTCTCGTCGTTCAGCAGCAGTTCGGGCGTCATCTGGCGGCCCGTCACGTCCGCGAAATAGCTGTACCAGGCGGTGCCGGCCTGGTACCAGCACGTCACGACCTTGACATCGACGCGGGCGGCCGGAATCACGCCCGCGGCCGCCTTCAGGTCCGACACCTTCAGCTCCGCCTTGCCGGCCGTCTGAAACGGGAACACGAGGAACGAGGCCGCCTCGGCTTCGCCGCGGGCGGCGACGAGGCGGACGGCGCCGCCGAGCGTGCCGTCCTCGGGATAGACTGCCGGCAGGCGCTTCACCGGGCTGAGTGCCGGGACGGCATACCACGTGGCGGGGGCCTGCGGGTCCAGGTCGGACCGCAGGCGCATCTCCCCGGTGACCCGGGCCGTCAGGTCGGCCGGCGCCTGCGCCATGACCGCGCCTTGCATGAACATACCGGCAATAAGCGCCATTTCAACGACAGTCCTGCGTTTCATTTTATTCCTTTCCAGCCTATTCACTCGCGAAGCAGGTAGGGCGAACCGTCCCGGTGAGCCGCCGCCGCGCCAGTCGCATCGCCATTCCCATCACGGCTCGGCCGGAGGCCTCGCCCTACCCGCTTCGCGCAAAGTCATTCAACAAGAGCCGCCGCCGGGCCATTCCCATGCGGCTCCGCGGGGACGCGTCGCCCTACCCGCT
>CAYZVY010000320.1:0-4494 GCA_964481675.1 uncultured Verrucomicrobiota bacterium
CGTGAAACCGTTGGAGGGACGGGTTCCACCCCGTCCCATGCGCAAGCATGGCGCTGTTGGAGGGACGGGTTCCACCCCGTCCCATGCGCAATGCCGGCGCCCGCATGGCGCGTGGGGTCCGGGTGGAACCGGCCCCTCCACCTTGCGTGAAACCGTTGGAGGGACGGGTTCCACCCCGTCCCATGCGCAAGCATGGCGCTCGCATGGCGCGTGGGGTCCGGGTGGAACCGGACCCTCCACCTGGCGTGCCGGCCCGCTACTGATTGATATGCACGATCTTCGCGGGCGCGAACCCGTTGAAGTTCGTGGCCGAGGCCACGCTGTAAGCGCCGATATTCCGGCTGTAGACCAGGTCGCCCCGCTCGAGGTTGGTGGGCAGTTCCTCCGACATGGAAATCACGTCGAGCGCGTCACACGTCGGGCCGAAAACGGTGCAAATCTCGGTCGGCCCCTTCTTGAAGGCTTTCAGGTGATACTGGCAATGATCGAAGATGATCCCTGAAAAGGTGTTGTAGACGCCGTCGTCGATATAATAGCACAGCTTGCCGCTGCGGACCGCCTTCCCGATGACCTGCGCGACGACCGTGCCCGCCGTCGCCACCATGAAGCGCCCCGGTTCCGCCAGGATCTGGATATCCTTGGGGAAGAGCCGGTTCAACTCGGCGTTGATCTTGCGGGCGAGCTCGCTGAACGGCTTCACGGTCGCATCGTACGGCGCCGGGAATCCGCCCCCGATGTCCAGCAGGTTCATCTTGGTGTAGCCGCGGCCCCTGGCCTCCTCGAAAATGCTGGCCGCCAGATTGATGGCCTGGACGAAATTCTCGAAATTGGTGGTCTGGCTGCCGACATGGAAGCTCAGCCCTTCCACGACCAGGCCCGCCTTGTCCGCCTCGAGGATGAGATCCACGGCTTCGCCGGAAGCGGCGCCGCATTTAGACGAGAGCTCGCACATGGCGCCGGTGTTGGGCACGCTCAGCCTCAGGGCAAGCCCCGACTGGGGCGCGTATTTCCTGATCTTCCGGATCTCCTCGTGGTTGTCGTAGGTGACGAGGGCCTTGTATTGGTTCAATTCCCGCAAGGCATCGTTCACCTTGATGGGATTGGCGTAAATGATCTTGTCCCAGATCCAATCCTGCCGCTCTTTGGCCGGCAGGTGCTTGATCATTTCATACACGATATTGAATTCCGGCATCGAGGCGACGTCAAAGCTGGAGCCCGCGTCGAACAGGGTCTTGACGATGGCCGGATCCGGATTGGCCTTCACCGCATAATAGGCCTGGACGCGGGGTAGATATTTCTTGAAGGTGGCGTAGTTCTTCCGGAGAACACGGTGATCCACCACAAAAAGGGGCGTCCCGTACTTTTCCCCAAGCTGCCGCAGCGTTTTCACCGTATCCATGGCACTCCCCTCGCATTGATCTGACATGAAAAACCGCGAGCATCCCGGTCTGGCGAAAACGGGCCTTAACTGATCGCGGTCAAAAGAATGCCGCCTTAGCGTTCAACCGTCAATTTTTATTTGCGGCTAGCCTGGCACACCACTGGCGCATGGAAGCGGACGAAACGCTCCGTCAGCAAAACCTGATATTTATTTCCATTTTCCGGCATCAGGCCCGTTTAGTCTTTGAAAACACGTGCAAACGATATATGATAGATTGATTCGGTCGATGTTTGGTTCTGCAAGCGTTTTCCGCGTTGAAATCCAGGAGGGTGAACATGTCCTCGAGCACAAGTCGTCACCGAGTCATGGGCGTATTCATTGTTTTAGCCTGCGCGTTGCTTCCCACCGCCGTCCGCGCCGCGAATGGCACCTGGAATCAGTCCGCCGCCGGCACCTATTACTGGACCAACGCTCCGAACTGGGTGTCCGGCACCATCCCGCGGGCAGCCGGCGATGCCGCCGCCGTGACGGCCGACCTGGCCGGCGCGCAGACGATCAACCTGGGCGCCGCCATCACCAACGGCACGCTCGCCATCGGCGATCCCGCGACCCCGTTCTTTTCCTACACCCTCGCCAACGGCACCGGCGGCAGCCTGATCATGAGCAACTCCGGGGCCACGGCGGTCATCGGCAAGTCGGGCCAGACCTCGGACCTGATCTCCGCGAACATCACGCTGGGCGACAACCTGGTCCTCACCAACGCCCAGAACGACAAGTCCCAGTCGCTGCGCCTCTCCGGCATCATCAGCGGCGCCAAAAGACTGACCGTGAACGGCGCCGGCCCCGATGCGACGATCGAGCTCTCGGGCGTGAACACCTTCACCAACGTCCTCACGCTCAACTCCGGCACGTTGCGCGTCAACACCAGCGCCAGCGCCCTCGGCGCGGGCACGGCCTCGCTGACGCTGAACGGCGGCACGCTGGACTTCAATAATGACGCCGCTCTCGCGTTCTCCCGCAACACGACGGTGAACGGCCCTGCGACCCTCGTCAGCGAGCGGTCCGTCGGGGGGGGCGGCTACACCTACACCCTGGGAACCCTGGGCATCGGCTCGAGCACGCTGACGGTGGGCGGCGGCAACGTCAGCGGCGGCACGGCCGGCCTGACCTTCGGGGCGACCACGCTGGCCGGCTCGCCGACCTTCGCGATCAACACCCCGGTTGCCGGCGGCACGACGCTGCTGACGCTGGGCGCGATCACGGACAACGGCAACAGCCTGACGCTGACCGGAAGCGGCAACTTCGCCCAGGCCGGCATCTGGAGCGGCACCGGCGGCCTGACGCTGGACGCGGGTTTCTCGGGCGCCGCCACGCTGAGCCAGGCCAACACGTTCACCGGCGGGATCACGATCGCGGCCGGCACGCTGAAAGCGGGCGTGAACGGGTGCATTCCGAACGGCGCGGGAAAAGGGAATGTGGTGGTGAACGGCAAACTGGACCTGAACGGCTACAGCCCGACGGTCAACGGGATCTCCGGCACGGGCATCCTCGACCAAAGCTGGGTGGGAGCGGCCGTGTTCACCCTGACGGCGGGCGGAAACGACCAGACAAGCACGTTCGGCGGCGTGATAACCAACACGGGCGCCGCGCTGGCGCTCACCAAGACCGGAACCGGCACCCTCACCCTGACAGGCGCCAACAGCTACAGCGGCGCGACGGCGATCAACGGCGGCGCGCTGAGCATCAACAGCCTGGCCGGCGTCAATGCCGGCGCCAGCGCGCTGGGCGCGCCGACAAACGTGGCCGGCGGCACCATCGCCATCGGCAGCGCGACAATCGCCGGCACGCTGATCTACACGGGGTCCGGGCACGCGTCCGACCGGGTGATCAACCTGGCCGGCACCACGGGCGGCGCCACGCTGGACGCCTCGGGAACCGGGCCGCTCGTCCTCTCCTCCGCCTTGACCGCCACCGGCGCCGGCAGCAAGACGCTGACCCTGGCCGGCACCAACACGGGGACGAACAGCCTGCTTGGCGCGATCGTGAACGGGGCCGGCACGGTTGCGCTGGTGAAGACCAACAGCGGAACCTGGGTTCTGGCCGGGGTCAATACGTTCACCGGCGCGACAACGGTCACCGGCGGCCTTTTGCGCGTCAACGGCTCGCTGGCGGCGGGATCACCGGTGACGGTCTGGAGCAATGCCACCCTCGGCGGCAACGGAACATGCGCCGGCGCCGTGACCAACCGGCCGGGCGGCACGCTGGCGCCGGGCGTGGAGGGCACGGCCGGGGGCGCCCTGACGGTGAGAAGCCTGGCCCTCTCGAACGGCTGCATGACCGCCTTCGAGTTTTCAGCCGCTCCGACAAACGACACGCTGGTCGTGACCAACAGCCTGACCCTCCCCGCCGGCGCGGGCGTCTACCTGTATGCCGAGGGAACCACCAACGCGTGGACGACGCCGGGGCTGTATAACCTGATCCGCTACACCGGCACGCTCACCGGCAGCGCGACGAACCTGGTTGTTCTCAACCCCCAGCCCGGCAAGACATACAACTTTGCGGCCACGAACGGCTGGATCAGCCTGCGCGCCGACCTGCCGGAGGTGGCCGTGCTGACGGCCTCGAACGTCACCACCAACGGCGTGCGGATGAACGGGCTGGTCGTCAACGGCGGCGGCGCGGAAATGCCCGCCGTTTACTTCTGCTGGGATGTCAGCGACAAAGGCACGTCGGACACCAGCGCATGGGGGCACGTGGAGTATGCGGGAGCCAGTTGGGCGGCGGGGCAGGCGTTCAGCAACGAGGTGACGGGGCTGTTGTCCGGCACCTCTTACACCTACCGCTGCTATGCCTCGAATGCAGCCGGCTTCGGATGGTCGCCCACGGCCGCGGGTTTCCGCACGGTTTACCTGCCGGCCGTCACGAACACGGGCGCCACCACGGTCAACTCATCCACCGAACTGTTGCGGGGCGCGGTGACGGATACGGGGGCGGAGGCGCCGCAAGTCTGGTTCCTGGTCTGGCTCAGCGGCGGCGCGTCGACCAATGCGTACGGGGCGGGCGCGACGACCGGCGCGTGCAGCGTCCAGGCGACGGGTCTCCTGCCCGGCTCG
>CAYZVY010000321.1:0-4479 GCA_964481675.1 uncultured Verrucomicrobiota bacterium
GCCCCACGGGCGCGGTGTTGACCGCCACGGGTGCGCTGTCCCATATCCAGGTGCAGCTGCCGGCGGCGCTCCAAAAAGCCTTCTTCCGCGTTTCGGTCGGGCCGTGATTCAAGGCTCCGAGTGTTTGGACTCTTGTCTTTTGAGCGGCCCGCGATTAGAATGGCCAAATGAAAAATCAGCCCTGCCTGTCCCGGCGTGATTTTCTGGTTCTCAGCGGAACCGCGGCCGCCACGGTTCTCACGGGGTGCGCCACCAATCCCGTCACCGGCCAGACCCAGTTAATGCTGGTGTCGGAATCGGAGGAGTTGAAGACCGACCAGGCCGCCTCGCCGCACCAGTTTTCGGCCGACTACGGCGCCATCCGGAACCCGGCCCTGAACACCTATATCACGGACGTGGGGCGCCAGGTGGCTGCCATCTCGCATCGCCCGCAGATGCCTTATTCCTCCCGTGCGCTCAACGCCGTTCACGTCAACGCCTACACGTTTCCCGGCGGCAGCATGGCGGTGACGCGCGGCATCCTTCTTTCCATGGAGGACGAGTCCGAACTGGCCGCCTTGCTCGGGCACGAGATCGGCCACGTCAATTACCGCCACATGGCGAGCCAGATGAGCAAGGCCATGGTGACCCAGTTGGCCCTGCTGGCCGTTGTCGGCGCGGTGGCCTACAAGAACAAGAAATACGTGACCCTGGCCGCGGGCCTGGGAACGCTTGGGTCGGGGCTTCTCCTGTCGAATTACAGCCGCATGGACGAGCGGCAGGCCGACGAATCGGGCCAGGCCTACCTGGTCAAGGCCGGCTATCACCCCGACGGCATGGTCCACCTGATGGAGCGGCTGGTGGCGCTGCACAAGAGCGAGCCGTCCGCCCTCGAGGTCATGTTTTCCAGCCATCCGATGAGCACCGAGCGGTACGACAGCGCGGTCCAGCGGGCGGCCACAACCTACGCCGGCTCCCGCGACCAGAAGATCGGCCGCGAGCGCTACATGGACATGACCGCGCCCATCCGGGCGCAGAAGGACGCCATCGTGGCCATGCAGAACGGCCTTGACGCCCTGGGCGAGGATAAGATCGGCTTGGCGGAGACGCAGTATGCCTCGGCCCTCCGGCTGCTTCCCCAGGATTACGCCGGCCTGCTCACCATGGCAAAGATCCAGCTGGCCCAGAAGAAATACACGGAGGCGCGCGACTACGCCAACCGGGCGCGCGCCGTCTACCCCGACGAACCCCAGGCCCGCCAGGTATGCGGGCTGTCCGCGCTGAACCTGAAGCAGTTCGACGCCGCTTTTTCCGACTTCGATGCCTATGACAGGATGCTTCCCGGCAATTCGGCGCTCGCATTCTTCAAGGGCTATTCGCTCGAGCAACTGGGCCGCAAGGAGCCCGCCGCCGCGGAATTCCAGCGCTACCTGGAGTCCACGTCGGACGGCGACCAGGCCGTGTATGCCCGCGAACGGCTGAAATCCTGGGGCTACCTCAAGGATCCGGAGCCCGAGCCAGTTGAAGAGACGACCCCGGCCGCCAAGACTCCAAAAACGGGAACAAATAAAAACGCGAATCCGAACAAGAAGAAAAAGAAAAAACAGTCCTGATGCCCAGGCGTCCCACCATCTTTGAACAGCGGGTCTATGACATGACCCGGCGCATTCCCCGCGGCCGCATCAGCACTTATGGCGAGGTTGCCCGCGCGGCCGGCTGCAAGTCAGCCCGGGCCGTCGGCATGGCGTTGAGCCGCAATCCCTTTGCCCCGGCCGTGCCGTGCCACCGGGTGATTGCCGCTGACCTGAAGCCGGGCGGATTCCAGGGTCATGCGGCAGGCGCCACGGTGAACCGCAAGCTTGCCTTGCTGGCGGAGGAGGGCGTCGTTTTTGTGAATGGCCGGCTGGCCGATGCGTCCCGCGTGTACCGCTTCGGCGGGTAGCGATCAGTCTTTTTTGGCGCCGTTCGCGGTATCGCGCCGCCGCCGGATATCGTACACGGCAATGGCGGTGGCCACGCCGGCATTGAGGGAGCCCACCTGGCCCAGCATGGGCAGGCGGATGCGATAGTCGCAATTTTCGCCTACGAGGCGGCTGAGCCCTTCGCCCTCGGTGCCGACGACCAGGCCGATGGGGCCGTTGAGATCGGCGTCGGTGTAGGGCACGGAGTTGGAGCCCGCATCCAGGCCGGCCAGCCACAGGCCGTCTTCCTTCAGGTCATGCATGGAGTGGACCAGGTTGATGACGCGGACGACGGCCAGGTGCTCCGAGGCGCCGGCGGACGCGCGGACGACGGCGGGGGTGACCTCGGCCGCGCGGCGGTCGGGAATGACGACGCCGTGGACGCCGGCCGCTTCGGCGGTCCGGAGGATGGACCCCAGGTTCTGGGGATCCTGCAGATGGTCCAGCACCAGGACGAAGGGGGGCTCGCCCCGTTTTTTGGCGATTTCCGCCAGGTCGTCCCAGGGCGTATAGGGGTAGGGGCTGGTTTCCAGGGCCACGCCCTGGTGGTTGGCATCGCCGAAGCGGTTGTCGAAAATCTGCCGGTTCGCCGTTTGCACCGGGATGCCGAGGGATTGTGCCAGTTCCTCGATGGAGCCGAGGAGTTCCGCCCTTTTGAGGCCTTCCGCCAGGATCAGCTTCGTGTGCTGGCGGCGGCCGGCGCGGAGGGATTCGTAGACGGGGCGGCGGCCGTAAAGGATTTCGGGGGGCATGCTCAGTCTCCCGCGCCGACGGAGCGGCGCATGGTTTTCTTGTCGGAGTGGTGGTGCTTGTCCGCCAGCATATTCGCCTGCTGGCGGCGGGAGCGGCGGCGCTTCTGGCGGCGGATCTTCTCGTTCGCCTGCTGCCGCTTGCTGGCCGCGCCGAGGACGCGCTCCTCGATGCGGTCGCACAGCTCGCGGCGGGCGAGGAAGCGGTTCATCTCGCGGGAGCGGCTGGCCTGGCATTTCAGGTCGATTCCGCTGGGGGCGTGGCGCAGCTGGACGCAGGAGGCGGTTTTGTTGATCTTCTGGCCGCCGGATCCGGAGCCGAGGATGAAGGTCTCGACCAGGTCGGATTCGCGGATGCCCAGCGTCTTCATGCGCGCCGTGAGCTGTTCGCGTTTTGTCTGGCTGACCGGTTCGACCATGGTTTCTTTTCCTTGCTTGGGCGGCATTATGACATGGAGGGGGCGTGGCGTCATGCGTTTTCAGCGCGGGGGCGGGGTAGGGGCTGACGAGAGGCCGCGACGAGCACCGCACGGGGAAGAGACCGGCCTGGGGTCGCCGCTATCGGGTTCCTGCCCTCGGAACCCGGAGCGGCTTTCGGCCTCGCGCCCCCGCTCGGCCTCAACCCCGGCCGGTTTCTTCCCGTGCGGGCGGCCTCTAGTCAGCCCTACTCGCCCCCGCGCCTCAACTGGGGGTAGGTGAATCATGGATCGCGGTAGGAAGGTGATGCCATGGAGACGGCGGTCCTCCGCCGTTAATAAAGCTCCAGCGCAGGGCGGGGTGGGGGCTGACGAGAGGTCGCGACGGACACCGCGCGGGGAAGAGACTGGCCCGGGCCACCGTTGGGGCACCGTTTTTGGGTTGAAAAATCCGTTGGGTTTGCTACAGTGCTATCTTCCGAAGTGGTTAAGGGCGCTTTTAGCCCCCCGCTCGAGCCGGTTTAATCCCGGCATCTTAAATCGAATATCCGGGCTTGAACCCGGGGGAGGAACAGCTCACTAGCCGTTGACGATGTGCCGGACTGCGCGTGTGCGCAACCTTTTCAGGATGATCCGGCCGAACCGGTCTTTTACGACCGCATGAATGACACCTCATTGTGGAACACTACCGAGATGAACGAAGAAGAAAACGCGCAGGATCAGCAGCAGCAGCAGCAGGACGACATGGGCCAGGGCGCCGAAACCCAGGAAACGCAGCAGCAGGGCGGCCCGCCCCGGACGTTCCGCGATCAGCCGATCTATCAGCTTGCCTTCGAATTCCAGCTGAAGGTCTTTGAATTGAGCAAGGGCTTCCCCGAAGAGGAGCTTTACGCCCTGACCGAACCGCTTCGCCTGGCCGCCCGGAAGATCGGGGCCGCCGTCGCCGAGGCGTGGGTCAAGCGGCGCTTCCAGGCCCAGTACCCGATCAAGCTGGCCGAGGTGGAGGCCCATGCCGCCGCCGCCGACCACTGGATCGGCACGGCCGAGCAGGCCGGCTATCTCACGGCCGAAACGGTCCTGGAACTGCGCGGCTACGTGGAGAACATCCGCGGCAACGTGTGGCGCATGACGCCCCGGCTGCACCACATTCACGGCGCGCCCGAGCGCGGCGGCGACCGCCGCGGCGGCGGCTTCCGCAACGATCGCCCTCCGCGCGATGACGAGCGCCAGCCCCGCGAACTGGAGCGCCAGCCCCGCGAGCTGGAACGCCAGCCCCGGCCGCCCCAGCGTAACTACCGGAACAACTCCGAAGGGGGCCGGTATTACAACAATCGCAACAACAATCCCCGGCCGGGCGGCTATTATCCGCGCGAG
>CAYZVY010000322.1:0-2636 GCA_964481675.1 uncultured Verrucomicrobiota bacterium
AGGATGCGGCGGTCGCCCTGGGTGTAGCTGTCCCGCACCTTGCCCTGGTGGCGCTCCCCCTTCAGCGGGAGGTTCGTCGTGTCGAGCGGCTGCTTCAATTCGGAGCGGATGCGGCTTTCGGCGATCATGGGGGGTCCTTTCAGTTAAGCCAGGAGGGTTGATTTTTTGGCGGTCTTCAAGGCGGCGACATAGGGGTACAGGTACCGGCCCGGGCAGACGCTGGCGCCGATATCCCGGTGGCCGTAGACGCGGCGGGCGGAGATGTCGAACTGGCGGCGCAGCAGGGCGGACACCTTGGTCAGGGTGTCGAGCTGGAGCTGGCTGGGCTTCTGCCGCTCGAAGTTGCCCAGCAGCATGACGCCGATGTTCCCCGCGTTTTCGCAGGAGACGTGGGCGCCTTCGTAGGAGAGGGAGCGGCCTTCCCAGACGCGGCCGGCATAATCGATGATGAAGTGGTAGCCGATGTCGCCGTACCGGATGCGGGTGTGCGCGCCGAGCACGCTGTTCAGGTCGTCCGCCACGCTGCCGCGGTCCGTATCGCGCAGGATCAGGGAGCCGGAGTGGTGGATGGTGATGCGGCTGAAGAAGGGGGCCGTCTTGAGCTTGGAGGGAACGGGCCGCTGGTTGGCCCACGCGGAGCGCCGGATCAGGCACACGGACGACGAGAGGAACTTCAGGCTGATGGCGTTGAGACGGCGCGCGGCCATGGCCTGCGGGGCCGCCAGGAGCAGGGGCCCCAGCAGCAGCCCCTTGAGAAAGTGCCGGCGGGTCAGGCCGGGCATGGGTTGATCGTCAGCCATGGCGCGCCTTGCTAAGGGGTTTCGGGGTCGGTGAACAGGACAGCGGGCCGGGCGGTCCACCCCCGGCCGGAGCCGAGGGCGGCCAGGCGCCGTTCGCAGAAGCCGCCCAGTTCGCGGCGGAAGGCCAGCCGCCGGTCCAGCCGGACGGCGGGGCCCATCAGGAGCCGGGCGGCGGCGCCGGCGCCGCGCAACCCCAGCCGGCCGGAGCCGGCGGAGGAATCCCACAGCCCGGCCATGGCGTCCAGGATGGCGGCCAGCCCGGGGAAGAGGGCCAGCTCCAGGTGATCGGTTTCGCGGCGCAGCAGGCGGGGGAGGTCCAGCGTCCAGACGGCCTCGGGATTGGCCGCCAGCCAGCGGGTGGGGCGCACCAGGCCGGAGCCCATCACGAGGAGGCGTCGGGCGGCGTCCGGCCGGCCCAGCGAGCCGAGCGCCCGGGCCGTGAGGCGGGTCAATTCGGCTTGCCGGGCAGGCGCCACGGCCAGCTCCTCGGCCCGGCAGGCTACGCCGGCGGCCAGGTCGCGCAGGCCGCCGTTTTCAAGGACCCCGGCGGACGCGCACAGGGCGAGAATCGCGTCAGCGAGTCGCGCGCGGGGGGTCGGGGGCTGGGTTTCCCAGATCATCCTTGTTTTCCTTGGGCGTGAGCGATTTGATGGCGGTCAGGAACTGGTCGACATCCGTAAACTGGCGGTAGACCGAGGCGAAGCGGACATAGGCCACCTCGTCCAGATCCTTCAACTTTTCCATCACCTTGCGGCCGACCACCGAGGAGGGCACCTCGCGCTCGAATTCGCTTTCGAGCTCCACGATGATCGTGTCCACCAGCGTTTCAATCTGCTCCAGGCTGACCGGCCGCTTTTCGCAGGCCCGCTTCACGCCGTTCCCCAGCTTGGCCCGGTCCAGATCCTCGTGCCGGCCATCCTGCTTGATGATCCGAAGTCGGGGCTTCACCACCTCTTCGTAGGTGGTGAACCGGTGGCCGCACTGAATGCATTCACGCCGCCGCCGGATCGCGTCTCCGTTGCGGGCGGTGCGGCTGTCGATCACCTTGTCCTCTTGAAACGCGCATCGCGGACAACGCATGGTTCACAGCCTCCATCCTTAAATAACACAAATTAGACCAAGCCTCCGGACCCGTCAACACAATAGGTAGTGTTTTTGAAAAAGTCCATGAAATCCGTTGACTATGGGCCCCCGGAAATTCATAATCTAAAAAACAACCTTTTTTAGAAAAATAGAATCGGTGAGCTGATTGCCGGTTTTATGGGGGGGAGAACGGACATGAAGTTCAACAACCGCGAGCCGATGGCGACTCAGAGAGGTTTTGCCTATATTGCCTTCTGGCAGTTTATGGGCTTTCTGCTGTTGATCGCCTTCATCTGGCTGAATGAAACGGTGAACCTGACCGCGCTGATCTGGGGCGAGGATTTGAACTCCAAGCCCAACATGTTCCGGGCGTTCCTGCTGACGTCCGCCGTCATCCTGACCGCCATCATCACGGTCGGCCACACCTACGAGCAGCAGAAGCGGGTGATCCGGGGCATGATGACCGTCTGTTCCTATTGCAAGCGCGTCCGCCTCATGCACGAAGCCTGGGAGCAGATCGAGGAATACGTGGCCCGGAAATCGGAAGTCACCTTCACCCACGGCGTCTGCCCCGACTGTTTTGATAAACACGCGGGCATGATTAAAAACCGCCAGCCCCCGGCTCCCGCGGCGCCGCCGAGGGAACAGTAGAAGAGAGTGATCAGTAATCAGTGATCAGTAATCAGTCTGATCCGACCGATCCGACCGATCTGACCGATCCGACCGATCACTGATTACTGATCACCGATCACT
>CAYZVY010000322.1:2736-4426 GCA_964481675.1 uncultured Verrucomicrobiota bacterium
CTCGCGCACGAAGGCCGCCACTTTCTGGGGCAGGTCGGGTTTGCCGGCGTTGTCCGCCACGAGCTGCACCAGCGCGCTGCCCACCACGAGGCCGTCCGCCATCGGCGCCAGGGCTTTCACGTCCGCCGCCGTGCGGATGCCGAAGCCCAGGCAGACCGGCAGGCCGTTTGCCGCCTGGCGGATCGTCTCCATCTCCCGGCCGATCGCGGCGGGTTCGAGGGTGCCCGATCCCGTGACGCCGGTGCGCGTGATGGCATACAGGAAGCCGCCCGCGCCGGCCGCGATCTGTTTCATGCGCGCCGGCGGCGTGGTCGGGGCGATCAGCCGGATCAGCGGCAGCCCCTCGCCCAGCAGCGCGGTGAATTCGGCCGACTCCTCCGGCGGCAGGTCCACCACCAGGAAGCCGTCCGCCCCCGCGGCGCGGGCGTCGCGCCCGAGGCGCTCCGGCCCGTAGCTGAGCAGCGGGTTGTAATAGCTGAAGAGGATGATCGGGACGGCCGTCCGTTTCCGCAGCTCGCGCGTCAGCGCCAGGGCCCGCTCCACGGTCATGCCCGCCTTGAGCGCGCGCAGCGCCGCGGCCTGGATCACCGGGCCGTCGGAGGTGGGGTCGGAAAAGGGAACGCCGATTTCCAGCACGTCCACCCCGGCCTGGCAGGCCGCGTCCAGGACGGCCAGGCTCGCGTCGAAGTCGGGATCGCCCGCCGTCAGGTAGGCCACCAGGGCGTTGCGGCCGTTTTTCTTCAAATCGGCAAACACGCGGTCCAGCCGTTCGCTCATAGCGGCACTCCCAGGCGTTCCATGCTGCGCATGGCGTGGTCCAGATCCTTGTCGCCGCGCCCCGACAGGCACACGCAGATGGCCTGCGACGCCGGCCGGAGGCGGGCCTCCCCGATGGCCGCGGCCAGGGCATGGGAGCTTTCCAGCGCCGGGATGATGCCCTCCAGCCGCGCCAGCGTCTTGAACGCCTCCAGTGCCTGGCGGTCGGTCACCGCCGTGTAGCGCACGCGGCCCAGGTCCTTCAGCAGCGCGTGCTCCGGGCCCACGCCGGGATAGTCCAGCCCGGCGGAGACGGAATGCGCCTCCGCCACCTGGCCGTCCCGGTCCTGGAGCAGGTACGACTTGGCGCCATGCAGCACGCCCACGCGCCCCTTGCACAGGGTGGCGGCGTGCTTCTCCGTGTCCAGGCCGTCGCCCGCGGCCTCGACGCCCAGCATCTCCACCGCGTCGTCCTTCAGGAAGGGATAAAACAGCCCCATGGCGTTGCTGCCGCCGCCCACGCAGGCGGCCAGCAGGTCCGGCAGGCGGCCGGTCTCCTCCAGGAATTGCGCGCGGGCCTCGTCGCCGATCACGCGCTGGAAATCGCGCACCAGCCGGGGGTAGGGATGGGGCCCCGCCACCGTGCCGATCACGTAGAATGTGTCGCGCACCTCGCCGATCCAGGCGCGCATGGCCTCGTTCATGGCGTCCTTCAGCGTGGCCGTGCCGCTGGAGACGGAGCAGACCTCGGCGCCCAGCAGGCGCATGCGCAGCACGTTGGGCGCCTGGCGCTTGATGTCCTCGGCCCCCATGTAGATGCGGCACGCCATGCCGAACCGCGCGGCCACCGTGGCCGTGGCCACCCCGTGCTGGCCCGCGCCCGTCTCCGCGATCAGCCGCGTCTTGCCCATGCGCTGCGCCAGCAGCCCCTGGC
>CAYZVY010000323.1:0-4386 GCA_964481675.1 uncultured Verrucomicrobiota bacterium
CCCGCGCATGGACTCCGCGAAGCGGGCTGTGATCGTTTCGCTTTCCACGATCGGCGCGGGTTCGCCGATCTGTTTCAGGATGAGGTCGATCCGGACCTTGGGCGGCGGGTGCGTCTTGCCGAAGCCCGGCCCGCCTTCGTGGACGCGCGTTTCCATTTCCTTCAGCATGGCGACCAGCCCGGCGGGGTTATAGCCGATCCGGTTCATGGCGACTACGGCGGCGGCGTCCGCTTCCTTTTCCGCGCCGCGCGAATAGCCGTTCACGATCAGGGTCTTGGTGATGTCCTCGATGCTGCCGGAAAAGGCGTCCATGACCTGGGGATTGACCTTCCCGGTGGCCTTGGCCGATTCCTGGATGAGGGTCACCCCGGCCTGCGTGTAGCGGCCTTTCTTGATCGAGGAGAGCCCGTGCTTCAGCGCCACATGGCCCACTTCGTGGGCCAGCACCGCCGCGAGGGCGGTTTCGCTGCGGCAGCAGCGGAGCATGCCGCGCGAGACGAAGATCAGTCCGCCGGGGGCGGCGAAGGCGTTGACTTCCTCCGAGTCCAGGATCAGGAAGTGATAGCCGCCGAAGGTCTGGGGCATGTCGGACACCAGGGCCAGGGCCTGGCCCAGGGTGTTGACGTAACGGCTGGCCTTTTCGGCGTCGTAGGGCTTGTAGGAGGTCAGGATGGTGGCGCCCACGGCCCGGCCGATGTAGTATTCGTTCTCCGGGGTCAGG
Organism: uncultured Verrucomicrobiota bacterium; assembly: GCA_964481675.1. GTDB lineage: Bacteria > Verrucomicrobiota > Kiritimatiellia > CAIKKV01 > CAIKKV01 > CAIKKV01. The sequence goes on from CAYZVY010000323.1 coordinate 722, forward strand.
GCCTTCGTGGCCTCGACGATGGCGGAGGCCGACTTGTTGACCGATTTGGCCTGGTCTTCCGACATGACGCCGGCGCCGACGGCGACGGCGGTGCCGGCTTCGGTGATTTTCTGCATGGCGGCGCAGCCGGCGAGTCCGGCGGCCGCGGCGGCGAGGAGCAGGAGCGCAAGGCGGCGGGGAAGAGGCTTCACTTGGCGCCTCCTTTCGCGGGAGCGACTGGCTCGACGAAGGCGCGGATATCCGGAAGCGGGATGCGGATCTTTTCCATCCGGTCAATGGTGGCGAAATCCAGTTTCGCATTCGCGTTCTTGTATTGCGATTCCACCTGCGGATTGAAGCCCTTCCCGGCGATGGCCACTTCGTCGCTCGAGGCGCCGGTGGAGGTGTCCCCGGACGACTTGAGGAGGATATGCTTTTCCGTGAGGGCCGAAATATGGACCCAGCCCGTGACGGTACCTTCCGGCGCCTTTTTCACGTTGCGCCAGGCGCCCGATTCTTCCAGGACGATCACCCGGTCCCCATAGGCCAGGTTGCCTTTCACGGCGCCGAAGGGGGAGGCGCTTTCGCGCAGGTCGGCGCTCTTGAGCTGGATGCTCATCAGCTGGTTTGGCGCCGCGAGGGCGGCGCAGGCGGCCAGAAGTCCGGCGGAAATGAGAACGCGCAGTCGCATGGCATGATCTCCTTTCGAGGGGCGCATTATGGCATGGTTTGAAAGGAAACGCAAGCGGGCGGGGCGCCAGAAATAAGACCTATAGGACCCATAGGACCTATAGCCTTTCAGAGCTCAACATACCCCAGCCGGCTGAGCATCCGCTCCGGCCGGTTTTCGCCTTCCACCCAGGCCAGGATCTCGCCTTTTCCGGAGACGGCATAGCCGTTGCCGGGCCACCAGGTCTCGCCGTCGAATCCGACCGGATTCGCCGCGATCCGGTGAAGGCCGTCCTGGGCGTTTGCCTTGGCGGCGCTTTCCACGACGTTCCGGCAGTTGGCGAGGAAGTCCCTGACCGGCGGCTCGTTTTCGTGTCCCGCGCGCCACACTTCGTTGTCGTTCATCCGGCCCGCGGACGGATGCAGGATCAGGTCGGGCCGGCAGGCCCGGGCCGATTCCATGATGTCCGGCCGGCCGTATTCGGAGCAGATGGTGATCACGATGGTCCGGCCGTCGACCGTGAAGGCCGTTCGCGCCGGATCGGGCCAGGCTTTCAGGTGCTTCGGTTCCCCGGAGGCGCGGAAGGCCTTGTGCTGGAAGCGGGCGGAGCCGTCTGGCGCCAGGATGGCGTGGGCCACGTTGAAGAAGCCGTCTGCCAGCCGCGTGGTGAATCCCGCGCAGAGGGTCAGGCCTGTTTTCCGGGCGATCCGGGAAAGCGGTTCGAAGGGCGCCGCTTCGGCCGGGAGGGCGGCCTGGCGCCCGGGGCCGTTGAGCGCGTTTCCCGTGAGGCAGCCTTCCGGCAGGAGGAGGAGCCGGGCGCCCGCGGCGCCGGCCTCCCCGGCCAGGCGGCAGGCTTCCTCCATATTCAGTCCGGGATTGTCGAGCGGGCCGACCTTCATCTGGCCGATGGCGATTTTCACGAGAGCCCTTCGGGCAGGGTGTAATCCACGGTCACCCGCCGACCTTCTTCGCGTATGGACTGCTCGGTGGCCAGGCAGACCTGGTGGCTTTTCCAGGCGTCCAGCGTCTCGACGACCGGCGGGGTTCCCGCCATCAGGCGCTTCAGGAATTCGTGGTGCATGGTCCCGATGTCGTGGCTGAACGCCGTCAGCCCCATGGCGGAGAAGTCCTCGATCTTGTCGAACTCCACCCGCTTCGCTCCCGTGCCGGCCGGATACTCGACGAACTTGTTATGCACGAAGCGCTGCTTCAGCAGGTCAATGCCGATCGAGCCCCGCTCGAAGGTGACGACCATGTCCATGCTGTGCCCCATGTCCCGCGTCCATTTCGCGGGATCGGTCGAAAAGGCGCTGTGCGTGTGGGAGGAGAGGATCGTGCCCAGGGCGCCCGACGCGAAGAAGTAGTGGGCGCAGACGTTGTCCTCGAACCGGTACTGGGGCAGGACATTCGGCCCGGCCACGCCTTGGACGGCCGTGATTTCGCCGGCGAGATGGCGGAAGATGTCCACCTCGTGGATGGGCTCCATGAAGAAGAGGCCGCCGCTTTTTTCGGGGCGCGTGCGCCAGATGCCGTTGCCTTCCTCCAGCCAGCAGCCGCGGTAGTGGAGGAACTCGAGCCGCCGCACGGCGCCGTATCCGCCGGCGTCGACGAGGGCCTTCAGGTGCTTGGCGAAGAAGGAGACGCGCAGCTCGAAATCGATCACGCAGAGGCGCTTGGCGCGCAGGGCGGCGGCCAGCACGGCATCGCACTCGGCCTTGTTCACGCCCATGGGCTTTTCCAGGAACACGTGCACGCCGGCGGCCAGGAAGGCCGTGGCCTGCTCGGTGTGGACGAAGTTGGGGGTCGAGATGAAGACGGCGTCCAGCTTTTCGTTCCGGATCATCTCGCGGTAATCCGTATACATGGCGATATGCGGATGCTTCACCTTGCCGTCCGCCAGCCTTTTCTCATTGATGTCGCACCACGCGGTGGTGGTGTAGCCGTCTCCCTGGGCGTTGGACAGCCAGCCGATATGCGCGATCCGTAACTTGGACATGAGGGTTCTTTCCTTAGTTTTCAACCGTGCGGCAGGTGCCGGCCTTCCAGTCGGCATCCAGCAGAATGGGGACACGCGTCCCGGGGAAGACGGGGCGCACGCGGTCCACGCCGCCGGCCGCGTCGAACACCCGCCCCGCGAGCGCGTCGAAAAAGCCCCACACGGCGACGCCCCGCGGGTACAGGTGCAGGTTGTTGCCGTTGAAGGTCTCGAAAAAGCCCATGGGATGCTGCGAGTTGGCTGTGGACTGCCAGTTCCAGTAGCGGTCGGCCAGCATGCGCAGGTCCACCCCGCGGTAGAAGGCCGCCATGTCGCGCAGCAGGTTCATGGAAATCCAGCCGGGCGACAGCGCGGCGCCCACCATGCCCGGGATGACCGTGCCGGAGAGCGTGCCGCCCGAGAAGGCGGTGTGCACGCAGCCGTATTCGCGCAGGCAGCCCGCGGACGCCGTCCGCAGGTCGGCCGTCAGCCGCTTGCGGGAGAGGCCCAGGTCCACGCCCACCATGTCCAGGGAGGCCAGCGCGTTCTCGGTGTAGATGTGGGCGCTGTCCCAGCCGGGGATCGTCTCGAGATCCAGGTTTTCGCCGGTCCACGGGTTCCGGATCCCCTTGCCGCCGGGCTCGAGCAGGACGGCGTAGTGGTCGCCCTTCCAGGCTTTCCGCTCGATGGCGCGCCGGATGCGCGTCGTCCGCCGGCGCGCGTCCGCGGCCGCCGGAACGTCCCCCGCCTCGCGCAGCATGGCCTCGGCCGCGGTCCAGGCGGCCAGGCACTTCACCGCCAGGTAGGTCTGCTGCTTTCCGAACTGGATGGCGGGGGAGGCGTCGTCCACCGTGTTCGCCACGCCCTGGTCCGGAATGCCGGTGCCGGCCGTGTCGCAGGCCAGGAGGAAGGCCAGGTAGTCGCGCACGACGCCGAGGTGGCGGCGCATGCGGGAGGCGTCGCCCGTGCGTCTCCAATGCAGGAACAGGAGGAGGATGTAGTTGGCCGACTCCTCGACCGCCATGTCGTGGTGGTAGGCCT
>CAYZVY010000324.1:0-4378 GCA_964481675.1 uncultured Verrucomicrobiota bacterium
GAGCGCATCTGCGATTAGGTGCGAGCCTGGGCTGGGCATGTCATGGTCCGATGCTTCCAAAGAACCACCCTCTATACTTATACAACGCCTTGCTTTGCGGGCGTTTTATGGGCACCATCGCGAGCCGCCCCGGCCGCTTCGGCCAGGGCGAGCGATGGCTGCCGGGTGCGGCGTTTCGGCAGGCGGACTATGGCGCGGCGATTTTGCGATGATAAGGGCTGAAGGCGAGGCGGCGTGGGCTCGTGCCCCGACGCCTCCAGCCTGAAGCCCTTAGCGCGCAAAAGCGCCCGCCAGAGAACGCCCGAAACGCCGCACCCCCGCCGCGTAACCCGTCTCACCCACTAACAGAAGACGAGCGCCTAATCGCAACTGCGCCCCCATGCCGTACAGCGACCTGCGGGCCCCCTCAGGGCCGAACACCGGTGCTTGTAAATGCGGGCTGCATCGCCTAGGATGCCGTGCATGAGAAGACTGCTGTGCTGGACCGAACGGGTGGACGACGCCGTGAAGCGGGAAATCCGCGTTTCCTTTGAGGGGAAAGGCATCCGCTGGCAATGGAAGCGGTCGGACGAGGAGAAATGGGTGTACGATCCCATCCCGACCGCCACGGACTGGGACAGCCTGCATGCGCTGGCCCTGAACTGGTACACCCGCCATCGCCTCCCCCACGATCATCTCGACCGGATCATCCGCCTGCGCAAGGAGGCCGGGGCGTGATCGCGAATCCGATCGATTTCACCGGCCGCGTGGCCGTGGTCACCGGCGGGAGCGGGGTCCTCGGCGGCGCCATTGCCCGGGCCCTGGGCGAGGCCGGCGCCACGGTCTGGATCCTGGGCCGGAGCCGGCCGGAAGCCGCCGAAGCGGCCGCCCAGGCCATCCGGGAGGCCGGCGGCCACGCCGAGGCCGCCGCGGCCGATGTCCTGGACCGCAAGGCCCTGACCCTCCTGGCGGACCGGATCCTGGGCCGCCACGGGCGGATCGATTTCCTCGTCAATGCGGCGGGCGGCGCGCGCAAGGAAGCCACCACCGCGCCGGATCGCTCCTTTTTCGATCTTCCGGAAGAAGCCGTCCGGCAGGTATTCGACCTGAACTGGCTCGGCACGTTTTTGCCCTGCCAGGTGTTCGGCAGGCACATGGCCGACCGGCAGGCCGGCGCCATCCTCAACCTGTCATCCTATGGCGCCCTGCATCCGCTCACCCGCAGCGTGGCCTACTCGGCCGGCAAGGCGGCGGTCACCAATTTCACCCAGTGGCTGGCCGTCCACCTGGCCCAGACCTGTTCCCCGAATCTCCGCGTGAATGCGCTGGTGCCGGGATTTTTCCTGACCGAACAGAACCGGTTCCTGCTCACGGAGGAGAGCACCGGCGCCCTGACCGAACGGGGCCAGCGCATCATCGCCCACACCCCCGCGGGCCGGTTCGGGCAACCGCCCGACCTGACCGGCCCCGCCCTCTGGCTGCTGTCGGATGCCGCCGCCTTTGTCAACGGCGCCACCCTCGCCGTGGATGGCGGGCTCTCGGCTTTCGGCGGAATTTAGCAGAAAAAAAATAATCGATTGTTGACTTTTCGGCCTAAAAATACGATGATGATATTTCTTTGGCCGGCTGCCCTTACCCCGCCCACCCACCCCCAAGGGCAGTCGGCCTCTTTTTTACCCTTTAGCTGTAAATCGGGCCGAGGAACTCACAGGCCCTGAAATCGTCCCCGCCGAAGCGGTCCCACAGGGTCGGACGGAACACATCCTGCTTGTCGACATTATGCATGTCCACCGGGATGCGCAGCATGGCGTTGAGGGTCAGCATATCGGCCCCGATGCGGCCGAACGAATTCGCATCGTGGTTGGGCCCGATGCGGGACATATACTCGAACGACGACATCCCGTCCGGCTTCCAGTAGGACTCCGGCCAGGTCTTGTCGGTCACGCGGCTGATGTGGTCGGCCACGGCGGCCGGCAGTTCCACCGTCTCGCCCTCGACAACGGAGCAGGTGAACCGGTCGCCAATGCAGTTGTACCGGTAGGCCGTCATCGGAACCCCGCCGGGGGTCCGGTAATGGCTGGACAGGCCGTCGCCCGGGAAATACTGCAGCGCCGCCGCCATGTAGGTGGTGCCCTTGGTCGCCTGCTCGATCAGCTTCTTCTGGAGCTTGGGATCCGCCTTGATGGCGGCCATCACCGCCTGCACGGACTTCCCCTTGCCGCCGGCCAGCTTGAACACGTCGAGGGCGTAGTCCAGGGCGCCCGCGCCCGAATTCCGCTTGTCGATGATGCCCTGCGGGCAGATCCGGCTGACGTCCTTGCCCGTGGCCTTCTTGATGCTGGCGGGGGTCCAGTTCGTGCGGATGTCCGAGAACAGCTGGGCCGATCCGGTCAGCAGGAAGGCGACGAGCATGCCGATCGCGTTCTTGCTGTCGTTCTCGGTGGCCACCACATAGGGAGCCCGGAAGCCGTCCCAGTCAAAGGAACTGCACAGCATGGACTCGGCCATGTCGTAGTTGGGATAGAGGTCCGTCCACTGCCGCTGGCCCTGCGTGCCGGCCGCGATGGCGTTGGCGCCCTGGGCGTATTCCACATCGGCCTTGAAGCCCTGGGCCCGGCCCACGGCGGGGTCGGCCAGCCGCTCGTTGCCGATCATGAGGTCGCGCACGATCAGCGTCATCTTGAGCGAGTCGCGGAGCAGGTCGTCGTTGGGCAGCGGGCGCTTCCCCTGGCCGAACGAAAAGGCGAAGTTCGCCTTCATGTACCGGAACGCGCGCTCCAGCTCCTCGTGGTCGTAGAGCCCGCGCTCCATGCGCCCGCGCACGCCGACCATGTCATACGACACGGTGCCCATGCCCAGGTACTGCAGCATGAGATTGCGCCGCACGTCGGAGCCGATAATGCCCATGGAGACCGAGCCCACGGACAGGTAATTCTTGCCGCGCATCTCGGCCACGGTCATGGCGGCGCGCGCAAAGCGCAGGAGCCGCTCCGCCACATACGGAACCAGCGGGCCGCTTTCATCCTCGAGGTCGGGATTGTAAATGCAGAAAATCGGCCGCTTCTTCTCGTCCATGGCCGCCGTGAAGGCCTTCAGCCACACCGCGCCCGGCCGGTCGGTCTGGTTGAGGCCATAGGCCGCCTGCTGCCATTCGGAGGAGCCGATGCCCATGACGGCGCCCATCAGCTCGTCGCTGTAGGCCCACGACCGGCTGACCCAGATGTTGGCGCTGACGCCCTCGCGGACGTAGGCCGCCTGGGCCAGCGCCGCGGTGCGGGGGCCGTAGACGATTTCGGGGGCCGTCACCACGCGGACGGGCGTGCCGTCCGGAAGCCGGACCTGGTCCAGGATCAGGCGGCGCACCTTTTCGACGATGCGCCAGGTGCCGGCCAGGTTTTCCTCGTAAGCGCCCGTGCGGCCGTCCGCCACCGGCGTGATGGCGATCGTGGGCACCCACCCCGGGAGGGCCCGCGGCGTCTTCGCAAAGCCGCGCGCCGCCGCACCGAGCTGATTCACATCAAACGCCTTGTCCGCTGCCGTCCCGTTCATAATCCGTCCCCCTGCTTGATTCATCCTCCGCGCCGCCGCGGTTTTTTACGCCAGTTTCAACACGTCCCGCTCCGCCTTCACAATCACGTCCGCCAACTCCGCCGCCGTGCCGGCCGCCCGGAGCCCGTCCAGCATGCCGGTCTTCTGGCACATGGCGCACAGCCGCGCCAGAATGTGGAGGTGGGCCCGGTCATCGCCGCAGCCGATCAGGAAAAAGAGGTCGGTCAGCCCGCCATCCGGCGCGCTGAACGGCACGCCCGACAGGGTGCGGCCCACCGCGATAAAGGAGTCCATGAACATGAACGGCGTGTGCTGCCGCGGGTGCAGCAGCGCCAGCCCGCCGGGCACGGCCGTGGAACACAGCTCCTCGCGCTCCTCCAGAAGGGTGAGCAGCTGGCGCGCATCGCACAGCTTCTCGGAGCGCTCCGCCACCTGGACCATGTCGCGCAGCACGGCGCTGGAGGTTTTCGATTTGAGAGCCGGCTCGATCCAGCGGGCCTGGACCAGCCCGGGCATGATGGTCGTCGTCCCCTCGTCCCGGGCCCGGGTGGAGGCCTGGTGGTAGCGGTCCAGGTTTTCGCCCGAGAGGCGCAGGATGCGCTGGGAGGCCCAGGCGTCGATGTCGTACCGCGTGAAGACCACCCGCCCGGCCTGAACCTGGAACGGGATCTCCTTGTTCTTCACCAGGCGGTCGAGCACCTCCCGCGGCACATGGAGATAGGCCGCGGCCTCGTCCGAATTAAATACTTTATATGGCACGACGTGATCCTTCCTGTTATGCTCGGCTTTTTTCCAGCGGGCGAGTGGTGAAATTGGCAGACACGCAAGACTTAGGATCTTGTGCCGCAAG
>CAYZVY010000325.1:0-4318 GCA_964481675.1 uncultured Verrucomicrobiota bacterium
GGCGGACCATGTTGTCGTGCTTCTTCCCGCCCGGCTTGAGCGCCTCGCGGTTCATTGAGGCGGCCCGGCGCTTGAGCTCGGGGTAGAAGTCCTTGCCGTTGTCGGTGACCTTCAGCAGCCAGGCCTGGTGGTTGATGCCCGCGATGGTCCATTGCAGGCGGTGGCCCGGGTCGGCCGTGGCGATGTGGGTGATGGCCACCTCCTCGTGCACGTCCTTCAGCAGGCCGAGGCGCAGCATGAGGCCGCGGACGCAGCCCTGGACAGAGTGGCAGAGCCCGACATACTTCATGCCGGTCCCGCGGAGCATGGCGCCGCTCAGGATGGCCATGGGATTCGTGTAGTTGAGCATCCAGGCGCCGGGGGCGACCGCCTCGATGTCGGCCGCGAAATCCAGCATCACGGGAATGGTGCGCAGGCCGCGGAAGATGCCGCCCACGCCCAGGGTGTCGCCCACCGTCTGCTGCAGGCCGTACTGGCGGGGGATCTCGTGGTCGAGCTGGATGGCCCGGGCGCCGCCGACCTGCACGGCGTTGATCACGTAGTTCGCGCCGCGCAGCGCGGCCCGGCGGTTTTTGACGCCGAGGTGGGCGGTGACGGTGGCGCGGCCGCGGTTCAGCTTGCGGTTCATCACGTCCACAATGGCCTTGGACTGCCGCAGGCGGCCGGCGTCGATATCGTACAGGGCCAGGTGGCTGTCCCGCAGCGCCGGAGTCAGCATGCAATCGCCCAGCAGGCGCTTGGCGAACATCGTGCTTCCCGCTCCCAGAAATGTGATCTTGGCCATGGTCAGCTCCCGCAATGCGAACGTTGTGAAAAGGGTTATTCTGCCATGGCGGGGAGGCGGTGTAAACTAAGAACGAGCGACAGGCTTGACGTCAGGAGGTGGGAGCGCCACACCGTGGCGCGAGAAGGGGCTTGCTGGCGCATGATCGCGCGGACGGTGCCGCGCTCCCACATTCAAGGGTAAGTCAGGCGCATGGTCCGTTCGTCGCACTTTGCCTATTGCCGGACGCGTGGCTGCGTGATTTACTGTCCGCATGAAGCTTTACCTGCACGCAGCCGGCTTGACCCCATCACTCGCCGAAGCCGTCGATCAGCTCGCGCCGGACTACCCGCTGGTCCGGACGGAGGCGGAGCGGACACCCGATGAGCTGACGGTCCATTTTGAGGCGGTTCCCGACGCGGGCCGCCTGGAGATCATCCGGGACCACGAGACGGTCCGCATCCGCCACGGCGGCACGGCCCCGGCCCTCCGCGGCCTGGGCGCGGTGCTGAGCGGCCTGGTGCCCCCCGGCGGCCGCCTGGACGAACGGGCGTCCTTCGACACCTTCGGCATCATGCTCGACTGCTCCCGCAACGCCGTCATGACGCCCGAGCACGTCAAGCGCTGGCTCCGGCAGCTCGCCCTGATGGGCTACAACATGGCCATGCTCTACACCGAGAATACCTATGAGCTGCCGGGCGAGGACTACTTCGGCTACCGCCGCGGGCGCTATACCCTGGAGGAGCTGCGCGACATCGACGCCTGCGCCGCCGCCCTCGGCATCGAGATGATCGGCTGCATCCAGGTGCTGGGCCACCTCGAGCAGCTCCTGCGCTGGCCCGAATACGGCGCCGTGCGCGACACCGCCTCCGTCCTCATGGTGGGGGAGGAGAAGACCTACGCGCTGGTCGACAAGATGATCGCCTTCTGGCGCTCCGCCTTCCGCAGCCGGCGCCTGCACATCGGCATGGACGAAACCTTCGACCTGGGCCGCGGCCGCTACATGAATCAAAACGGGTACAAGCGCGGGTACGACCTTTTCAACGAGCACCTCGGCCGCGTCTCCGCCCTCTGCGCGCGCCACGGCGTCAGGCCCATGATCTGGTCGGACATGTATTTCCGCATGGGCAGCGCCACCCACGACTACTACGACCCCGCCTGCCGCATTCCCGACGACGTGAAGGCCGCCATCCCCCCGTCCGTGCAGTTGGTCTACTGGGATTACGACCACACGGACCCCGCTTTCTACACGGAGTGGATCCGGCGCCATCGCGCCCTCGGCTCCGAGCCCGTCATGGCCACCGCCGTCGGCACGGTCCAGCGCCCCTGGCTGCTGCGGTCCGAGACGCCGGTCAACGCCTGCCTCGCCGCCTGCCGGGAGACCGGCCTGCGCGAGCTGGTCGTCTGCCTGTGGGGCGACGACGGCGCCTACTGCGAGTTCGACTCCGCCCTGGCCGGCCTGGCCCAGGCCGCGGAGGAGGCGTACCGGACCGGGGCGAACCCGGCCCCGGACAGTCTGTCGCAGCGGTTCAAGGCCATTTGCGGGTCGGATTATGATGCGGTCATGGACGCGGCCGCGATGAACGACGGCATCCATCCCATGGTGCTGGTGTGGGACGATCCTCTTCTGCGCGTGGCCTGGCGCAATGAGACGCTGAAGAATGCCGGCGGCTGGAAGGCGATGGACGCCCACTATGGCCGGATTCTGCGCAAGCTGGCGCCCGTGAAGACGGTCGAGGAGCCCGTCGACCTGGCCCACGCCTGCCGGTTGCTGGAGTTCTGCCGCGCCAGGATCCGGCTCAACGAGGCGATCGACGCCGCCTATCCGGCGCGCGATGTGGAAGGCCTGAAAACGGCCCGGACCCGGTGCAAGGCGGCCGCCCGCGCACTGGATCGCCTGATGGAGTCGTTTCGCCGCCAGTGGCTCCGGCGCAACAAGCCGTTCGGGCTGGAGACCATCCAGGTGCGCTTCGGCGGCCAGCGGGAACGGTTCAACGAACTGGACCGGCGGCTGGAGGATCTGATGGAAGGCCGGCTCGCGGCCCTGCCCGAATTCGAGGAAATGCCCGTCCGTGATTCCGCCTACACCCATGTGGCCTGGCGTTACCTGGCCGTCTCCGGCCTCATCTAGGAGGAGGAGGGGAAGTCAACGGGACGGCGGTATTCACCTTGACGGGCGTGCCGCCTTGGTTCAGCTTAAGGCCGGAATCCCTCCTGGTCCCACGGGAGGCGATGGAGTAGAAACAGGCATGTGGCGGACTCGCGGGAGCTCGTCCCTCCGGATGATAGGCGCCTTTCATCCGGAGGGACGAGCTCCCGCGAGTCCATCATGCCAAACGGGTGAAAAACATGAGTCATCAGGATGTTCGCGTCGACGCCGACTTTCCCGGCGGCAACATCATCGTCGATTCCATCGCGGGCGACACGCTGAACGTGCGCCAGGATTTGCGCGATACGGTGACCGACTGGTTCTACTGGTATTTCCGCGTCACCGGCGCGGCCGGCCGCACGCTCACGGTCAATTTCACCGCCAGCAACGTGATCGGCGCCCTGGGGCCGGCTGTCAGCCTGGACGGCGGATGGACCTGGCAGTGGCTGGGCATGGGGGTGGTGGAGGGCAAGACCTTCCGCTATGCCGTGCCGGCCGGCGTCGAGGACGTCCGCTTTTCATTCGGTATGCCGTATGTGGAGGCCAATTTGAACCGGTTCCTCGACCGGTTTCCGGGCAATCCCAACCTGGATCGCGGTGTTCTGTGCGTCACCGGCAAGGGGCGGAAGGCGGAGTGGATCCGGTTCGGGCGGCTCGACGGGAAGGCGCCGCAGAAGGTGTATCTGACCGCCCGCCATCACTGCTGCGAGATGATGGCCAGCTATGCGCTGGAAGGCCTCATGGAAACGGTCCTCACCGGCGCCGGACCCGGCGCCTGGCTGCGGGAGAATGTGGAGTTCCTGGCGATCCCGTTTGTGGATAAGGATGGCGTGGAGCAGGGGGACCAGGGCAAGAACCGGGCGCCGCGCGATCATAACCGGGATTATTCGGAAGCGGCGATTCACGAGACCACCCGTGCCATCCGGGAGAAGGTGCCGCTGTGGGCCGGGGTCCGGTTGCGCTTCGCGCTGGACATGCACTGCCCGTGGATCCGGGGCGATCGCAATGAGGCCATCTATTTCGTCGGCGGCCAGAACACGGCCAACTGGGAGCGCGCCCAGGATTTTTGCCGCATCCTGCAGCGCGTGCAGGCGGGGCCGCTGGTTTACGATCTCAAAGACAACCTGCCCTTCGGGCAGGATTGGAACACGGCCGCCAACCAGACCGGCGGAAAGACGTGCAGCAGCTGGACGTCCGAACTGCCGGGCGTGCGCGTGGGGACCAGTCTCGAGCTGTCGTATGCCAATGCGAACGGGAAAGAGGTCAACGCTGGAACGGCGCGCCTGTTCGGGCGTGATGTGGCGGCGGCTCTTCGCGAATGGATGGCGCAGGGCGTTGCGCGAAGCGGGTAGGGAATGGCGCGGCGGCGGCTCTTCGTGAATGACTTTGCGCGAAGCGGGTAGGGC
>CAYZVY010000326.1:0-4292 GCA_964481675.1 uncultured Verrucomicrobiota bacterium
TTCAGCCGTCTTGCCTTTTGGAACGAAGCGGGCATAATAGCGGAAATGGAACCGCGTCGCCCCAATCCGCTCCGCCTGGCCCTGGCCCAGCTTGACGTCAAGCCCGGCCGGCCGGCCGACAACACCGCCCGCATCCTGGCCCTGATCGGCGAGGCTCGCGCCGCCGGCGCCTCGCTGGTCCTGTTCCCCGAGATGGCCATCCCCGGCTACCTGCTGGGCGACGAGTGGGAGCGGGCGGCCTTCCTGCGCGAGTGCGAGGCCTGCGGCGCCGCCGTCACCGCCGCCTCCGCCGGCCTCACCGTCCTCTTCGGCAACATCGCGGTCGACTGGTCCCGCAAGAACGAGGATGGCCGCGTCCGCAAGTACAACGGCCTCTTCATCGCCGAGAACGGCCGCCTGCTGGTCCCCGACAACGGCCTGGGCTACCCGTTCGTCATGAAGTCGCTCATGCCGAACTACCGCGAGTTCGACGACAGCCGCCACTTCTACGACCTGCGCAAGCTGGCCCTGGAGCGCGGCCGCAACCCCGCGGACCTCGTGGTGCCGGTTTCCACGGCGGCCGGCCGGCTCGGCTGTTCCCTTTGCGAGGATGCCTGGGACGACGACTACGGCTTCTCGCCCCTCCGCGTGATGGCGGCCCGCGGCGACGTCGACCTGCTCGTCAACATCAGCTGCTCGCCCTACACTTTTAACAAGAACCACAAGCGCAACCGCCTCTTCTCGGCCCGCGCCTCCGAGTTCGGCCTGCCCATTGCCTACGTCAACGCCGTCGGCATCCAGAACAACGGCAAGACCGTCTTCACCTTCGACGGCGCCTCCGCCGTCTACGGCCCGGGCGGCCGGATCGCGGACGGCCTCCCGGCCTTCGAGGAGGGGCTGCTGACGGTCGACCTGCCGGCCGATCGCGCGGCTCCGTTCGGCCGGGCCATCGAGCTCAAGGAGGATACGGTTTCCGATCTGTTCGGCGCCATTTCCACCGGCACCCGGCGCTTCATGAAGCAGCTCGGGGTGTCCCGCGTGGTGGTGGGCCTCTCGGGCGGCATCGACTCCGCCGTGGTCGCGGCTCTCTACCGCCACCTGCTGCCGGCGAAAGATGTGATCCTGGTCAACATGCCGGGGCCCTTCACGTCGAACACGACGCGCGGCCTGGCCGCCGGCGTGGCCGGCGCCCTCGGCTGCCCCTATGGCGAAATCCCGATCCAGCCCTCGGTGGAGGCCACGGTCCGGCAGATGGGCGGGCTTCGGCTGGACAGCGCCGACGGCGGGCTTCTCGAGACGATCAGCCTGACGCCATTTGTCCTGGAGAACATCCAGGCCCGCGACAGGTCGGCCCGCATCCTGGCAGCCGTGGCCGCCTCCGCCGGCGGCGTATTCACCTGCAACGCCAACAAGTCCGAGCTGACCGTGGGCTATTCGACCCTTTATGGCGACCTCGGCGGCTGGCTGGCCAATATCGCCGACCTGTGGAAGGGCGAGGTCTACGCCCTGGCCCGCCACCTGAACGACGTCGTCTACGGCCGGCCCGTTATTCCGGAGGGGATCTTCACCGTCACGCCATCGGCGGAGTTGAGCCCCGCGCAGAACGTGGACGAGGGGAAGGGCGATCCGATTCAGTATCCCTATCACGACTGCCTGTTCCGCAGCTGGGTGGAAGCCTGGAACCGCACCACGCCCGAGGACATCCTCGCGTGGTACGCCGCCGGCGCGCTGGAGGAGAAGATCGGGTATGCCGGCCGCGTGGCGGCCCGTTTCCCCGATGCCGCCGCGTTCATCGCCGACCTCGAGCGCTGGTGGAACCAGTACCAGGGCATGGGCGTGGCCAAGCGCATCCAGGCGCCGCCGGTGCTGGGCGTCAAGCGCCGGGCGTTCGGCTTCGACCACCGCGAGTCGCAGATGGGCCCGCGGTATACGGCCCGCTATCTTGAATTGAAAAAACAGCTTCTCAAGGAGACCCCCGGATGACCGTGCCAGTACCTGAATTCGATCGTTCGCGGCTGCGCCTGCTCAGCCTCCGGGACCGGGTCAACCGCGCCTCCATCGAGCGGGACCAGGTGAAACCCGGCGATGCGCCCGGCCGCGCCGACGAGCCGTTTTGCCAGGCCGTGGCCGAGGCGGCGGACCGGATCCGCCAGGCCCGCCAGGCCGGCCGGCCCGTCATCGCCGCCTTCGGCGCGCACAGCGTCAAGAACGGGCTGGGCCCCGTCTTCATCCGCCTGATGGAGAAGGGGTGGCTGACCCACCTGGCCACGAACGGGGCGGGGATCATCCACGACTGGGAATACGCGTTCCAGGGCGAGACGAGCGAGGACGTGAAGGCCAATGTCGCCAACGGCACGTTCGGCCTGTGGCAGGAGACCGGCTTCCACATCAACCTCGCGCTGCTCCTCGGTGCGCGCGACGGGCTGGGCTACGGCGAGTCGATCGGCCGCCTCATCGCCCGCGGCGGGCACGACGTGCCGCGCCAGGCGCCCCTGCTGGCCGAGATTGCCCACGCCCCGGATGGCCACGCGGCGGCCGCCAAGGCCGCCGGCGCCGCCGACCTGCTCTCCGCCCTGACCCGCACCGGCATTCCCCAGGGCTGGCTGGCCGTGCCGCACCCCTTCAAGAAATACAGCATCCAGGCCGCCGCCTACCGGCTGGGCATTCCGTTCACCGGCCATCCGATGATCGGCCACGACATCATCTACACCCATCCGCTCAGCTGCGGCGCCGCCATCGGCCGGACGGCGGAGCGCGACTTCCTCCGCTTCGCGCACGGCGTCTCGCAGCTCGAGGGCGGCGTCTACCTGTCGATCGGCTCGGCCGTCATGTCGCCGATGATCTTCGAGAAATCGCTGTCCATGGCTCGCAACACGGCGCTGCGCGCGGGGCGCACCCTGGAGCGGTTTTACCTGATGGTCGTGGACCTGGCGGAGTCGACCTGGGACTGGAGCCAGGGCGAGCCGCCCATGGAGTCGCCGGCCTATTATCAACGCTACAACAAAACGTTCAGCCGGATGGGCGGGACCCTGCGCTACCTGGGCGCGGACAACCGCGACTTCCTGACCGCCCTGGCGCTGAACCTCGGGGAAGGAGCGTCCGCATGAGCGAGGGAAAACGGTTCCTGGTGACGGGCGGGGCGGGGTTCATCGGGTCGGCGCTCGTGCGCCTGCTGGTCCGCGAAACGCCGCACGCGGTCCTGAACCTGGACAAGCTGACCTATGCGGGGAACCTGGAGTCGCTGAGGGAGGCGTCCGGCGACCCGCGCTACCGCTTTTTCCAGGGCGACGTGGCCGACGGGCCGACGGTGTCGCGGCTGTTCGCCGAGTACAAGCCGCAGGTGGTCATCCACCTGGCGGCGGAGTCGCACGTGGACCGGTCGATCGACAAGCCCGCGGCCTTCATCGAGACGAACGTGGTGGGGACCTACGCCATGCTGGAGGCGGCGCGGGGCTACCGCGACACGCTCGGCGGGGCGGCTCGCGACGCGTTCCGGTTTCTGCATGTCTCGACCGACGAGGTCTACGGCAGCCTCGGCCCGGCGGGCTTTTTCACGGAGACCACGCCTTACGACCCGCGGTCGCCCTACTCGGCCAGCAAGGCGGCGTCCGACCATCTGGTGAAGGCCTGGCATCACACCTTCGGCCTGCCGTCGCTGATCACGAACTGCTCGAACAACTACGGGCCGTACCATTTTCCCGAGAAGCTGATCCCGCTGATCATCCTGAACGCGCTCGAGGGCAAGCCGCTGCCGGTATACGGAAAAGGGGACAACATCCGCGACTGGCTGCACGTGGAGGACCACGCGCGCGCCCTGCTCCTGGCGGCGGAGGCGGGCGTGCCGGGCGAGACCTACAACGTGGGCGGCGGGAACGAGCGGACGAACCTCCAGGTGGTGCAGATCATCTGCGACATCCTGGACGACCTGCGGCCGGCCGCGGCCCCGCGGCGGAACCTGATCGCGTTCGTGCCCGACCGGCCGGGGCACGACAAGCGGTATGCCATTGACTCGACCAAGCTGCGCGCGAAGCTGGGCTGGCGGCCGAGGGAGACCTTTGAGACGGGCCTGCGCAAGACGGTGCAGTGGTATCTGGACAACCGCTGGTGGTGGGAGCCGATCCGCCAGCGCAAGTATGCGGGCGAGCGGCTGGGATCGGGCAAAACGGGAGCGGCATGACATGGCGACGTATCTGGTAACGGGCGGGGCGGGGTTCATCGGGTCGCACATCGTGGAGGCGCTGGCGGCCGGGGGGCATGACGTGAAGGTGTTCGACAACCTGGCCACCGGGCACCGGGAGAACCTGGACCACCTG
>CAYZVY010000327.1:0-4281 GCA_964481675.1 uncultured Verrucomicrobiota bacterium
GCCGGGGAAATCAACGCATCTGCCATGTGCATGTCTCTGGATCCTTTCTCACTTCGTTTCCGGATGGGTGGAACCGAAGGCCCAGGTCAGGCCTGCGGTCACGATCAGGTCGGGGGCTTCGCCGCTAATCCGGGAACCGCCGGCCATATCCACGGTCACGCTTTCGATGGGATTCCACCGCAGCCCGGAAGTGAATTGCACGGCTGTCTCGGTTGAGTCCTGCAATTCTTTTGCGGCGAACACTTCGCCGATCCACTGGACTGGCGCCGTCACCTGATAATCCAGGGCCAGGCCGCCGTGAACGATGTCGCCGACATCCTCGTCCGGAGGGGTTCCGATCCAGGAGTAGCCGACATTGGCATGGGCGCCCCCTCTTTCCCCAATCGACTTCGAGGCGATCCAGGTCAGATCGTAGTCCGTCTGGCCGCTGCCCATGCCCTTGTCGTCATCGGCGGTCGGAAACTTCACCGAAGGCGCCAAGGCTTGCCGGGGTACCCCGTGCGATTCTTCGAGAAACCGCCATTTGGCGCCGATGATCAGATCGCCGATGCCGTGTTCATGCACCCGATCCTCCGCGCCCATGGCATCAATCACCTCGGTACGTTCTTCGAACTGGCTGCCGAACCCGATACCGGCTTCGACCCCGGGAACCACGCCGAGGGTTACGCCGAAGGGCACGTCCCAATGATCGCACTCGGAATCATGCTCGTAGCAGGCACCCGCCTCGACTTCCACCTGGCGGACATCCACGGCATCGGCATCGTCGATGGTCAGCGGGCGTCCCGCCCATGCCGTGGCTCCGGTCAGCAGCCAGACAAACATGACCCCCTGTGTGCTCCTGCTCATGCTTCGAGATCCTTTCCTGTTGTTGTTACCGTGAGCTTTCCGTGTTTGACGCCTTTCGCGGCGATCAGTTCGTCGGTGAAGGCCTTGATGGCGTCTGCGCGGCCGCGGACGGCGAGCACTTCCATGCAATTATGATGGTCGAGGTGGACGTGCAGGGTGGCGATGATCAGATCTCCGTGCTCGTGCTGAATATCCGTCAACAGCGCCTGGATATTGCGCTTATGGTGGTCGTAGACGAGGGTGACGGTTCCGGCGATGTCCTGGGTTCCGGTCTGACCGTGATGCTCCACGAGGTCGGCCCGGACCATGGTGGCGACGGCCTGGGAGCGGTTGGCGTAGCCCTGGGCCTTGACCATGGCGTCGAGCTGGTCGACCAGGTCCCCGGCCATCGAGATGCTGAACCTGCAAAGCGAAGGTGTTTTCATCGTGTGACCTTTTGAAAGAAACGTAACACCCGGCGGCGGGCGCGTCAAGACGGTTTGGGCCCGAGAGTTCGCTTTGCGGAGACGGCGGGGAAGTATATCATGCCGGTGTTGCGCCGCGAGGCGGCGAGGCCGCCGCGGCTTGTTGGCGCCCAAACGCAGGAGACGAACCATGGAGGCAAACCAGCCGGGCCGGCCGATGCCGGGCGAGACGGAGCTTGAAACGCGCGAATGGCTGGAGTCGTTCGACGAAGTGCTGGAACGATCCGGGCCCGAACGTGCCGGGCAGGTGCTGAACGATGTCTCGTTGCATGCGCAGACGGCGGGCGTGCGGCTGCCCTTTACGGCCAATACGGCCTACCTGAACACCATCGCGCCCGACCAGCAGCCCCCTTATCCGGGGCACCGCGAGATGGAGGAACGGATCACCAGCCTGATCCGCTGGAACGCGATGGCGATGGTCGTGCGGGCGAATCGCGAAGAGGAAGGCATCGGCGGTCATATCGCGAGTTACGCTTCGGCGGCCACGCTCATTGAAGTGGGGATGCATCATTTCTTCCGGGGGCCGACCGCGGACCGGCCCGGTGATCTCGTCTATTTCCAGGGCCACAGCTCGCCCGGCATCTATGCGCGCGCCTTCATGGAAGGCCGGATTTCCCAGGATCAGCTGTCCAATTTCCGCCACGAGTTGCATGCCACGCCCGGGCTGTCTTCGTATCCGCATCCGTGGCTGATGCCGGACTTCTGGCAGTTCCCGACGGTGTCGATGGGCCTGGGCCCGATCATGGCGATCTACCACGCGCGGTTCATCAAGTACCTCGAGGACCGCGGTCTGAAGGCCCCTTCGGACCAGAAGGTCTGGGCCTTCCTGGGTGACGGGGAGACCGATGAGCCGGAATCGCTGGGCGCCCTCACGCTGGCCGCGCGCGAACACCTCGACAACCTGGTCTTTGTCGTGAACTGCAACCTGCAGCGCCTGGACGGGCCGGTGCGCGGTAACGGCAAGATCATCCAGGAATTGGAGGCGGCGTTCCGCGGCGCCGGGTGGAATGTGAACAAGGTCATCTGGGGCAGCGAGTGGGACGCGTTGCTGGCCCGCGACACAGACGGGCTGCTGGTCCGCCGCATGCAGGAGGTCGTCGATGGCCAGTACCAGAAGTACATCGTGGAACCCGGCGATTACATGCGCCGTGATTTCTTCGGCAAATACCCGGAGCTGCTGCAGCGCGTGGCGCATTACACGGATGATGAGCTCAAGTCGCTGGGCCGCGGCGGGCACGATCCCGTGAAGGTCCATGCCGCCTACGCGGCGGCCATGGCGCATACGGGGTCGCCCACCGTGATTCTCTGCAAGACGGTCAAGGGGTTCGGCCTCGGCGAAAGCGGAGAGGGTCTCAACTACACGCATCAGCAGAAGAAGATCAACGAGGAAGGGCTGCGCTATTTCCGCACGCGCTTCAACATACCGTTGTCTGATGACGAGGTGGCCCGGCTGCCGTTCTACCGGCCTGCGGACGACAGCCCCGAGATGAAATACCTGCAGGAACGGCGCAAGGCGCTGGGCGGGTTCATCCCGCGGCGCGAACGCAAGGGGCCGGCACTGGCGGCGCCGTCCGACGACGTGCTGCGCGAGTTCTTCGAGGGCACGGGGGACCGGTCCGTGTCGACGACCATGGCTTTTGTGCGGATCCTGGCGAAACTGTTGAAAGAGGAGTCCATCGGCCGCCATATCGTCCCGATGATCCCGGACGAGGGACGGACGTTCGGCATGGAGGCCCTGTTCCGGCAGTGCGGCATTTACTCCCATCCCGGCCAGCTTTACGAGCCCGTGGACAAGGCGAACCTGCTGTACTATCGCGAGGCCACGGACGGGCAGATCCTGGAGGAGGGCATCACCGAGGCAGGCTGCATGGGGTCGTTCATTGCCGCGGGTACGGCCTACGCCAACCACGGGATCGCCATGATTCCGTTCTTCACCTTCTACAGCATGTTCGGCCTGCAGCGGGTGGGCGACCTGATCTGGGCGGCGGGCGACAGCCGTACCCGGGGATTCCTGATGGCGGCGACGGCGGGCCGCACGTCGCTGGCAGGGGAGGGGCTGCAGCACCAGGACGGCAACAGCCACCTCCTCGCCATGACGGTGCCCAATCTCATGGCCTATGATCCGGCCTATGCGTATGAGCTGGCCGTCATCATCCAGGACGGCATGCGGCGCATGTTCCAGGAGCAGGAGGATGTCTTCTACTACATCACGATCATGAACGAGAACTACCCCCAGCCCCGCCTGCCGGAAGGCTGCCGCGAGGGCATCCTGAAAGGGCTGTACGCACTCGGGCAGCGGGAGGGGGCCCGGGTGCAACTCCTGGGGAGCGGAACCCTTCTGCGGGAAGTGCTGAAGGCGCAGGAACTGTTGCGGGACCAGTTCAAGGTCGAGTCGAATGTGTGGTCCGCCACCAGTTACAAGGCCCTGTACCTCGATGGCGCGTCGGTGGAGCGCTGGAATCGGCTGCATCCCGGCCGGGAGGCCCGGCAATCGCATGTGGCGCAGTGCTTGAACGGTGCGGGTCTGCCGGTGATTGCCGCCAGCGATTATGTGGCCGCCCTGCCGGCGTCGATCAGCCGCTGGTGCAAGCCGCCCTTCGTGGCGCTCGGCACGGACGGGTTCGGGCGCAGCGACGGACGCCCGGCGCTGCGGGAGTTTTTTGAGGTGGATGCCGCGCACATTGCCTATGCGGCCCTATGCGCCCTGGCGGAGAAGGGCGACCTCCCGCGCCAGGACCTGGCCGGCGCCCAGCAGGCGCTGAACATTCGCACGGACGGGCCTGACCCGGTGCTTGCGTAAGGAGACCGCTGCCATGTTGACCGAATTGAAGGTTCCCGAATTGGGCAAGAACATCGAGTCCATCACGGTGGTGAAAGTCCTGGCGGGACCTGGCGACAAGGTGGCCGTGGATCAGCCGCTCATCGAGCTCGAAACCGGCAAGGCGGTTGTGGAAGTGCCCGCCACGGAAGC
>CAYZVY010000328.1:0-4280 GCA_964481675.1 uncultured Verrucomicrobiota bacterium
GCGACGTCGCGGGGGGAGAAGCCGGCCCAGCGGAGGCCGGCGGCGCGCAGGGTGGGGCCGGCGAAGGCCAGGGTGATGAAGAGCACGAGGAGCGTGCGCAGGAGCCAGAGCAGGAAGTTCTCGAGGCGGATGCGGCTGGAGGATTTCTTTTCGGCGAGCTTGAGGAAGCGGAGGGTGCTGAACGGCACGCGGACCACGCGCCGGCGCTGCAGGAGGTGCAGCACAAGCGGCAGGAGGGCCGCGAGTGCTGCCCATAGGAACGGCATGTTGAGGAAGGTCCACATGGTTCAGGTCGTCACTTGGAGAGGCGTTTCCGTTCTTCGAGGTAGGCCCGCGCGAAGAGCTCCGCGCTCTGGTCCGTGCGGGCGAGCCGGTAGTCGATGTTCAGCTCGGAGCAGGGCTTGCGGCAGGCGTCGAGAAAGGCGGCGAAGACGCGGCGGTACTCGTCGGCGAGGCGGCGCGGGTCGATGGGCATCTTCTCGCCCGACTCCAGGTCCTCGAACTCGGCCCCCTTGGCGAAGGGGAAGTCGATCTCGGCGGGGTCGAGCACGTGGAAGAGGATCACGTCGTGGCGCTGCTTGCGGAAGTGGGCCAGCGCCTTGCGGAGCTCCTCGCCCTCGTCGAAGAGGTCCGAGAAGATGACGATGAGGGCGCGCTTGCGGACCGACTCGGCCACCTGGTGGAGGGTGGCGGCCGTCTCCGTGGCCTTGCCGGGCTTCTGCTCGGAGAGGACGGCCAGCAGGTTGTCGAGGTGGCGGTAGGAGTTGCGGGCGCCCATGGCGGCGGTGATCTTGTCGCTGTAGAGGTAGAGCCCCACGGAGTCCTTGGCCTTGAGCACCACGTAGCCGATGGCGGCGGCCAGGCGGCAGGCGAAGGCGTACTTGGAGCCGGCGGCGCCGGAGCCGTAGCCCATGGAGGCGCTGCGGTCGATGACGAGGTAGACGCGGAGGTTGGTCTCCTCCTCGTAGCGGCGGACGAAGTAGCGCTCGGTGCGGCCGAAGACCTTCCAGTCGATGTGGCGGGGGTCGTCGCCGGGGAAGTAGGAGCGGTGGTCGGCGAATTCGGAGCTGGCGCCCTTGAGGGGGCTGCGGTGGCGGCCGGCGAGGTTGCCTTCCACGATCGAGCGCGACTGGAGCGCCAGGCGGCCCAGCCGCTGCAGCTCGTCGGGCGAGAGGAAGGAGGCGATTCCGCGGGACATGCTTACTTTCCGTTGTTGAGGGGGAGGTGGACGTAATCGCCGCTGACGATGAGGAGCGCCTTGGGGCCCACCTTGATCAGCGCGATGCCGTTCCAGGACTTTCCCTCGGTGAGGGTCGGCTTCTCGACCGGCGTGCGGTCCACGGTTTCGAAGGTGACGAGGGTGCTGGAGCCGGCGACCGACGCCACGGAGACGGGGCGGATGGGCAGGGCGGCGGGCCAGGGGCGGGCGGCGGCGGGGGCGAGGTCGGAGTCGGCCTCCAGCGCCGTGCTCTGCAGGTCGTAACGCTGGGCGTCGCTCTTGAGCAGCTTCAGGGTGCGGGGCTTGTAGAGCCAGGGACGGTCCCAGCGGTCCTTGAGGGGCGGCCGGGGCGCGGGGAGTGCGTCGAGCGTGTCGGGGTAGCGGATGGTATGGGTCCAGGCGTTCTGCAGGGCGGCGCGGACCTCCTCGCGGTCGAGGCGGGTCAGCCAGCGGCGCGCCAGCTCGGCGAGCGGGGCGGGGGTGGCGGGGTCGGCGAGAAGGCCTTTGTAGAGGGCGGCGGCCGGGGCGTTCTGGCCGGCGCGGATCAGGCGCCAGGCCTGGATGGCCTGGGCGGCGCCGCGGTAGGGGCCGGGCGGAAGGGCGGCCGCCGTTTGGCCCGCCTGGGCGGCGAGGGCGGCTTCGCCGGTGGCCGTGTTCAGGTTCAGGCGATAGAGGCGGCCGAAGAGGTCTTCGTCCGAGTCCGCGGCCGCGAGCGGGGCCGCCAGCGCCAGCAGGAGCAGGAGGATGGCGGGGCGTTTACTGGGTAATGGCATACATCAGGATATTCTCGCCGACCTTCATGGCGCTGGCGTCGTCGTAACCGAAGGCATAGGGGCTTTGGGAGAGTTCCCAGCCGCCGGCGAGGCCGTAGGGGCTGTAGACGATGGCGAAGTGGCCGTTGAGCTCGAGGCCCATGAGGCGCGGCTCGATGGCGTTCTTGTTCCCCAGCTGGGCGGCCAGCGCGGGGGTGACCCCCACGGTAGCGAGCGGGTTGGGCATGGTGAACAGGCCGTTGCGGGCGGCGATGGGACCGAGCGACACGCCCGGCATCACGCGGGCCATCTCGCGCTGGAAGGCGGCGTCGAAGGCCTTGCGGCCGCAGCAGGCTTCCGCGAAGAGGCAGCCGCCGCGCTTGAGGTATTCGCGCAGGGCGGCCACCTCGTCGTCCTTGAGCGAGAAGTCCTCGTGGCCGGTGAGGTAGAGGAGCGGGCTGTCGAAGATCCGCGGATCGGTCATGCGCATTTCGCCGTGGGCGAATTTCACGGGGATCTCGGTCTTCTGGTTGAACTGGTTCAGCAGGATCGAGAGGCCGGAGTGGCGGGTTTTCCACTCGCCGTCGTACATAACCTGGACCATGCTCATCTTGCCCATGGAGGGGGCCGAGGCGTCCACGAGCTGGATGGCGTGGGCGGCGCCCTTGGCCCAGGCGCGCTCCGCCACGGCGTAGGACATCAGGTTCACGCCGAGTTGGCGGGCCGACTCGATGCTGTAGCCCATCATCGTGTCGTCCTCCACGGCGTCCCAGCCGATCTCCATGCCCCAGCGCGAGACGATGGCCACGGTGCGGCAGCCGACGGTGATCCCGTCGAACCACGGCTCCGAGCCGCCGTAGCCGGCCTTGCGGACGCCCGAGCGGTAGTCGACGCGGTTGAGGTCGTAGTAGGAGTGGAACACGGGGTGGTCGGGCCCGAGGCGGCGCGGGGGCGCTTCGGGGAAGATGGCCTGGAGCTCGCGGATGGCGGAATCATAGAAGGGCTTGGAGCCCATGCCGGTGTTGAGGATCAGCATGCCGCCGGAGAGCAGGTACTGGCGCAGGCGCTCGCGCTCCTGCGGGGTGAAGGAGAAGTGGAAGTGGCCGCTGCGGTAGAGGATCGGGTTGCGGTCGGGGTCCAGGTCCACTTCGCCCAGCGCCTTGACCTCGGCGGTGAAGTGGATGTTGACGTTCTCCTTCATGCTCTTGAGCAGGTTGTTCAGGTCGTTGGGCCGGGTGCACCAGTCCATCGGCCCGTTGGGCGAGGTCAGCTTGGTGAACATGACGGGCGGCGACGGCGGCTTCTTCTTTTCGGAGCGGGCCTGCGGCACGACGGGCGGGCCTGGGTAGGGGATGTAGCTCTCGGCCGAGGACATGTGGGCCGGCGGCGGGGGCGGGGGCTTGCCGACGCTGGGGGCCACGAAGCCGGGTTCGTCGGAGCCGTCGCCTTGGAACAGGACGAAGGCGGAGGCGGCCGCGGCGGAGAGCAGGTAGCCGGCCGCGGCGGCCAGGCAGGCGAGGGATAGGCGGTGTCGTTTCATGGTGTTCACTTCACGGCGGTGGGGTCGATTTCGGGGAGCAGTTCCTTTTCGCCCTTGGGGGCGTCGCGGTCCTTGGAGCGGAGGACCGCGGGGTCGAGGACGAACGTGTTGGTGGCGGTGCCGAGGGGGAGCAGGCGGCCGTTGGCGGTCACGCAGTCGTTGAGCCCGACGGTGGCACAGACCGTGCGGGAGACGGCGCCCTGGGCGTGGAGGATGACGCGGTAGTCGGAGGAGGGCTCGATGGTGGTGTAGACGGGCAGGCCGTTGGGCACGGCGTTGGAGGCGATGGCGATGACCTTGAGGAAGCGGAAGGTGAGGAGCTTGTTCTCGTAGTCAAGGCGGAGGGCGCGTTGGGCGGCCTTGTCGCCGCGGGAGTAGTTCAGGGCGAATTCGTTGCCGTTCCGGACGCCCTCGGCATGGCCAAGGAAGGCTCCGGACAGGACCGCAAGCGCCAGAATGAAAGCCAGTCGCATCGCAGCACCTCTTCTTACTAAAGAATGCCATGAACAGGGCGGCAGAGCAATCGTTTAATGGAGGGGGAAAAGAGGGGGGAAGGGGGGGGGCGGGGTTCAGGGTTCGGGCTGAGGAGCGTGATCAGTAATCGGTAATCAGTGATCAGTCATTTTATACGGATTTCAATGGATTTGTCTCGCGAGTGGCGTGGCACGGCCTTTCCAGGCCGTGTCCTCCATGGATGCCGTGCCCCACTCGATGCAAATGGTCCGGGTAAACCACCTCCCTCCGATGCCCAACTCGCCTTCTACTTTGC